>JBBAVM010000049.1:0-24833 GCA_040397685.1 Pirellulales bacterium
CGGGCCGGCTCGTGCAGCCGGTGATCCTGGAGAAGGGCTCGCAGCACTACCGGCCGCTTGCCTGGAGCGAGGCTATGGAGCGGATCGCCGCCAAAATCAAAAAGACCAGGCCCGAGGAGTCCTTCTTCTACTTCAGCGGTCGCTCGAGCAACGAAGCGGGCTTTCTCCTGCAGCTCTTCGCCCGGCTCTACGGCACCAACCACGTCAATAACTGCTCCTACTACTGCCACCAGGCGAGCGGCGTCGGCCTCGCGAGCGTGATCGGCACGAGCGCGGGCACCGTGAAGCTCGACGACATGGAGCACGCCGATTGCGTGTTCCTCATCGGTGGCAACCCGGCGAGCAACCATCCGCGCATGATGCGGACGCTCATGATGGTCCGCCGCAGCGGCGGGAAGGTGATCGTCGTCAATCCGATCGTCGAGACGGGGATGGTGAATTTTTCGGTGCCGAGCGACGCGCGGGCGCTGCTCTTCGGCGCCGAGATCGCGAGCACGTATGTCCAGCCCTATGTGGGCGGCGATCTGGCGATGGTCTACGGCCTGATGAAGCGGCTCAAGGAACTGCACGCCGCGAACCCGCGCAACGCCGCCGGCGAGCCGATCGTCGACGAGGAGTTTTTGCATCGCCACTGCACCGGCTGGCCGGAACTCTCCGCCCGGCTCGATGCGCTCTCGTGGGACGACATCGTGCGGAAGTCGGGCGTGTCGAAGCGCGAGATCGACTCCATGGCGGCGCAATACGCCGAGAGCAAGCGGGCCGTGTTCGCCTGGACGATGGGCGTGACACACCACCTCCACGGCGCGGCGACCGTGCAGGCGATCGCGCAGCTCGCCCTCATGCGGCGGATGGTGGGCCGACCGGGCGCCGGTCTGCAGCCGATCCGCGGTCACTCCAACATCCAGGGCATGGGCACGGTGGGCGTCACGCCCACGCTCAAGAAGGCGATCTTCGATCGGCTCGAGAGCCATTACGACGTGAAGCTGCCGACGATGAAGGGCTACGACACGCTCGAGTGCCTCGACGCGGCCGACGAGGGGAAGATGCGGTTTGCCTTCTGCCTCGGGGGCAACCTCTACGGCGCGAGCCCCGATGCGACGTATGCCAGGCGGGCGATGGAGAAGATCGATACCGTGGTCTCCATGAACACGTCGCTCAACACCGGCCACGCATGGGGCACGGGCGCCGAGGAGACGATCATCCTTCCCGTGCTCGCCCGCGACGAGGAGCCGGAGCCCTCCACGCAGGAGAGCATGTTCAGCTACATCCGGCTCTCCGACGGGGGCACGCCGCGGCATGTCGGGCCGCGGGCCGAGGTGGAGATCATCGCCGACATCGCCCGCCGCGTGCTCGGCGAGGGCGGCCCGGTGGACTGGCACGCCATGGCCCAGACGAGCACGATCCGCCAGGCGATCGCCAAGATCGTTCCCGGCATGGAGGCGATCGCGGAGATCGACAGGACGAAGAAGGAGTTTTCGATCCCCGGCCGGGCGATCGACTCACCGGCGTTTCCCACGCCCGATGGCCTCGCCCACTTCTTCGTGCACGACCTGCCCGAGCCGCCCGAGGGCCTGCAGTTGATGACGATCCGCAGCGAGGGGCAGTTCAACACGGTCGTCTACGAGGAAGAGGATCTCTACCGCAACCAGACGCGGCGCGACATCGTGCTCATGCATCCGGACGACATCGAGAGGTTCGGCCTCGCGGCGGGCGGCACATGCCGGATCACGAGCAGCGCCGGGGAGATGCGGGGGCAGATCGTCTCGGCCTTCGACCAGATCCGGCCGGGCTGCGTGGCGATGTATTACCCCGAGAGCAACGTGCTCGTGCCCAAGGCGGCCGACCCGCTCTCCCGCACACCGGCCTACAAGAGCATCGCGGTGACGGTGGCTCCCGACGTGGCCTTCGTGCAGTTCGGCAAACCGGAGCCTGCCCTCGTCGCAGCGGGAACCCCCCGCGACAAGATGAACCAGTGCGGGTAGTGGACGTAGGACAGGCTTTAGCCTGTCACGCGCGGATGACAGGCTAAAGCCTGTCCTACGGCGGCAACGACAGGCTGAAGCCTGTCCTACGGCGGCAACGACAGGCTGAAGCCTGTCCTACGATTCGAACAGCGAGCGTTGCTCCGCGGCGGCGGTTTTGCGCCGCGGCTTCGGGGCCGGGGCGGCGGCGTCGGACTCGAAGCCGAGGAGCAGGTCACGGGCCCGCTCGATGACGCTGCCAGGCACGCCGGCGAGCCGCGCCACGTGCACGCCCCAGCTCTTGTCGGCGGCGCCGGGTGCCACGCGGTGCAGAAACACGAGCTGGTCGTGGTGCTGCTGCACGAGCACCTGCACGTTCGCCACGCCCGGCAGCCGGTCGAGGGCGGCCAGTTGCAGATAATGCGTGGCGAAGAGCGTGCGGCAGCCGACGTGTGCCTGAAGGTGCTCCACGACGGCCTGCGCGATGGCGAGGCCGTCGAACGTGCTCGTGCCGCGGCCGACCTCGTCGAGGATCACGAGGCTGCGCGGCGTCGCCCGATTGAGAATCCGCGCCGTCTGGGCCATCTCCACGAGGAACGTGCTCGCGCCCCGGGCGATGTCGTCGCCCGCGCCGATCCGGGCAAAGAGCCGATCGACGATGCCGATCCGGGCCCGCCGTGCCGGCACGAAACTCCCGGCCTGCGCGAGCACGGCGAACAGCGCGGCCTGGCGGATGAACGTGCTCTTGCCGCCCATGTTGGGGCCGGTGACGAGCAGGATCGCCGGCGCGGCATCTCCGCCGGCTGCGAGGGCGAGGTCGTTCGCGACGAGCGTGCCCGCGGGAAGGATGCTTTCGAGGATCGGGTGGCGGCCTTCCTCGACCGCGAGTTCGCCGCCGCCCGTGATTTCGGGTCGCACCCACGCCCGCGACCGGGCCATGTCGGCGAACGACGTGAGCACGTCGAGCGTCGCCAGGATCTGCGTGGCCGCATCGAGCCGCCCGCGGTGCTCCGCCACGAAGAGCCGCAGCTCCTCGAGCAATTCGATCTCACGCCGCGTGGCCTCGTCTTCGGCGCCGAGCACCTCCCGCTGCCGCACGTCGAGGTCAGGCGTGGTGTACCGCTCGGCGTTCTTGACCGTCTGCTTGCGGACGTAGTCGGCAGGCACTTTCGCGGCGTGCGTCCGGCTCACTTCGAGGAAGAAGCCGAACACACGGTTGAAGCCGACCTTGAGCGACGGGATGCCGGTGCGTTCGATCTCGCGGGCCTGGTATTCCGCGATCCAGGCCTTGCCGCCGGAGGCGAGCTCCACGAGCCGGTCGTAGCGCTCGTCGAAGCCCGGGCGGACGAAGCCGCCGTCGCGGGCGAACACGGGGCAGCCTTCGCGGAGCGTCGCGACGATGCGTGTGGCGAGATCGGGGCAGGGATCGAGCCGGTCGCGGAGCGATGCGAGGAGCCCAGTCGTCCCGCCGAGTGCGGCCACGAGATCGGGAAGGATCGCGAGTGCGCGACCGATCCGCTCGAGGTCGCGGGGGCCGGCGCGGCCGGACATGACGCGGCCGGTGAGCCGCTCGAGATCGCCGACGCCGGTGAACGCCGCGGTGAGCCGTGCGGCCCGGGATGGATCGGCCACGAGCGTCGCCACGGCATCGAGCCGCTCGTCGATCGGGCTTTTTCCCACGAGCGGCTCCGAGAGCCAGGTCGCGAGCAACCGCCCGCCCATCGGAGTCTTGGTTCGATCGAGCACGCCGGCGAGCGAGCCCTCGCGGCGGCCCGTCGCCGTGCCGCGGACGATCTCAAGGCTGCGGCGCGAGACCTCGTCGATCTCCATCCGGTGGCCCGGCCGCCAGGCGGCGAGCGACTCGATGCGGGCGATCGCGGTGGGCTCGTTCTCGTCGAGATAGGCGACGATCGCCCCGGCGGCGGCGATGCCGGGGACGTCGGCCGGCAGGTCGAAGCCGAGCCCTTCGAGCCGGCGGCCACCGACCGCCTTCGTGGCCGCGGCCGTGGCCGTTGCCTCGTCAAACCACCAGTCGGGCCGCACCGTCACGGCGTGCAAGTTCCCTGTAGATGAAACAAGCTCGGCGACGACGTCGCGATCCTTCTCCGCGCACAGCACCTCGGCGGGATCGAGCCGGAGGAGATGGTCGGCGACATCGTCGCGCGGCACGACCGCGCACTCGAACCTCCCGGCGGCGACGTCGATCCAGGCGATGCCCACCACCACGTCCTCGGCCGTCGCCCGCGGCAGCAGGGAGACGAGGTAGTTGACCCGGTCGGGGTCGAGCAGCGTCTCGTCGGCCGCGATCCCGGGCGTGACGATCCGCGTCACTTCTCGGCGCAGCAGGCCCTTTGTGGTTTTGGGATCGTCGATCTGCTCGCAGATCGCGACCCGCCGGCCGGCCGCCACGAGTTTCACGAGCTGGTTGTCGAGATTGTGGTGCGGGAAGCCGGCCATCGGCAGGGCGTCGGGGCCCTTGTCGCGGCTCGTGAGCGTGAGGTCGAGGAGGGTGGCCGCCTCGCGGGCGTCGTCGCCGAAGAGTTCGTAGAAGTCGCCCATCCGGAAGAGCACGAGCGCCCCCGGGCACCGGGCCTTCGCCGCCTCGAACTGCTGCATCATCGGAGACACGGGGGACGCCATGGCCGCGAAATGTAGCAGCCTTTGACCGTGCGCGCGGCGGGGCGTACAAAACAGTCATGCGAGTGCGGGTGCCGATGAGAGGCCCCTGCGATGGGGGCCTGTGAACCTGGTCAGGGCCTAACCGCAGCAGCCATAAGCAGTCGCCCCTTTGTGCGGTGGGCCTCTCATCGGCACCCGGCTCGTCCGCTCCGGAGCCGCCCATGGCCGAATCGGCCCCCTATCAGGTCGTCGCCCGCCGCTACCGCCCGCAGCGGTTCGACGAACTCGTCGGCCAGGAGCACGTGGCCCGCGGGCTCTCCGGCGCGATCGAGAGCGGTCGGATCGGGCATGCCTATCTGTTCACGGGGGCCCGCGGCGTGGGCAAGACGAGCGCGGCCCGCATCTACGCCAAGGCCCTGGAGTGCGTGAACGGTCCGGCGGCGGAGCCCTGCAACACGTGCGAGTCGTGCCTGGCGATTTCGGCGGGCCAGGATGTGGACGTGGTCGAGATCGACGCGGCCAGCAACCGCGGCATCGACGAGATTCGCCAGCTCCGGCAGAACGTCGCCGTGCGGCCCGCCCGCGGCCGCTACAAGGTCTACATCATCGACGAAGTCCACATGCTGACCCGGGAGGCGTTCAACGCGCTCCTGAAGACGCTCGAGGAGCCGCCGCCGCACGTGAAGTTCGTGCTCTGCACGACCGAGCCGGAAAAACTCCCGATCACGATCCTTTCGCGCTGCCAGCGGTTCGACTTCGTGACGGTGGACGCCCCGGCGATCGCCCGCCGCCTCGCGCAGATCGTCGAGGCCGAGGGGGGCAAGGCCGCTCCCGAGGCGCTCGCGCTCATCGCCCGCCGGGCTGCAGGGAGCATGCGCGACAGCCAGTCGCTGCTCGAGCAACTGCTCGGCTCGGCGACGGGAGCGATCGACGTCGATGCGGTCCACGCCGTCATCGGCACCGGCCGCGAGGAGAAGGTGGGAAGACTCGTGCGGGCGATCACCGACCGAGATCCCCGGGCCGCGCTGGAGGCATTCGACGACACGCTCTCCGGCGGCGCTGATCCAGGCGGGATCCTCGAACAGTTGGTCGCGGCGCTGCGTGACGCCCTGCTCGCGAGCGTCGGGTGTGAGCCGGGAACCCGCGGCGGGCCGGCATCGGGCGAGGCGCTCGGGGTGGACCTGGTCGCAGTCGGAAAGACGACGGGCACTGAGACCCTGCTCGCCATGCTCCAGATCGTGGATCAGGCGCTCGCGCGGATGCGCACCAGCGGCCACGCCGCGATCCTCGCCGAGATGGCCGTCGTGCGGCTCGCGAAGCTCGAGGACCTCGACAATCTCGTGGCGGTCGTCCAGCGGGTCGCCACGGAATCACCGCCGGCGGCGGCCCGCCCGCAACCGGCCCTGCGCGAAAAAAAAACGACCGACCTGACCCCGCCGACCGCACGCGGCGCTGACGTCGCGCCCTCCCCGCCACCAGTCGCGACACCTGCCGCAGCGCCGGCCGTGACGCCCGCCGAGGATGCGGCTCCCCGGCCGTTGCCCGCCGACGCCCACGCCGCGTGGATCGCAGCGTGCGAGGGGGTGGGCGGACTGGCGGCCGACTTCGCGGCGACGGCGACATCCGCCCGCTGGAACGACGCCCTCCTGGAAGTCGGCGTGCCGGCCGAAGCGACGACGGCGCTGTCGTTCCTGCGGCGGCCGGAGGTCGCGGCGGCGATCGCCGCCGCCTTGCGCGACGCGGTGGGGCGGGACGTGCGGCATACGCTCGCCGTCGAGGCCCCGGCGCCGGTGTCTGCCACGGATGCCACGCCGGCGGAGCGACCCCGGCCTGTGGCCTCACAGGCGGCGCTCCTGCGGGAGGTAATGGACCATCCGCTCGTCACCCACGCCCGGACGCTCTTCGACGCTGCGGTGCGCAAGGTCGAGCCCGCCCGGGCAGCGGAACCCGCCGGAGGAAAAGACGATGGCTGAAACCCGGGGCGCGATTGCGAGGCTCGTCGATTATTTCGCCGATCTGCCCGGCATCGGCCGCAAGTCGGCGGAGCGGCTCACGTATCACGTGCTGCGCATGTCGAACCAAGAGGCGATCGCGTTCGCGGAGGCGATCCGTGCGGTCAAGGAGAAGCTGCATCCCTGCAAGACGTGCTTCAACCTCGCCGAACACGAGGAGTGCGACATCTGCCTCGACCGGCGCCGCGATCGCAGCCTGCTGTGCGTGGTCGAGCAGGTGCGGGATCTCCTGGCACTCGAACAGGCCGGCTCCTACCGCGGCCTCTACCACGTGCTGCAGGGCAGGATCTCGCCGCTCGAAGGCGTAAACGCCCGGCAGCTCACGATCGACCGCCTCGTCGAGCGGGTCCGGCAGGGCGGCGTCGGCGAGATCATCATGGCGACGACGCCCAACGTGGAGGGTGACGCGACCGCGCTCGAGATTGCAGGCCGCCTGGCCGGCCTGCCGGTCAGGATCACCCGTCTGGCCCGTGGGCTGACCGTCGGCGCCTCGCTCGAGCAGGCCAATCACGAAATGCTGGCCGACGCCCTGTCCGGCCGGCAGCCGATGCCGTGATCGCCCCAAAAACCGGGCTGCGATGTATCCTTACGATGCCGGGCGATTCGTCGGCACGATGACCGCCGGCGCCCGGCACGGAGTTTGCGGCAATGCGGATGTCGTTCGGCCAGGAAATGCGGATGGCGCAAAAGCAGGTGCTTGCGCCGCGCATGATCCAGTCGATGGAGATCCTGCAACTGCCGCTCATCGCGCTCGAGGAGCGGATCGAGCAGGAGATCCAGAACAACGAGACGCTTGAAGTCGAGGAGGCGGGGGGCGAAGTCGCCGCCGGGGAACCGGGGGCCGCGCCGGCCGAGCCGACGGCGGTCGCCGAACGGACCGTGGACGAGAAGCCGCTCGTCGTCGATCAGGAACATGCCAACCAGGCCGATTTCGAGCGGTCGTACGACTGGGCGAGCGAATACCCGGACTCCGACGACGATCGCAGCCGGCCGTCGGCGGCGCGGATCGACGAGGCGTCCGACCGGTACCTCGATGCGATGGCCAACATGCAAGAGCGGCCCGAGACGCTCTTCAACCACCTCCACGACCAGCTTTCCAACTACGAGCTTTCCGATCCCGAGCGGCAGGCGGCCGACCGGATCATCTACAACCTCGACGCCAACGGCTACCTTCCGATGCGGCTCGACGACCTCGTCGATCCCGAGGCCCCCACCGACAGGCCGACCCAACTCGCCCAGCTGGAGAAGGCCCTCACCGTCGTGCAGGGCATGGATCCGCTCGGCGTCGGGGCCCGCGACCTGCGCGAGTGCCTGCTCCTGCAGATCCGCCCGGACATGCCGCATGCCCGCCAGTTGCGGCGCCTTCTGAGCGACCATCTCGAGGATCTCGCCGGCAACCGGCTGCCGCTGATCGAGCGCAAGACCGGGTTTTCGATCGCCGAGATCGAGCGGCTCCGCGACCAGTTGCACTCGCTCCAGCCGAAGCCCGGTGCCATCTTCACGGTTCCGTACGTGCCGGTCGTGAAGCCCGACGTCTACGTCGAGCAGCAACCCGACGGCACGTGGAAGGTGCGGCTCGAGGAGGTGGATCTGCCGAACCTGCGCATCAGTCCCATCTACAGGGAAATGCTGCTCTCCCCCGACACTGATCCGGCGACCCGCGAGTACATCAAGCGCAAGATCAACTCCGCACAGTGGCTGATCGAGTCGATCGAGCAGCGCCGCAGCACCCTCCTCAAGACCGCCCAGGCGATCGTGGATCACCAGACGCGGTTCCTCGCCGATGGGCCTGAGGCGATCGAACCGCTCAAGATGCAGCAGATCGCCGATCGGATCGGCATGCACGTCACGACCGTCAGCCGGGCGGTGGACGACAAGTGGCTGCAGACGCCGCGTGGTCTCTTTCCGCTGCGGCGATTCTTCGTGGGCGGCACCGTGAGCGCCGACGGCGACGAGGTGGCCTGGGACACGGTGCGGGCGAAGCTCCAGGAGATCATCGACCAGGAGCCGAAGGACAACCCCTACAGCGACGACGCACTGGTCGAGGAACTGGGGAAACGCGGCATCACCGTCGCGCGTCGGACCGTGACGAAGTATCGCAAGGCGATGGACATCCCGAGTTCGCGGCAGCGGCGCGACTGGAAAATCGCCCGCGACGGCCGGCCGGCGGAATGAGCGCCCGCCGCCCTTGTCGGCTTCGGGCGGCGAGTCGTAGGATACGGTTGCCCTCCGTGAGCCCCCCATGCGCTGCCCGTTCTGTCGTGCCGACAACGACAGGGTGATCGACTCCCGTGCCGGCGACGACGGCTCGTCGATCCGCCGTCGCCGCGAATGCGTCGCCTGCCGCCGCCGCTTCACCACCTACGAGCGCGTCGAGCGGCAGCTTCTTTCCGTCGTCAAGAAGGGGGGCGATCGCGAGCCGTTCGACCGCGACAAGATCAAGCGCGGCCTGGCGAAGGCCTGCTGGAAGCGGCCCGTCACCGAGGACGACATCGAGGGGGTCGTCGCGGCCCTCGAGGGCGAACTCTACGGCACGTACGAAACCGAGGTGCCGAGCCGCGTGCTCGGCGAGCGGCTGATGGAACTGCTCCGTGGACTCGACCAGGTGGCCTTCGTGCGGTTCGCCAGCGTCTACCGCGAGTTTCAGGATGTGCGCGACTTCGTCGAAGAGCTCGGTCCCATCCTCGCCGAGTCGAGCGGTCAGGGGCGCACGTAGTCGGCGGCTGCGGGGGCGGCAAAAGTCTCCTCGCGGGGCCGGGGCGGCCCATGCTCGTCGAGCGTTCGCCGACCCCCTCACCCACCCCTCACGGTGACGCAGAGCTTCCACCCCTGGAGTAATCCCCTCGCACTCCCCCCGTCTTCTCTTCGAGTTGGACGGCGGTGATCGTCATGCCGGGGTCGATCGACTTGGCCATGTCGTAGATCGCGAGGGCCGCGGCCGACACGGCGACGAGCGCCTCCATCTCGACGCCCGTCCGGGCGGTGGCCCGCGCGACGACCTCGATCACGACCGCCTCGGGCTCGAAGCCGACCGCGACGTTCACCGCATCGAGCGGCAGCGGATGGCAGAGCGGCACGATGTCGCTCGTCTTCTTGGCCGCCATGATGCCGGCCAGCCTGGCCGTGGCGACGGCGTCGCCCTTCTCGAGCGAGCCGGCCTGAATCCGCCGAATCGTCTCGGCCTGCGCCACGAGCCTGCCCGACGCCCGCGCCGTGCGCAGCGACACGGGTTTCGCGCCGACGTCGATCATGCGGATGCCATGCTGCATGTTGCTCATGCGGCGAGTATAGACGAGCGGACTTGGTACGCGCCGGCTCGTGACTGCCCAGCCCCCCTCGCCGGACGTTCGCCTCGGCCCTCCGCGGCCTCGGCTCTCTGCATGTCCGCTTCGCTTCGCCATCCTGGCTGCGCTCGCTCCCATAGCCCGGCGAGAGGGCATGGGCAGCCCCGAGCCTCCGGCCCTGACACCGAAGGCATGGGAGACGGGCTTTGCCCGGCGACCGTAAGCCGGCGCCGACGCCGGGACGGCGGCGACGGCGCGACAGACAGCAACGCCGCGGGCCGGTGCGCTTGGGAGACGGGCTTTGCCCGGCGACCGTAAGCCGGAGCCGACGCCGGGACGGCGGCGACGGCGCGACAGACAGCAACGCCGCGGCCCGGTGCGCTTGGGTCGCACCGGGCCGCGGGAATGGAGTCGAAGCGTGTCGGCTTTGGTCAGACCAGCTCTTTGCGGGCACCGATCAGGGTGCGGAGCCGCTCGGCGAGCAGGGCGACGTCGAAGGGCTTCTTGAAGCTCTCGTTGACGTGGGCCCGGTCCACCGTGATCTGCGAGCCGTCGTCCGGCAGCAGGGCGATCACGATCGTCTCGGCGTACTCCGGGTTGCGACGCAGGTTCTGGCAGATCTGCTGGGCGTCGATCCGGCCGATCGAGTAGTCCACGACGATGCAGTCGGGATGGAAGCTCTCGGCCTGGATGCCGGCCTCGAAGCCGCTGGCGGCGACCTGAATCTTGAATGATCGCTCGACCGGCAGCAGCTTCTTGAGGTTCTCGATCAGGACCTGGTCCTGGCCGACGAGCAGGATCTTCGCCATCGCCTCGTCCTCGAGGTCGCCCAGCGGCATGCCGTGCTCCTTGAGGAACTTGATCAGGTATTCCCGCGGGATGCGGCGGTCCTGCGACCCGGGGATCCGGTAGCCCTTGAGGCGGCCGGAATCGAACCATTTGCTCACCGTACGGGGAGCGACTTTACAGATCTTGGCGACCTGGCCAGTTGTGAAAACCTTCATCGCTTCTGCTCCATTTCGATCTTTGGTGTCCGGAAACGATCTGGCCAGCCCGCCCCTGGATTGGGCAACGGAGCACAGCCCCCCTGTGACGCGGTCACTCGCCTGGGGCACGCCCGCGTCGTCGGGCCCCACGGCGGACGGCGTGAAGCGCGGAGGGGGCTGAAGAAAGGCATCGTCGCCGGCATCAGCCCCGTAACGGGTGCTGCCGACGGATGCATTGACTCGCAGGTATCCCCCCCTGCTTCCGTGCCGGGAAGGTGTTCCGGTTTGCACCGGGACACGTTCGCGGCACGACCATCCAAGAGGGTAGATCGAAAGATCCAGTGGTGAGACTTGAGCCGTTCTTCCGGAACGCACCGGTGGTGCCGGCCGTGGGGGCGCGCTCCAGGCCTTGGCCTGTGCTCGGGAGCCGGGAAAAACGGCCCGTCAGGCCGCTTTTGCGGGCTGGGACCGCGTTTGGGCGGCCGTGGACTCGAACCGCACGGAGACCCGCTTGGAGACGCCCGACTCCTCCATGGTGACGCCGTACAGCGTGTCGGCGGCGGCCATCGTCTTTTTCGAATGGGTGACGACGATGAACTGCGTGGACGAGAGAAAATCGCGGAGCACGCCGACGAAGCGATCGACGTTGGCCTCGTCGAGCGCGGCATCGACCTCGTCGAGCACGCAGAACGGGCTGGGGCGCGAGCGGAAGATCGCGAGCAGAAGCGCCACGCAGGTCATCGTCTTCTCGCCGCCGGAAAGGAGCGAGATGCTCCGCGGCTCCTTGCCCGGAGGGCGGGCCACGATCTCAACCGACGTTTCCAGAAGATCGACGTCGGGTTCGAGCACGATATCGGCCTGGCCGCCCGCGAACAGCCGTTCGAACAGTTCGCGGAAGTAGACCCGCACCGTCTCGATCGTCTCGCCGAGGAGCCGTCGGCTCTCCTCGTCGATCCGCGTGATGAGCTGCTCGATCGACTGCTTCGCATTCGTGACGTCGGTGAGTTGGGCCTCGAGCGTCGCGAGCCGTTGCGCGAGGGCGTCGGCCTCGGCGAGGGCCTCGAGGTTCACCGACGACATGCTGCCCAGCTTGCGCCGCAGAACCTCGATCTCCGCCTCGAGCACGGTGCGGTCGGTCGGGACGGCCTCCCCCTCGGCGGGCGCGGCCGGCGCCGCGCCGTCCCGCAATTCCGCCTCGAGGTCGATGTCGTACTCGTCGCGAATCCGCTCGAGGATCCGGGTGCGGCGATGCCGGGCCTCGCCCGCCTCGAGTTCGTGGGCGTGGATCGAATCGCCGAGGGCCGACATGGCGGCCCGGGACCGCTCGGACGTCGTCATGGCGGCGTTACGGTCGCTGGCGAGACGGTCGCGGTGGGCCGAGAGGTCGGCGAGCGCCTCCGCCGACCGCTCGGTCGCGACGGCGGCCTCGGCGAGCGCGGCTCCCGCGGCGAGGAGCTCGAGATCGAACGCCGCGCGGCGTTTTTCGGCGGCGGCATGGTGGTCGCGGGCCACGGTGATGTCGCCCTGACACGCGTCCCGCTCTGCACGGCGGGTCTCCACGAGCCCGCGGCTGGCGGCGAGACGTTCGGCGCAGGTCGCGCGGGCGACGTGCAGGCGGTTGACCTCCGCGACCACGTCGCCGCGACCACGATCGACCGCTTCGAGCGCGGCGGCCGTGCGTTCCGCCTCGCCCCGGGCAGCGTCGAGTTCGCTCTGGTGCTTCTCGCCGGCTGCCCGCGTTTCGTCGGCGGTCCGAGCCAGCCCCGCCACCCGCCGCTCGGCCTCGAGGGCGGCGGCTTCCGCCGCGGCGGTGCGTTTCTCCGCGGCCACGCAGTCGCGGCCGAGGCCGTCGGCCTCGGCCTTGGCGGAGGCCATCGTCTCGGCCTCCTGCTGCCGCCGCGCCTGGAGGCGGCGAATGTCCTGCTGCCACTGCGCGATCTCGGCCTGGAGCGCGCGGATGCGGGTCTCGGTTTCGGCCGTCGTGGCGGAGAGTTCGGCATCGCGGTCGCGCAGGGCCCGCAGCTCGCTCCGCCGGGCCACCAGCCCCTGGCCGGTGCCGGTCGTGCCGACCTCGAACGTTCCTCCCGCCGACAGGCAGATCCCGGACCGCGTGACGGCGATCGTTCCCGCCGGAGCCTGGGTGACCAGCGCCTGGGCGTGGTCGAGCCGCTCGACCACCCACACGCTCCCGAGCAGCCTGCGCACGAGACCGGCCTGGGGTGACTCCGGCTGCCCGGCGACGACGAGGTCGGCCAGCCGGCCGACGACGCCGGGGTGACCATCGAGGTCGGTGCCGCATGCGGAGGACGGGGCCTCGGCGCCCAGGAATGGAATCCGGCCGCCCCGGCCGAGCACCTCGGCCGCCGCGGGCGTGTCTTCCCACAGGCCGAACCAGCGGACGAGGTCGTCGAGCGAACTCACGACGATCGCGTGGGCGGTCGGCCCCAGCACCGCATCGACGATCGCCGCCCACTCCAGCGGCGCATCGATCAGATCGCCCGCCACACCGCACAGGCCCGGCATGGTCGGGCCGTCGGTCCGCAGGATCGCCCGCGCCGCCTCCGAGAGGCTTTCATGCCGATCGGTGATCTCCTCGAGCGTGCGACGGCGCTCGCGGCAGGCTTCGAGTTTCGCCCGCCAGGCCGAGAGGTCGTGCCAGGCCGCCTCGAGCAGGGAGGTCCGCTCCCGCAGCATCGACTCGTGGCGCTCGAGCTCGTGAGCCGTGGACGCGAACCGCGACTCCAAGGCTCCGAGCGCGCCTTCGCGGCCGGCGATCACCTCGGTGAGGCGGGCATGGTGCTCGCGCGCGGCGGTCACGGCCGCGTTGGCTTGATCAGCGGCCCGACGGGCCTCGTCGGCCTGGGCCGCGGCCCGCTCCATGTCGGCATCGAGCCGCTGCAGCCGCCGCTCGAGCGCCGCCACTTCGGCCTGCTGGGTGGTGAGTCGGCTGCGCAGCGCCGTGGCCGATTCGTGGGAGCCGGCGATGGCTTCCTCCCGGGCGGCGAGGGCCGATGCGACCTCGTCGAGTTGGGCCGCCACGGCCTGGGCCTGTTCGCCCGCCGCCGCGAGCGCCGCCTCGGCGGCCCGCTCCCGGCCGACAGCGACGCGGAGTTCATCGGCACGGCGGGCGGCTTCGGCATCGAGTTCCTGCCGCCGCTGGCGCAGCATGACGAGCGTCGTCTCCGCCGCGGCCAGCGCCTGGCGATCGTGCGTGAGCCTGCCGTGCAGGGCCGCGAGTCTGGGTTCGAGTTCGCGGCATCGCTCGTCGAGGCTGCCGCTCGCCTCGGCCGCCGCGGCCGCCGCGGTTTCCGCCGCGGTGAACCGGTCGCGCAGGCCCGCGAGCGCCTCATCCACGCGTGCCACAGCGGCGTCGGCCTCGGCGAGGTCGGACGTGGCGGCCGACAGCCGCAGTAGCCGGAGCCGGTCGGTCATCTGTCGGTAGCGCCGGGCCCGTGCGGCCTGGTGTTTCACGGTCTCGAGCCGGCTCGCGACCTCGCCGACGATGTCGGCCAGCCGCTGGCGGTTCTGTTCCGCGCGTTCCAGCCGCCGCAGGGCCTCCGTGCGGCGGGCTCGAAAGCGGGTGATGCCGGCCGCCTCCTCGAAGACCGCCCGCCGATCCCTGCCGGAGGCGACGAGCAACGCATCGACGCGGCCCTGCTCGATGACGCTGTACGCCTCGGTGGCGGCGCCGGTGCCCGAGAACAGTTCGCGGATGTCACGCAGGCGGGAAACCGCGCCGTTGACGAGATATTCGCTCTCCCCGCTGCGGTAGACGCGACGGGTGATCTGCACGTCGTCGGCCTCGACGGGCAGCTGGCGGGCGGCGTTGTCGAAGATCAGCGACGTCTCGGCCGCGTTGAGCGGCTTGCGGGAGACCGAGCCCGCGAAAATCACGTCGGTCATCTCGCGGCCGCGCAGACTGCGAACCGACTGCTCCCCCAGCACCCACTTGAGCGCATCCACCACGTTCGACTTGCCCGAGCCGTTCGGGCCGACGACGACCGTGATGCCTGCGGGAAACTCGAAGCGGGTCCGGTCGGCGAAGCTCTTGAAGCCGAACAGTTCGAGCGCTTTGAGCCTGGTCATGAAGACTCGTCCGTGCGTTTGCTCCGGGAGCCTGCCGGCGCATGGTCGGCGGTGTCGTTGTCGGGCGGAATGTCGCGTTCCTGCCGGGCGGCCTCCTCGTGGACGCTCATCCGGCCGTCGAGTTCGTCGGGTAGGGCGTCGAAGGCGAGCCGGCCGGAGAGCCAGCGATTGGAGCTGGCCTGCTGCAGAAACTGGACGGCATCGGGGTAGGTGCCGCCCAGGCCGATGATCGCCCGCACCACGGCATCGACCCGGGCCGGCGTCTCGACCCGCTGGTCCGGCTCGCCCGGCACGAAGCGGTTGATGGTCGCGGTGCCCCCCTCGACCACCACCACGGTCGCGGATCCGGCCTCGGCGCGGAGCCCGTCGGCCAGCGGATGGTCGGTGCCGAACAGGACGATTTCCGGGCGGTGGCTGCGGGTCACGTGGACGAGCGACGGGCCATCGACATCGAGCACGTGCAGCGAACACGCATCCCCGAGCCGCTCGCCCCGGATGAGCGGCGCGGACGGGTCCATCCGCCACAGGGCGCGGAACGCGCCGTAGCGGGTTTCGGCGCTGGGGCTGTCGAGCAGGCCCTGGAGGGCGTCGATGCCGTTGGCATCATCGACGACGGCGAGTGCCGCGAGCGCGGCCGGACGCGCGCTGCGGAGCGCGGACGCGGCTTCGGCGAGATGCTCCGCCGCGACCGACTCGCCGAGGTAGGCGAGCGCCTCGGCGGCCGCGAAGCGGACCTCGGCGTCCTTCGAGTCGAGCCCCACCTTGAGGGTCGGGATCGCCTCCTTCCCGATCGCCTCCAGCCGGACCGCGGCCGCGGGGGCCGTGACGGGATCGGCGAGCTGGCGGGCCAGGAGCTCGAGCCGGGCGTGGCGGCCGGCTGGCGGCTCGACGATGGCCACGCAGCGGACGACGCGCACGAAGCGAGCGAGGTTCTCCTGGTAGATCGTCGGCACTTCCAGTTCGATGAAGCGGTCGGTCTTCGGCGTGGCGACGCCGCGCTTGGTCCCCTTGATGACGGCGTGGAACCGCTTGTTGATGCAGTCTCCGATCCGTTTCGAGAGGGCGATCGAGCGGTGCTCGGGAGCGAGAATGAGCCCGATCGAGCGGTCCGTCAGCGACACCCCACCTCCCGGAACCCGTGCCCGCAGCCGGGCCACCGGATCAAGCGTCCCCTGCGACACGGGATCGACGAGCAGCGGGCCTTCGGCGAGTCCGAGCATGTGTCCATCCCGGACACGGTTGCCGAGCACGGCCATCTCGGAGAGCCGCGTCTCCATCAACCAGCCGCCGTCGAGGCTCGTGGTTTCGTTGTCGGCCGGCACTTCGACGTGGACGTCGAAGCGGTCGCCCTTGCGAATGCCGGGCGGCAGGTAGCCATGGACCCAGACGAGCGACGTGGACTTCGAGGCGAGCAGTTTGTTCGGCTCGACGACGCCGCGGGCCTGCATGTCGCTCATGAGCTGCTGACGCTGCAGGCCCGGTGGCGGGTCGCCACCGCTGCCGGCGAGTCCGGTGACGAGCGCCGCCCGCTCGATCCGCTGCGCGTTGAGTCCCCACGGAGTCGTGTAGTCGGCCACGAGTTTCGTGTCGGCCTCGAGCGTCACGAGCGCCGCCACCTCGGGGCTCTGGCTGCGGATCGCCGGACCGGCGCACCCGAGGGTCACGAGCATGCCGAGCGCGACGAGACACGAAAAGGATCGGTGAAGCGGCATCGGCGGTGGCCTGCCCGAGGTGCGGATGAGATGGCGGGCGGGGAGGGTAGGCCCCGGTCGGAGGATGGTCAAGGCAGGGTTGCCCGAGGAAAAGCCCGCGTCCGAGCGGTCGAAAAAGCCTTGGCGGCCCGCGGATCGCCTGCTACGGTCCGCAGCCCAGCAGGCCCCGACCCCCTTCCGCGGAGTAGTGCGAACGTGGCGACGACGGAACGCGATCGACTTCAGATTCACGTGCGGTGGATGATCCGCAGAGACATGCCGGAAGTGCTCGACATCGAGCACGAGGCGTTTGAGTTTCCGTGGTCGGACGACGATTTCACCCGCTGCATGCGCCAGCGGAACTGCATCGGCATGGTGGCCGAGGTCGCCGATTCGATCGTGGCCTTCATGATCTACGAACTGCACCGCAGCCGGCTGCACGTCCTCAATTTCGCCGTCCGTCGGTCCCACCGGCGGCTCGGGATCGGCGCGCAGATGATGGAGAAGCTCGCGGGCAAGTTGAGCCCCGAGCGCCGCGACCGCATCGTGCTCGAGGTGCGGGAGCGGAACCTGCCAGCCCAGCTCTTCTTCCGTTCGTTGGGCTACCGGGCGATTTCGGTGCTCAAGGACTTCTACCAGGACACCACGGAAGACGCGTACCTCATGCAATTCGTGCTTCCGGGCGTCGCCGCCGAAGAGACTTTCCTGCACCGGCGTGCCGGGTGAGGGAGCGGCCGGCACCGGCTCATACGACGACGGCCTCGAGGGCGGCGATCCGCTTGCGGAGCACGTCCAGGCTCTCCGCGACGGACTCGCCGTGGGCGAACACCGTCAGCACGGGCGAGCCCGCGCGGAGCGTCTGCCCCGGTTGAGGCACATCGCCAAGCGCGGGCCGACCGTCGGCGCTCGTCCAGCGGGCGGTGCGATCGAGCAGCCGGGCGACGAACGGCTCGTCGATCGTGACCACGGCGGGTGCGAACAGGATCGCCTTCGACCACCGAGTGTCGGAGGCGGGGCCGGAAGACGGTCGTGGTGAGGCGAGGCCGAATGCCGCCAGATGCGTGGCGAGGATCGATTCCCCCGAGGCCCGCTCGACGAGTTCCGCCGACGCCGTCGGCCGCGGGTTGACCTCGATCACATGCAGGCTGCCGGTCGATCCGACAAGATCGACGCCGATCACGCCGCGCAGGCCCGCCGCGGCGAGGACGACCGCGAACCGCTGGAGGCGGTCGGTATCGGCGGGCGGCAGGTCGCCGGGGCGCAGGCCGATCGCACCGCAGAAGCCGAAGGCGGGGGCGTGACACCATCGTTCCCCGACGAGTTGCCGGCTCATGCCGAGCAGCCGCGGCGTCCCCGGCCCGAGCGCCAGCACAGCCGAGAGAGGCTCGCCCGCCACGCGCCGTTGCCACACCCACTCGGGATCCGCGGTCGGGATGGACGCCCCGTTCCACGGGGCGATGCCGCGACCCCCGGCGCTCGCCAGCGGCTTGCGAAGATACGTTCCGTCGGTGGGCAGGCCCGCTGGGGAGGCGCGGGTGTCCGGAAAGGCCAGGCCGGCGTCACGGGCGAGCGCATCGAGGGTCACGGGATCACGGACGAGCCGCACGGCCGCGGGAGCGCAGCCGGCGAGTGGACGCGTGGCGGTGATGCGCTCGACGACGGAGAGGTGGTTTTCAAGCGCGCCCGTGTAGCACCACGGCGCGGCGGGAAAATCGGCGACGGCCGTGACGACGCCTTCGGGATAGCCATGCACCCGGCGGGTTGCCGCTGCGACGCCGCCGAGGTCGAAGTCGTCGAAGCAATCGGCCGCAAACACCTGCCAGCCCACGGCCGTGGCCGAGGCGGTGGCCGCCCGGCAACTCGCCCCCGCGATCACGAGCGCCGGCCGGCTGCGCGCGGGGGGCTCGTGGACGCGATCCCGCGCCGACGATCCGATCCCGACGTCCGCCGGTTGAGGGTTCACGGCGCAGATGCTACTCTGCCGCCGCTACCCGCGAACACCGCGGGATCGCGTCATGGTGACCCGCCGTGCTGGCGGCAGCGGACGCTGCGAGGTCCCTTTTCAGGAGAAAACCCCATGTCGATGTTCATTGGCGAGGCCCTGGCAGGCGATGGTAACGAAATCGCCCATATCGATCTGTTGATCGGCAGCAAGGACGGCCCGGTCGGCGTCGCGTTCGCGAATGCGTTGGCCCGGCAGAGCGAGGGTCACTCGAACCTGCTGGCCGTGCTCACGCCCAACCTCGCCGTGAAGCCGGCGACCGTGATGATCACGAAGGTCACGATCAAGGGCGCGAAGCAGGCGGTGCAGATGTTCGGCCCCGCCCAGGCGGCCGTCGCCAAGGCCGTGGCCGACAGCGTTGCCGCCGGCGTGATCCCGAAGAGCGACTGCGAGAACCTCGTGATCGTGTGCGGCGTGTTCATCCACTGGCTCGCCGCCGACGACAAGAAGATCTACGAGTACAACTACAAGGCCACGATGGACGCCATCGCCAACGCGATGAAGGGCAAGCCGACCGCCGACGAGATGATCGCTGGCAAGGATCAGGCCGCGCATCCATTCAGGGGCTTTTAGCCTTGCCCCGTGAGGGACTGCCCATGCCCTGGGAGCCGGCGTTGCTGACCAGCGCAGCCATGGATGGCGGAGCGCAGGCAGCATCGAGTGAGCGAAGGCCAGGATGGCCGGAGCGAACGTCCGGCGACGGGGCGTGGGCGGTCCCGAACTGCGGCCGGGAAAGCCCACGGTACGAACGATGCCGAAGCGAATTTTGATCCAGCTCGATTGCGATCCGCAGCCGAGCACGTTCGATGCGGTCGTCGCGGTCGATGCCGGGGCCGACGTGCTTCTGCGGCATGGCAGCGTCACGCCGGAGAGCGTGGTGCCGCTCGTTCACGGGGCGATGTTCACCCGCGGCGGTTCCGACCTCGCCGCCACGGCGATCTTCATCGGGGGCTCCGATGTCGTGGCTGCGGAGGCGGTCCACGATCGTGTCCTGAAGACCTTCTTCGGGCCGGTGCGTGTCGGCACGATGCTCGATCCGGCGGGCGCCAACACCACCGCGAGCGCGGCCGTCGTCGCGGCATCCCGGCATCTGCCGCTGTCCGACCGTGAGACTGCGGGCCGCCTGCGGGCACTCGTGCTCGGTGGAACCGGTCCGGTAGGGCAGCGGGTGGCGCGGTTGCTGGCCCGCAAGGGCGTCTCGGTGACCGTAGCCTCGCGAAACCTCGCCCGGGCCGCCGAGGTCTGTGCGCGGATCGCTGCGGCGGTGGGCGACGCCCGGCTCGAGCCGGTGGAGATGCTCGGCGAGGCGTCGGCAGCGAGGCCGTTCGGGACGGCGGTCGCCGCCGCGGACCTGATCGTGGCCGCGGGGGCCGCGGGCGTCACGCTCCTCGACGCCGCGGGCCGCGGCCTGGCCCGGAACGCCCGCGTGCTGATCGACCTCAACGCCGTGCCGCCGGCCGGCATCGACGGCATCGTCGCGACCGACAAGGCGAAGGCGGACCAGGGCTGCGTGTGCTACGGCGCCCTCGGGGTCGGTGGCACCAAGATGAAGATCCATCGGGCGGCGATCGCACGGCTTTTCGAGTCGCCCACGGTGGCGCTCGACGCGGAGGAGTTGCTCGCGATCGGCGAGCAGCTCTGACCTCGCAGCCGGGGCTACCGGCGCTTCTTCGGCCGTCGGGTGCCGAGGGAGAGCACGATCACGAGGAGGAAGGCGACGCCCGCCAGAAGCATGAGGATGTTGCGGCGGGCCCGGCGCCGCGAACGATCCTCGCGCGCGTGGCGGTGAAGAGCCTCCGCGGTGATCTCGGAGTCGGCGCCGGCCTGCGGCCGCGGGGGCACGGGGACGATGAACGCCGCGCGGCACAACGGGCAGCGGGCCGGGCTTCCCGCCAGCGACCGGTCCGCCCCGATCGCGACGTGGCATTCCGGGCAGGCCACCGCCAGCAGCGGGTCGGTGCCGGGAGAAGCCGGTTCACGGGGCGGTAAACGCACGGTCATGTTCGCTGCTCCCTGCGGCGGGCGACGATGGCATCGATGAGCCAGGGGCAGAACCGGGCTGCGATCGAGAAACCCTTGGCGGACCAGCCCGGCACGACCTCGGGTCGCCTGCGGGCGAGCGCCTCGACGATCGCCCGCGCCGTGGCCTCCGCCGACAGGGGACTGCCGTCCGACCACGCGGGCCGCGTTCCCGCAACGAGATGGTCCCAGAACTCCGACTGCGTCGGCCCGAGATGCGCGAGCAGCACGTCCACGCCGTCGGGGGCGAGCTCGGCCCGCAGCGAGCCTGCCAGTGACACGAGCGCCGCCTTGGCCGCGCAGTATTCCGCGTGGAGCGGCAGGGGGTGCAGGCCGAGGATCGAGCCCACCAGGACGACGGCCGGATCGCCGCTCTGCGCGAGCATTCCGAGCGCCAGCCGTACCAGCTCGGCGGGCGCGAAGAAGTCGAGCTCCATGACCGAGCGCAAGGTGTCGGGATCGCCATCGCGAAAGGGGCCGATCGCGCCGCCGCCCGCCGCCGCGACGACGACGTCGAGCCCGCCCAGGCGCGTGGCGCATTCGTCGAGGAGCTGACCGCGGAAGTCGGCCGACGTGATGTCTCCGGGGCACGCGATGATCGGCGGGGCGGCGGCGGGCAGCGGCGTGCGTGCGAGTTCCGCGAGCCTCTCGGCCCGTCGGGCCGTGGCGATGCAGCGGCAGCCGCGGCGGGCCAGTTCGATCGCCACGGCGCGGCCCACGCCCGACGAGCCGCCGGTGACGAGTGCCCGGAGGCCGGCCAGATGGCGCCGACGCCCACGGTCAGCCTGCGGGGATGGCTGGTGCGGATGCATCGTCGGAGTCGATCTCGGGGCGGGCCAGGCGGGCCGGGGTGGCATGCTCGCGGACCACGGCGTCGCGCGGGTCGATGTGGCCGAGCACGGCCGCCGGGATCCGGCAGTGGATCAGCATGCGATCGACGGTGAAGTGTCGCGACAGCACCTCTCCGTGGGCGGCGAGCCATGCCAGCAGCCGCCCGTTGCCCGGGTCGGTCTCGACGTCCACGTCGCGAAACGTGCGGCCGAGGTGGTCGCTGACGGCGCGGGCGAGCGTGTCGAGGCCCGCGCCGGTGCGGGCGCTCACCGCGAGGGCATGGGGGTGGTGGTCGAGGAGCCGGTCGCGGCGGACGGGGTCGGCCACGGCATCGAACTTGTTGAGCACGAGGAGCGCGTCCTTGTCGTCCACACCGATGTCGCGGAGCACGTCCCGGACGACGGCGATCTGATGGTCCACGAGCGGGCTCGACGCGTCGGCCACGTGCAGCAGCAGGTCGGCCTGCCGCGTCTCCTCGAGCGTCGCCTTGAAACTCGCGATGAGCCGGTGCGGAAGGTCGCGGATGAATCCGACCGTGTCGCTCAGGAGGACAGGGCCCCAGCCCGGTAGCCGCCAACGCCGTGTCCGCGTATCGAGCGTGGCGAACAGCTTGTCCTCGGCAAGTTCGCTCGAGCCGGTCAGGGCGTTGAGCAGCGTGCTCTTGCCGGCGTTGGTATAGCCCACGAGCGACACGGTGAGTTGTTCGCCACGCGCCGCGACCTGCCGCTCCCGGCGGCCGTGGATGGCGACGAGCTCCTGCTTGAGGTCGTGGATGCGTTTTTCGACGAGCCGGCGATCCACCTCGAGCTGCTTCTCGCCGGGGCCACGCATGCCGATGCCCATCTTGAGCCGCGAGAGATGCGTCCACATCCGCTTCAAGCGCGGCAGGGAGTACTCGAGCTGGGCGAGCTCGACGGCGAGCCGGGCTTCGTAGGTCCGCGCCCGGGCCGCGAAGATGTCGAGGATCACCTCGGAGCGGTCGAGCACCTTCGTCGAGAGCGCCCGCTCGAGGTTGCGGGTCTGGGCCGGCGAGAGGTCGTTGTCGAAGATCACGACATCGGCGTCGTGGTGGGCGCAGAGCGTGGTCAGTTCGGCCAGCTTCCCCTTCCCGAGGTAGGTCGTCTGGTCGGGGGTCTCGCGGCGCTGCGTCAACTCCGCGACCACCACCGCGCCGGCCGTCGAGACGAGGCCGGCGAGTTCCGCGAGCGGTCGCTCGGGGTTCGCCGGCGTGTCGAGGAGCACGCCGACGAGCACCGCCCGCTCGCTCTGCACGCTGTTCGCCCGGCCGCGATCCATCACTCGTCGGCCTCGGGATGCTCGTCGCCACTCGCCGCGAGATGGCAGCAGCTCTCCCAGCGACGCGTGTCGAGCAGGCCGTCGGCCACGGCGTGCTTCACGGCGCAGTCGGCCTCGTGCGTGTGGCCGCAGTCGGGGAAGCGGCAGTGGTTGGCGAACGGCCGGAGATCACGGAACGCCGCGGGCACCTCGGCCGGAACGATTTCCCAGAGTTGGAACTGCCGCACTCCCGGCGTATCGACGAACGCGCCGCCACGGCCGTGGGGAATGAGTCGGGCCGTCGTCGTCGTATGCCGGCCCTTTTCGTTGTCGCGGCTCACTTCCCCCACCGGCAGTTTGAGCGCCGGCGCGAGCGCGTTGAGGATCGACGACTTGCCGACGCCGCTCTGACCGACGACGGCGGTCACCCAACCGTCGAGCTCGCGCCCGAGCCGCTCGATCCCGAGACCGGTGTTCGTCGAGCAAAGAACGACCGGATAGCCCATCCGGGCGTAGACGCCGGCCAGGGGCACGAGGCTCGCCACCGGCACGAGGTCGGCCTTGTTGAGGCAGATGATCGGCCGGATACCGGCCGCCTCGGCGGCCACGATGAGCCGGTCGATGAGGCCCGGCTTCAGCCCCGGCAGCGCGGCGCTTCCGACGATGATCACCTGATCGACGTTCGCGACGATGACGTGGCGGCGGCCCCGGCTCGCGCGGGCCAGCGAGTTGCGCCGCGGCTCGATCGCCTGGATCGTGCCGTCGCGGCCCGTGCCCCGAAACCGCACCCAGTCGCCCGCCGCGAGCGGATGCCGTTGGTCGGTGGACAGCGTGCGCAACAAGCGGCGGGTCGTGCAGCGGACCGTCGAGCCATCGGGGTGAAGCACGACGCTCTCGAGCCCGTGCACGTGCAGCACTCGGCCGCGCACGGCGCCGACCGCCTCGGGCTCGACCGCGAGCCCGTCGCGCCGCGGGGCGGCCGCCTCGGGCGCGGCGGCCACGACCACCGTTCGCTTGCGGGTCAATTCACCCTTGCCAGACAGGCGTTCCCCCGCGGCGAGATCCGACGCCGACTCGGGGTCCTCGAGCGTGCGGCGGGTGAGGTCGCCGCCCCGGCGGCGCACGGTCCTGTTCTTCCGCAGTTCGACGCGAAACTTCCGCCGGTGGGTCATGCGGGCAGTCTACCAGCCACGGCCGCGGGCGCACCGTCAACGGCGGGGACGCCGTGGGTCGGTCTTCGAATCAGCCGGGCGGCGGGACTCCAAGCCGGCCGTCTCCAAGAGGCTGCGGCTGAAGACGTCTTGGGTGGCGCGTTTCTCGCTCGGGGCACCGCTGGCCCCGAGTTGGGCAGGCTCGTAACTGACCTCGTACTCGTGCTTCGCGACCGAAAGCGTGTCGCCGGGGTCGAGCCGCTGCTCGCTCACCCGCGACCCGTTGACCTTGGTGCCGTTGCTGCTCCCGAGATCCTTGACGTACCAGTAGCCGTCCACGAGCGACAATTCGCAGTGGGAGCCGGACACGTTCGGGAACCGGAGCACGATGTCGGCACTCTCACGCCGACCCACGAGGAGGGTGGTCTTGAGGAGGGGAATCGGATCCCCTCCGCCGAGCGGCTGCAGTTCGCCATACGTCATGGTGCTATGTCCCGGGGATTGGCCGCCCGCAACGAATCCTGATGATTTCATCATAGTTCCTCCTTGGCGACGCGGTCGCAGCCCCCCAAAAACAGGGCCGGTGCGGCGGACACCACCCTCTACGGCGAGTACAATCAGGAAGTTCGGCTGATTCCCTGCGGGAATCGGGCTGAAGCGGACCGGGTGATCGCCGGCCGTCGGGCGACCGGCGGCGGGAGGAAAGTCCGGGCTCCATCGGGCGCGATGGTGGGTAACGCCCACCGGCCGCGAGGCCAGGGACAGTGCCACAGAAAGCAAACCGCCTCCACGCGAGGCCCCCCTGGGGCAGCGGGTGGAGGTAAGGGTGAAACGGTGAGGTAAGAGCTCACCAGCAGGTCGGGTGACCGGCCTGGCTCGGCAAACCCCATCGGGAGCAAGGCCAAGCAGGAAGAAG
>JBBAVM010000050.1:0-23434 GCA_040397685.1 Pirellulales bacterium
ACGCTGGTCGAACTGCTCGTGGTCATCGCGATCATCGGGCTGCTCATCGGGCTGTTGCTGCCGGCCGTCCAGGCGGCACGTGAATCGTCCCGGCGCAGCACGTGTGTGAACAACCAGAAACAAATCGGCTTGGCAGCCCACCTCCACCTGCACCACGTCGGCCGTTTCCCGCGGGGCCAGGAAACCTGGATCAACGACGTGAACCCTACGCCAACCGGATGGAGCAATCACCGCTGGTCGTGGTTCGTGAGGCTGCTCCCGTACATCGAACAAGCGCCCCTTTACGATATGCAGTGGGGCTACTACTCCGGCATCAACTGGTACACGTCGCCATCAGTTTCATATGACGCGCTTCCCGGCAAGGCCACGGTGGTGCCCGCGTTCATGTGCCCCTCCGATCCGGCGAGCCCGAAGACGGAGACAGGATACGGCTGGCCGAACAATCAGCAGGGCTTCCACGGCAACTACGTCATGAACGCCGGAAACACGGTGTTCAATCCCACGGGACCAGCGTCGAGCGAGAAACTCTCCGGGCTCGTCTATCCACTCTCGGCCGTCAAGGCGGCCCACGTGAGCGACGGACTGTCGCACACGCTGTTGTCGAGCGAGTTGATCCTCGTCCGGGACATTCGCGGATCGGGCGACGACGTCCGCGGCCGCTATCACAACTGCATTCACGCAGGCGCGCTCTTCAGCACGCTCAACCCGCCGAACACCGCGGTGCCCGATGCGTTTCCGTATGGGCTCGACACCGTGGCCCGAGCCCCCTATCTGAGTGCGACCACCAACATCGTGGTCTACGCCCGAAGCTACCATGCCGGCGCGGGCGTGGTGGCCGGCATGGCCGACGGCGCCGTGCGGTTCGTGAGCGATGGCGTCGATACGGGGGCCTGGCGTGACGCCGGCAGTCGGGCCGGAGGGGAAACCGGCGATTTCTGAAGGCATGACTCCTAAGCGCTCGCTCCAGTTCGTTCTCCTCGCAATTGGCTGCGCCGGGGTTGCAGGCTGCCAGCCTGCAGACTGGGCGAGAAGCGGCGGCAAGGTCATGTACGACGGCCAGCCGGTTGAGAAGGGCGTGATCGTGTTCCGCCCTCTCGATCGTGGCTCGGCCCCCGAGGCCGCCCCCATCGAGGCCGGCAGCTTCACGATCGAAGGCCGGGCGGGCAAGCGGCGGGTGGAGATCCGGGGCACGCGGCCCATCGATGACGCAAAACTGCCGAAGACCATGCCCCGGCTGGAAGGCGTCCCGCTCTTCGAGGACTACATCCCCGCCATCCACAACGCGGACTCGACACTCGAGGTGGAGGTCGCCCCCGGCGATCGCAACGTCTTCGACTTCAACCTAACGCCTCCACCGCTGACGCCGTGAGGTCACCGCCCTCGCGGTCCGCCACGGCCCGCCTTCATGCCGGGCAACTCGCGGCAGGATCGCGCGGCCTTGCGAAATTGCACGGGCGACATTCCCACGGCGGTCTTGAAGACGTTGCAGAGCTGGGCCGCGTGGGTGAACCCGGCCCGCACGGAGACGACCAGCAGTTTGTGGTCGGTCTCCGCGAGCAGCCGCTTCGCCTCCGCGATCTTCATCCGCTGCAGTTCATCGTGGATGGTGCGGCCCAGAACCTGCTGAAACTTGCGATCGAGCATCCTGCGGGAAACGCCGACCGTCGTCGCCACCTCCTCCGCCGACAGGTCGGTGCAGCCCCGCGCCCTGATCAGCTTCAGGGCCTGCTTGATGTCGGCATCATCTACCGCCAGCACATCGCTGCTGCGGCGCACGGTGATCCCGGCGGGCGGCACGAGGACGACTGCCGACGGGGGCTTTCCTCCCCGCATCGATTCGTCGAGCATCCGCGCCGCCTCCCGGCCGATCCGGGCCCGGTCGTGGGTCACGCTCGTGAGGGCAGGCGTCGCGAGCTCGCAGAGCGCCGCGTCGTCGGTGATCGCCACCACGGCCACTTCGTCGGGAACCGCAAGCCCCTGCTCCCGGCAGGCCTCGAGGATCTGGAGGGCCTGCACGTCGTCCGCGACGATGCCGACCGGCTTTCGCAGGCTCATGAGCCAGGCGGCGAGCGCCTGCCGCGATGGCTCGCCGGCGTGTCGGGAGCGGACCCCCAATTGCGGCGCTGTGAAGACATCGACGACGCCCCCCTCCGCCTCGGCATGCCGGACGATGGCTTCGCCGCGGCCCGCCGTGCCGAGTGCCCCGGGAACAACCCCGAACTGACGTACACCGCGCTCCACGAGATGCGTCACAGCCATGCGGACTGCGGCGTCGTCGTCAGGATAGATCCCGGGAAGCCGCTCGGGCGCAAGTCGCCCGCGCACGTGCACGACCGGCCGCCGCCCACCGCGCCACGGCCCCGGTAGGGCTCGATCCGGCAGGCCACTGATGATGCCGTCGCCGGACCAGCGGAGGAGCCAGCCGGGGATCGGGGCCTCCCGCTCGCGATCATCGATGGTGACCAGCCAGCCCGACTGGTGGGCCATCCAGCGTGATATCCCCGTGAGCACGCCGCGGCTGAACGAGGTGGCCGCCTCCATGACAATCGCCACCTCTCGAGCGGTGGTTCCGATCTGCGCGTTGGTGGTGCGTGGGTGCGTTCGCATGTGGATCCCCGTCCCGGTGTCTTTCCTGCCCGGGCCATCGAGCCCAACCTAGGGGACGACGCAGGATCGGGTCCATGACGTGAATCCACCCGGACATGACAAAAAAAGCGGTCGGGCATGGCTCCAACGGGCGGGGCCATGATCCCCACAGTGCGTTTGCGACACGCGATTCCGCGGTTCGTCAAGGCGACTTCGCGGTGAGCGACTTGAGGTAGGCGAAGAGGTTGCTCACGTCCTCAGGCTTCAGCGATTCGAGCAGGCCCTCGGGCATGATCGAGATGCCCGTGAAGTCGGCCTGCGCGATATCGCGCGATTCGATCCGCACATCGGCCGTGTTGGGCTGGCGGATCACGATCGCGTCGGTATCCCGCGAGACGAGCAGGCCCTGCACGATCCGGCCGTCGCGGGTGACCACGCGGAAGTTGCGGTAGCCGCCCTCCATCGCCGCATTGGGCGTGAGCACGTTGCGCAGGATCGCCTCCACGCCCGTGAGAGCCAGACCGTCGAGCGCGGGACCGATCCGACCTCCCTGGCCTCCCTGCTGGTGGCACGTGAGACATTTCGCCGCGAACAGGGCCTGCCCCTTGGCGGCATTGCCCGTCGTCTCGGCGAGCGCGCGAAACCTGGCGAACTTCTCGATGCGCGTGGCGAGTTCGGCTGCCGTCACCAGTTTCGGGGCGTCGAGCGACGGCTCCACCCGGGCGTCACCCGCAAGCGTGCCCCACGACGTGCCGCCATGGAACGACACGAGGCTTGGCGGTCGCATGGCGTCGCCGACGAAACTGCGGTCGAAGTCGGCGCGAATCTCGTCGGCGGTTCGTGCGCCGTTCCAGAGGCGGAACTCCGCAATCCGGCCACGGGTGCCCAGGTTCTTGCCTCGCGGCGTGCTGTACCCGATCCGCAGACCGGGGTAAGGCGCTGTTTCGCGTGCAGCGCTCACGGCTTCGAGTTCACCGTCGAGGTAGATCCGAAACACACCTTCGGCGTCTCGGGTGACGGCATAGTGCGTCCATGTGTCGGGCGCGGTGTTCGAGGCGGCGACAGCGATGTCGTTGTGGGCTTTCGTCCATACGCGGAACCTGCCCCCATAGAAATTCATATCGACGAGGCCGTCGCCGGCGAGCAGGCTGTCTTCATTGCCAATCGGCGCCTCGAGATTCACCCAGGCCTCCACCGTGAATGGGCCGTCGAGCGACACGACGGGACCGGTGGCCTTGTCGTCGCCCGACAGCCGCAGCACGGATGGGGCTCCTGCAGTGAGGTCGCCCCACAGTTTTTCGAGTGTCGGATCGCCGCCGAGCACCGCCCGCATGTCCGCCACGACCGACAGAGGCAGGCTCGTGGGGTCGATGTCGTCGGCCGCCATCGCCGCCACGAGTGCCGCGGCTCCCTCTTTGTGTCGCGCGAGCGCTGCAGCCGCTGTGTGCCGTTCCACGAACGAGAGATCGTCCCACGCGGCCACGAGCGCCGTGCACGACGCGCGGTCGCGCGATTCCGCCCACGCCGCCACGGCCTCAGCCCGCAGCGGCGGGGCGTTCGCCGTGGCGGAGAAAAGCGCCTGGCCGGTGCCGGCGGAGAGCGCGCCAAGCTCGCGCAGGCAGCGGAGCGCCGCCTGCTTCAGGTCGGCGGGTACGTCGTCGCGGCACACGATCGCCGCGACGTCGGGTTCGATGCTCTTCGTCTTGAACGCGCCAACGAGCTTGAGCGCGAGATCGCGGTCCTCAGGTGTGACGCCGGCGGCGAGGAGGTCGGTCGCAGCCCGGGCGACGATCGGCTCGAGGGCGGGGCTCGTGAGGCTCGTGCGGAACGTGAGCAGCGTCCCCAGCGCGGCCCTCCGCGTCTGCTGATCACGGGCCGACTTCTCGAGGGCAGCTGCCACGTCGGGCAGGTGCGCCTGCGAGGCGAGCAGCCGCAGTTCGTCTTCGTCGAATGGCCGACCGAGCTCTCCCGCGAGCGCCACGAGCCCGCGGGCCGCAGCCGGCGGCTCCAGCGCGAGCGTAGCCAGGAGCCGATTGCCGATCGGCATGGCCTTGCCGGCCGGTGAGTCGAGAAACGCCGCGACGAGCGGGGCATGCCTCTCGAGCGCCCAGCGGGCAAGATACCGCTCGAAGTTGCGATCGTAGACGGCCCAGGCGTCGCCCTGCACACGCTCCCGACCGAGTCGCATGATGAGCGCGATCGTGTCGGGCTCGGTGACCGGGATCCGACGAAATGCGTCGCCGAGCGCAGCCCGCACCCGCGGCGAGGGATCGTCCACGAGCGGCCCGGCGAGCCGACGGAAATCGGCCTCTGAGCAGATCGCGGCTGCGATGCGGATCGCCTCGTGCCGCAGGTCAACGCTCGGAGCGGCGACGAGATTTTCGAGCGTGGCAGCGGTGACGGCGTTGAGCCCCTCGAGGGCCCATAGGGCCCCTGTACGGGCCGCCTCGGTGGCCTCGGAATCGAGCGCGATCACTTCGAGCCGCGGGACAAGCGGACGCGCATCGCGATCGACGATCTCCTGCCAGGCAAAGTCGGCGAGTCGGGCGTTCTTTGCACCGAGGAGTGCCGGCAAGTCGGCCGTGGCAGCGGTCGCCACGCACGCCGGCTCGACGAGCGGCTGCGACGCATGCCGGATCCGCCAGATCCGCCCGCGCACCTTGTCGCGCTCGGGGTGGTTGCGCGGCACTTCGTTGTGCGAGATGATCTTGTTGTACCAATCGACCACGTAGAGGCAGCCGTCGGGGCCGAATTGCACCGCGACGGGGCGAAATGCCTTGTCGCCGCTCACGAGGAGGTCTGAGCCCTTGCGGTAGGTATAGCGCTCGCCGGTGCGCGTCGCGATGATCGATTGGATCGCGTTCGTGATCGGGTTGGCGACGTAGAAGACTCGTTCGTTTGGCGTGGAGTTTGGCCCGGCTCCCCACGGCCCGGGCCAGCCATCGGCGTCGTCGGCGACCGCGAGGCCGCTCAGGCCGGTGCCGCCCATCTGCGGCGGCCCCAGAGGAGCTGGCATCATCGGCTGGTAAGGACGGAGGCGATCCGGCGAGCCGGTGGTCACGAGCACGCCCGGTTCGTAGGGAAAGATCGGATAGCCGATGTCGTTTGCCTCTTGGAGCCAGGTCTCTCCGGTGCGCGAGATCGTCAGGCCCCAAATGTTGTTGGGCCCGGCGGTGAGTGGTTCGAAGGCCGAGCCGTCGGGGCGGAAGCGGCCGAGTTTGCAGGCGTCGAACCGGGCTTCCTTGGTGCCGTCAGCGAAGGGCGCGTCGCCCGGCCGCTTCACGGTTGATTTGTTGAACAGTCCCTGGGCAAAGAGGATCCACCCGCCCGGCACGCGTGTGAACTGATGCGGCAAGAGGTGCGAATCCTGCACGCCGAACCCCTGGAGCACGATCTCGTGGACATCGGCGCGGCCGTCGGCATTCGTGTCGCGGTAGAAGCGGATCTCGGGGCCATATGGCACGAACGCGCCGTCGCGCCAGGGCAGCACGCCGAGCGGGATGGCCAGGCCTTCGGCGTACACACGCGGCGGGCCGGGATCCTTCGCCCATGGCTTGTCAACCACGAGCACCTTGTCGCGGCCCCCGGATTCGTAGAGCCGCCGGGCGACTTCCGGGCTTTCGTTGCCATCGACGGGATATTCCAACGCCGTCGTCGTCCACAGTCGGCCATGGGTGTCGAACGTCAGGGCGACGAACTTGCCGTAGGCGTTGGCCGGATCGGCGCTCTCGCCGAGGACGAGTTCGGCCGTGAATCCCTCGGCGAGCGAGAAGTGGCGGGCCTCGTCGGCCGGCGAGAGCGGCTCGAGCGACGTCGCGGCGGCTGGCGGCCGGGCTCCGGCGGGCGGGCCTGGCAAACGCCGGATCACGATGTCCGTGACCTCGATCTGTGCCTTGCCGCCACCGTGCACCTGCAGGCCGATCTGGCCATCGAGCGGGATCGCCGGGTCGGCCTCGGCATAGTCAGTCGCCGCTACGCCGTTGATCCACGAATGGATCGACGGACCATCGGCGACGATCCTGTATTCGTTCCAATCATCTTCCTTGATCGCAGCGGCGAGCGCCTTCGCATCCTTTGGCTCGCCGATCACCTTGTTGCGCCGCGATTCGTCGTAGAGCTTGCCCCACCAGCCGGGGCCGGCGTCCACCTGGTAGCCCGACATTTCGTGCGAGTCGGGCACGCGGGTACTGCGAACCTGGATGCCGGAATTCACGAACCCACCCGCCCCACGGATGCGAATCCTGAGCGTGAGTTCGAAGTTCGCGAACGATTCCTTCGTGGCCAGGAACGTGTTGTGCGGCACGGTCTCCTCGAGCGACCCGCCGACGATCATCCCATCGGCCGCCCTCCACCACTTCTCCTCACCCGCCCGCACATCCCATCCCGCAAGTGAAGAGCCATCGAAGAGTGGCTTCGCCTCACCTCCGCAAGCGTGAGAGCACGAGAGAAACACAAGCAGAATCACCACCAGGGAAGCGAGGGGGTCGGCGAACGCTCGAGGAGCACATGTCTTACGGTAAGCCGCCGCAGGCCCGAAGGGATGCGCCGGCGCGAAAGGAGCCCGCCGCGGCCCGGCGACGAGACTTTTGCCGTCCCCCGAGCCGGCCCTATGGCAGCAAAGGTTGAGGTTCATGAACGCTTCCTCTTTCTTAAGCGTCGGGCATGCTGAAATCGAACACGATCACGCGGGCCAGGCACGGCACGACGATCGCCTTCACCCGCTCGTGCTCCGGATGCGGGAGGTATTCGTCGCGGGCCTTGGGGCTTGCGAACGTCATGATGAAGCCGTGCGTGAAGCCGTCGTTGAGTCCTTCGGAACTCTCGTACGGCCCATGGGCGAAGTCGAGAAGGCCCGGGATCTTGCCCACCATGCCCGCCATCTCGCGGAAGCAGGTGTCGATCTGCGGGGGGCTGACCTCGGGCTTGAACTGAAAGACGCCGTAATGCTTCACCTGTGGCACGGGGAACCTCCTGGGGCGACGAGTTTCATGTTCGCAAGCAGGGCCTCGACGCAGGCCCGTGCGAAAGCGGGGTCGTTGATGTCGCAGTCGAGCGAGTGGCATGGGACGGCGGGTCGTAGGCCTGATTCCAGCGCGTCAAACAGCGATGAGTCGGCGTGCTGATCATGGAAAGGGCCGCTCGCTGCGCTGATCACGCTGATCCCGCGTCGCGGGATGAGCACGGTTACGGGGCCGCGCGACGCATTCACCTTCTCGGCCACGAGTCTGCCGAGCGTCGCGCACTCCTCGGGCGTCGTCCGCATGAGCGTGACCTGCGGGTTGTGGATATAGAACGTGCGGCCTGCGAACTTCTTCGGCACGGAGGCCTGCTCGCCGAAATTCACCATATCGAGGCAGCCAGGGGCGACGATCGCGGGTACGCCGTGCTTCGCGGCGGCGTCGAGTCGCTCGGGCCCGGCGGTGAGCACGCCGCCCACGACTTCGTCGGCCAGCTCGGTGGTCGTGACGTCGAGTACGCCGGCCACGAGGCCGCTCGCGACGAGCGACTCCATCGCCCGGCCGCCGGTGCCCGTGGCGTGGAACACGAGCACCTCGTAGCCCGCCTGCTCCAACAGCGGGATCGCCGCCTCGATGCACTTGGTCGTGTTGCCGAACATGCTCGCCACGACGAGCGGCTTTTCATCGGCAGTTGCCACGTCGGCCTCGACCATGCCACAGATCGCGCCGGCCGCCCGGGCGAGGATCGTCCGTGAGATCCGGTTGAGCCCCTGCACATCCACGATCGCCGGCATCATGGCGATATCGGTCGTGCCCACGTAGTGGGCCGTGTTGCCGCTGGCGAGCGTGGAAACGATGAGCTTCGGGAACCCGATCGGCAGGGGCCGCATCGCCGCCGACGCGATCGCCGTGCCGCCGCCACCGCCGAGCGAGATCACGCCCTGGATCTTGCCGTCGGCCACGAGCCGCTCGAGCAGCCGCGGAGCGGCCTTTGCCATCGCCGACACACACTCGCCGCGGTCGCCGCGGGCGATGAGTGGCGCGAGGTCGATGCCGCCGGCTGCGGCCGCCTCGGCCCGGCTGATATCGGGCTTCACGGCGGGCTCGGCGCCCGTGCCGACGTCGATGAGCAGCGTGCGATGACCGTGGGCGCGGATGCGCTCGGCCACGAACGCATGCTCACGGCCTTTCGTGTCGAGCGTGCCGAGGACGGCGATCGTCGCCATGCGTCGCTCTCCGGCTGGTTACTTCCGCTTGCCGAGTGGGATGTTCTTGAACTGCCGCGTGAGTTCGGGGAGCGACCGCTCGAAGGCCAGCCGCTCCAGGCTCGAAGCGCCCACGAAGCCGACGACCTCGGTGTGCTGGTTGATGTAAGCGGCGTCGTCGGGCGTGCAGATCGGGCCGCCGTGCGACAGGCAAATCACGTCGCCCCGCTCGTCGAGCGCCGCTCGGGCGATCGCCTGCACGCGGGCCGCCGCCTCGTCGAGGGTGCACGTGGCATTCGTCACGCCGATCGAGCCACCGATGGTCGTGCCGACATGCGCGATCACAACGTCGGCGCCGGCCTTCGCCATCGCCTTCGCCTCGTCGGGCGTGCCCACGTAGACGATCGTAAAGAGATCCATCCGCCGGGCGAGGCCGATCATCTCGACCTCCTTCTGAAAACTCATCCCGGTCTCTTCGAGAATCTGGCGAAACTGCCCGTCCACGATGCAATGCGTGGGAAAGTTGTTGACACCGGAAAAACCCATCTCCTTGACGCGGCCAAGCCAGTGCCACATCCGCCGCCTGGGGTCGGAGGCATGCACGCCGCAGATCACGGGCACCTCCTCGACGACCGGGAGCACCTCGAACTCCCCGATCTCCATCGCCACGGCGTTGGCATCGCCGTAGGCCATGAGGCCGGCGGTCGAGCCGTGGCCGGCCATCCGGAAGCGGCCGGAGTTGTAGATGATGATCAGATCGACGCCGCCCTTTTCGAGAAACTTCGCGCTGATGCCGGTGCCGGCGCCGGCGGCGATGATCGGCTTGCCAGCTCGCAGCGTGGAGTGAAGGCGGTCGAGCACCTCGGCCCGCGTATACGGATTGCCCTTGCCTGTCCAGGGATTCGGCATCGTGCGGTCCCGTGTGTATATCTGTGTATGACCATCGTTGAGCGTACGCAGCAGCGATACACCCGTCCATGACCGAAATCCACCTCGACCTCGCAGAAACGACTATCGACGGCGCGGCGAGCCGCCTGTGGTCGATGACGCGCGACGACTGCCCCGAGTTCGCCACCCACCGCATCATGCACCTGGGCCTCACCGATGCCGCCATGCCGTATCGGCGCGTGCGCCTGCGGCCGACGGGGAGTTTCGTGATGGTGTGCCACGAGGGCCGCGGCCAGGCGTTGCTCGACGGCCGTTGGCAATCGAGCCGCAAGGGGGTGGCCTGTCTCGCCCCGCCGCGGGTACTGAACGCGTTCCATGCGGTGCCGGGAGCGCGATGGCGGTTCGCCTGGATTCGGTACGACGAGCCGGAGCACGTGCGGCCGCTCGTTTCAGCCGCCTCGCCGGTGCGTGTGCGCTGCGAGGCCGACGTCCTGTGGCGAATCATTTCTGGACTGCGGGCGGAATGGGAGGGTGGCCGCGATCCACGGCTCGTACATCACTGGATCGAGTTGGCCCACGGTGAGGCGCGGCGGATCGCCCAGCCGTGGCACATGGACGACCGGTTGTGGGCCGTGTGGGACGAGGTCGCCCGCGATCTCGCCGCGGATTGGTCGCTCGCCCGCCTGGCGGCGCGGTATCACTCGAGCAAGGAGCAGTTTCGCCGGGTCTGCCTCCGCGATCTCGGCCGCAGCCCGATGCAGCATCTCACGTCGCTCAGGATCGAACGGGCCCAGCACCTGCTCACGACCACGCAGGACAAGGTGGAATCGATCGCCGAGCAGGTGGGATTCGAGAATGCGCCGGTGTTTTCCCGCGCGTTCAAGCGCTGGGTGGGCCGCAGCCCGAAGGCCTACCGCGAGTGAGCGTCGGCGACGTTTCAGGCCTCCGGCGGCAAGCAGGACGCTTGCCCCACGGCTCACACCCGGATCTGAGCGGCCTGCTCAACGATGCGTTCGAGCGGCACGAGGTTGCCCTTGTTGCAGCCCGGGCACGCCTCGGCCGCGTCGGCCCACGCCTCGGGCGACCTGAGGTTCGAATCCCAAAACGGCCACGTCTTGCACTGTCGCGGCCGCTCCTCGTACGCGGTGCACTTGCGGGTCTTCTCGTCGAGCAGCACGCAGTCGCCGCCGGGCCGCTCCGTGAGCGACCGGCGCACGCCGACCTTTTTGACGTACCGGCTCTCGAAGTCGGCGGAGGTGAGCCCGAGCCGCGCTGCCATGGCGTCGATCTCCTGCTGATTCACCCACACATATCCTTCCGACCCGGAGCAGCAGTCGCCGCACTGCGTGCACTGGAACCGGAGGCCTCCTGCATACCAGACGTCCTTGCTGATCCCGGCCATCGTGAGCCTCCCTTCCTGTCCTGCACCTGCGCCGTCACGCGGCAAACCTCGCCACGGCCTCGACGACCGCGGTGGCATCCGCCGCGGTGTTGAACGGCCCGAAACTTAGCCGCACGAGCCCACCCGCCCGCGTGCCGAGGTGCTCGTGGATGCACGCCGCACAGTGAAACCCCGAGCGGGCCTGCACTCCGGCCGTCTGTTCGAGCAGCGCGGCGACGTCGGCCGGATCATAGCCCTCGAGCGTAAAACCCACAATCGGCGGGCCGGCATCCGACGCGGCGAACACACGCACGCCCCGGATCCCACGCAGCCCCTCCGCGCACGCCATCGCGAGCCGGCGGCCACGGGCGTTGAGCGCCGGCACGGTCTCTCCGGCGATCCATTCCGCCGCCGCGACCAAGGCTGCAAGTGCCGGCAGGTCGGGCGTGCCTGCTTCGAACAGGTCGGTGAACGTCGATGGCATTTCGAGCGACTCGCTCGCCGAGCCCGTGCCTCCCTGCACGAGTGACTCAAGCGACAGCCCCTCGCGGGCGAAGAGGATCGCGACGCCCCCCATTCCGCAGAGCCACTTGTGCGCGGGAGCGACGACGACGTCGGCGTCGAAGCCGCATCCCCCCGCGCCGTCGTTCCAGCCATCCACCTGCCCGAGCGACTGGGCGGCGTCGAGGACGAAGAGCCCACCGCGGTCGTGCGCGATCGCGGCCAGCATCCGCGCATCCTGAACGGCACCTGTCACGTTCGAGGCGTGCGTGGAGACGACGAGCCTCGTCGCGGGCCGCCACGCCGCCGCGACGGCGGCCGGATCGACGCGGCCGACACCGTCGCAGGGCACGATCGATAGCGTGATCACCCCCCGCGCAGAAAGCGCGTGCAGCGGGCGAAGCGTCGCGTTGTGGTCGGCGGCCGTCGCGATGACATGGTCGCCGGGCCGGGCGAGCCCGTGGATCGCCATGTTGAGTGCGAGCGTCGCGCCCCCGGGCAACGCGACCCGCGCGGGATCGACGCCGCCGAGCAGAGCGGCCGCCCGCTCGCGAGCCCGGCGGCGGATCGCATCGGCTTCGACCGCCTCGCGATACCCACCGCGGCCGGCGGCGGCGCCGACGACGCGGGCGGCGCGTTCCCACGCCGCGAGCACGGGCTCGGGCTTCGGCCACGATGTCGCCGCGTTGTCGAGGTAGCGACGCGGTGGGCCGGCATCTGTCACGTCCACGTCAGCCCCCGATCTGGTACATGGCCCGCGCCGGCCGCTCGAAGCCAGGCGAGCCGATGCCGTGCGCGGCCCGCTTCGCCGCGACGCAGGCCACGAGCAGGTCGGCCAGCCGCTCGTCGATGGCCGGCCCGCCGCCGCGAAGCACCGCCCGCGCGTCCCATTCGGTCGTCGAGAACAGGCAGTTGCGAAACTGGCCGTCGGCGGTGAGCCGGAGCCGGTCGCAGCGGTCGCAAAACGGCGCCGACACCGGATCGATGAAGCCGACGCGGCCCGCGCCGTCGCCCCAGGCGAAATCGACGGCCGGCTGGCCGGGATCGGCGGCGGCGACGGGCACGAGCGGACCGACCTCCCGTTCGAGGATCGCCCGTACGTCCCGGCCCGACAGCACGCGGTCGTCGGACCAGCCGCCGTCGGCATCGAGCGGCATGAACTCGATGAACCGCAGCTCGAACCGCTCGCGCCGGCAGAACGCCGCCAGCGGCACGATCTCGGCCTCGGTGAGGCCGCGGATCGAGACGGCATTGATCCGGATCCGATCGAAGCCGGCGGCCCTGGCGGCGGCGAACCCGGCGAGCACCCGGTCGAGGCCGCGCCGCCGGGCGATCCGCTCGAATCTGTCCTCGGAGAGCGCGTCGAGACTGACGTTGAGCCGATGCAGCCCGGCCCGGCGCAGCGGCTCGGCCTGCTCGGCGAGCAGGAGACCGTTGGTCGTGAGCGCCACGTCCTCGATGCCCGGCACCGCCACGAGCTGCCGCACGAGTTCGTCGAGGTCGGCCCGCAACAAGGGCTCACCGCCGGTGAGGCGAATCGAGCGGATCCCGAGCCCGGCTGCGACGCCGGCCACGCGGGCGATCTCCTCGTAGGAGAGCAGTTCCTCCCGGGGCTTGAACGTCGCTTCCTCGGGCATGCAGTAGGTGCACCGCAAGTTGCAGCGGTCCGTGACGCTCACCCGCAGGTCGGTGTGCGCGCGGCCGAAGCCGTCGAGGAGCCGGCCTGCCCGCATGACCGTGCGTTGCGTCGCGCTCATGACCCGTGCTCCGGCACCACCGCCGCCGACGGCCCATCGGGATGCACCCAGGTGCGGGAGCCGTCGGCGGCCTCCTCTCGCTTCCAGATGGGCACGTCGCACTTGATCCGCTCCATGAGCCACTCGGCGGCCGCGAATGCCTCCCGCCGGTGCGGTGCGCTCGTGGCCACGGCCACGCTCGCACTCCCCACCGGCACCGCCCCGAGCCGGTGCACGACGGCGCAGCTGGTGAGCGCGTAGGTCCGCACGGCCTCGTCGGCGAGGTTGCCCAGCAAGGCCTGCGCCAGCGGCTCGTGCGCCTCATACTCGAGGCCAAGCGTGACGACGTCGCCGGTGACGCCCCGCGTCGTGCCGACGAAGAGCACGTGCGCACCGGCCGCCGCATCGGCCACGCTCGCCAGGACGGCGGCCGTGTCGATCTCCTCGTGCACAAGCCGGCATGCGACGACGGCCACGCTACCCTCCGCTCACCGGAGGAATCACCGCCACGTCCGCCGTCACAGGCACCGCCGAAGCGTCGGTGGCGTAGCGGCCGTCGATCGCGATCGCGCTCCGCGCGAGCAGCGCGACGATCGCGGGGCAGGCGGCCGCGACCGCAGACCGCAACTCACCGACGGTTCCGCCAGACCATGCGATGGCCAGATGCCTCGCGCCCGCGGCCTCCGCCATCCCGGCGAACAGGTGCACGCGCAGCGTGGTGGCCGCCACGGTGTCAGCTCGTGGTGAGCCGTCCGCTCGTGGCGGCAAGCAGGCCGTCGAGGTGCTCGGCACCGTGTCCATCGATCGCTCCATAGGCCTTCGCCAACAGCTTCACCGGATGCACCGTCGGCTTCGTCGTGCCCTGCTCCATTTGTATCCGGCACGCACTGCACTCGGTAGCGCCCGCCTCCACGCCGGCGCTCCGCATCGCGGTCACGAGCCCGAGCCCCGCCCGGAGGCTCGTGCGATAGTGCTCGCGGGCCAGGCCGAACGTGCCCGCCATGCCCGAGCAGCCGTGGTCGGCTGCCTGGACGGCGAGGCCGGGCACGAGCCGCAGCAGATGCTCAGCCGGGCTCGTCGCATGCCGCGCTCGCAGGTGGCAGGGCGCGTGGTAGAGAATCCGCGCCTGCACCGGCGCGAAGTCGAGCCGCAGGCGGCCCTCGCGGTGCAATTCCCAGAGGTAGCTCGTGGCGTCGGTCGTGGCCGCGACGATCCGCTCCATGTCGTCGTCCTCGACGAGCAACGGGTAGTCGTGCGTGAGGCAGGTCACCGTCGAAGGCTCGGTGCACACGATCCGGTAGCCGAGCCGCACGGCCTCCGCGAGGATCCGCACGTTCGTGCGGGCGAGGGCCCGCGCTCCCTCGACGTCGCCCTCCGAGACGAGGGCGATCCCCGACGCGACCTGCCGCGGATCGATGAACACGCCGACGCCATGCCGCTCGAGGATGGCCACGAACGCCTGCACAAGGAGCGGGTCGTGTCGCCGGGCGTAGGTGTCGAGAAAGTAGAGGACGCGAGGCCCGCCGCGGCGCGACGGCCGCGTGAGGCCGCGGCGGGCCGCCCACCGGAGCGTGCGGGCGCCCGTGAACGGCGGCAGTTTTCTGCCGCGGGCGATGCCGAGCGTCTTCTCGATGAGCCAGCGGGCCCGCGGGCTCTCGAGCGCGCGATTGGCCAGCGGCGCAAATCGGCCGCCGACGGCGCTCAGAAGATCCACCCGCGACCGCAGCCACGCGGCGGTCGGCAGGCCGTTGGCCACGACATGGGCCGCCTTGAGCTCCATCACGAGCGCAGGGATGTCTACGCCGGCGGCGCAATCGATGCGGCACTGGTGGCAGTTGAAGCAGGTATCCGCGATCTGCCGGACGCGGTCGGTCGTCAGGACCTCCGCTCCGAGCCCGCCCGAGAGCACCGCCCCGACGAGATTCGCCTTGGCCCGCGGGGAGCATTCCTCGGCGGCGTCCTCCCGATAGCGGGGGCACATCCGCACGTCCAGCATCTGCGTCCGACAGGCGCCGCAGCCATTGCAGGCATCGACTTCGGCGGCAAGCCGATCCGCCGGCCAGGTGAGCACGGGCAGTGTCGCGGCCGCCGGACCACGTGGAGCCAACGGCGCGGCCGGCAGCGCAAGCGGCGACCGAAACCAGCCGCCGGCATCCACGCCCACTTCCTCCGGCACGATCCTGCCGGGATTGAGGATCATGCGCGGGTCGAAGAGTGCCTTCACGCGACTGAAGACGGCGGTGAGCTCGGGAAAGAACCTGGCGAAGAACGCCGTGCGCGACAGGCCGAGCCCCTGCTCGCCACCCAGCGTGCCCCCGAGCGCCACCACCTCCTCGTAGATCGACGTGGCGAGTCGCGCGAGCCGCTCCTGCTCGCTCGGCAGCCGCGGCTCGGCATAGGGCCGCACATGCAACTGGCCCTGGAGGGCGTGGCCGTAGACGAGCGCGGTCGCGGCCTGCTGCTTGAGGACGTCCTGCAGCCGCCGGAGAAACTCGATGAGCTGCGCAGGCGGCACCACGATGTCCTCGATGAACGGCACCGGCCGCGACGCCCCGCGCACGCCGTGCAGCGTCGAAACCACCTGCCGCGACAGCTCCCAGAAGAGCGCGGCGTCCGGCTCGTCCTCCGCCCGCCGCACGTCGAGGCACAGCCGTTTGACGCCCTGCAGACGCCGCAGCGCCTCGTCGAGCCGGGCCCGACTCTCCGCGGGGGTCGCAGCCGTGAACTCGACGAGCAGGCCCGCGTCCGCCGCCGGTGGGATGAGCAGGTCGAACGTCACCTTCGTGCCCCGGGCGAGCGCAAGATGCCGCTTGTCGAAGAGGTCGCAGGCACTCGGCCCCCAGGCCGCGAGCCGCACCGCCGCCTCGGCCGCCTTGTCGAGCGAATCGAAGAGCACGATCGCCACCGCCCGCCCGCCGTCCATGCCGACGGTGTCGAGCGTGGCCTCCGTGACGACGGCCAGCGTGCCCGCCGCGCCGCACAGGATCCGGGGCAGATCGACGAGCCCGTCGCGTTCGAGATCGTCGAGCCGGTAGCCGCCATGCGAAGCACGGCCGGCCGGCTGCCAGCGCGCGATGACCGGCCGCGCTTCCGCGAGGATCGCCGCGAGCCCGGTCGCCAGACGGGCCGGTGCGCCGGCCGCGGCCCCGTCGGCCGCGGGCGTGGGCACGAGTTCCACGACGCTGCCGTCGGCGAGCACGGCCTGCACGGCGGCGAGCCGGCCGCGCACCGCGCCATGCAACGCGAACCTGCTCCCCGACGCGTTGCGACCGATCATGCCACCCACCGTCGTCACGGCGGCGTTGCTCGGGTCGGGGCCGAACGTCCGCCCCAACCGCGCCAGATGCTCCTCGAGCTGCGTTGCGACGACGCCCGGCTGGACGCGAACCTGCGTCGCCGAGGTGTGGATGATCCGGCGCATGAACCGGCCGGTGTCGAGCACGATGCCCGTGCCGAGCGCGTCGCCCGCGAGCCCGGTGCCGCCGCCGCGCGGGTGGACGGAAATGCCGCGCTCCGCGGCCCAGCCCACGATCGCAGCGACGTCGTCGGACGACCGCGGCCGCACGACGGCGAGCGGCCGGCGTTCGAACACGCTCGCATCGGTGGCATACACCGCGCGGTCGGCGTCCTCGCAGAGCACCTCGCCCGCGACGAGACCGCGGAGATCCTCGGCGATCCGTTGCCGGTCACGCTCCATGGCCGGCCCCGGCCCGCAGCCGGGCGGCCTGCTGCCGATGCTTCTCGTGGGTTTCGAGATCGAAGCCGCCGAACGAGCCGGCGACGCCCGGCCCCCGGTAGCGGGCCCCGCACCGGTAGCACGACAGGCACTCCGGCATCACGACGTAGAGCACGACATCGGCGAGCGCCGTCGCGAACAGGATCCCGAACGTGAGGAGCAGTTCACGCTGGGCCCACGCGACGCAGCTCGCGGCGAGCCCGATCGCGACGATCGCCACGCCGACCCGCTGCGGAAAGTCCTTGCGGGTGAAGAGTTCGGTGCTCGGGCAGACGAGGCACCGTCGCAGCCGAGGAGGTTCGCCGCCCGCGAAGGCATCCTGCGGCAGGGCGATCGATGCCTGGCATGCCGGACAGGCGAGCGTGTGCCTGATTTCAACGTCGTCGATCGCGACGGTGACGTGGCAGGCGGGGCAGGCGTAGGTGATCCGCATGGTCGGGGTTCGCGCTGGGTGAGGCTTCGCCGCGGCGTCAGGCGCCGGCCCCGAGCAACTGGGCGGTCAGTTCGCCCACGATGGCCGCGAGGCAGGCCACGTACAGGATACCCGTGGCGCTCTGCGTGTTGGGAATGTCGAGCGTCTTGCGGCTCATCCAGAGCAGCGCGGGCAGCCCGGCGAGGCCCGCGAGCCAGCGCAGCGAGACGAGCGCGAGCGCCGTCGGCGCCTGCCCCTCCCACGGCATCCCCCCCGTCCGCACCATGCCGACACACTGGGCCGCGAGCACCGCCGCCCAGGCGACGAGCGTCAGGTCGATCATCCGGCGCAGTGCGTCCACCCGCATTCCCGGCGCGTTGAGATACCAGTGGCCGAGCAGCATGGCGTGCACGGTGAGGCCGACGAGTAGCCCCGAGAGCAGCCGCGCCGTGGCCGGCAGGGCCGACACCGGCCCCGCGCCGACCGTCGCGGCCGCGAGCAGCGCCGCACACGCTGCGCAGAACGCGAGCCCGCCGCGGGTGCGTTCCGCATAAAAGGCGATGCTCCCCAACCACGCCGCCACCGCCGCCGCGGCCGGCAGGGGCCAAAACCAGCCCGGCAGCGCCGAGCCTCCGAGCAGGGCGGCGAACGTCGCCAGCCCGAGCACGACCAGGAGATTGACGCGAAAGAACCCGGCCGGCACGACGCCCGTCGGCGTGAGCAGGAGCCCCGCACAGAGACCCCAGGAGAATCGGCAGAGGAAATCGACGAGGAGCGTCACGGCGCCGGGCGGTTTCCGTAGATGAGCGACATCACCTCGGCCCGGCTCGACACGTTGGAGCGGAAGATGCCCTTCATGGCCGACGTGACGCACAGGCTGCCCGGCTTGCGGACCCCGCGGATCGTCATGCAGGTGTGCGAGGCCTCGACGACGACGGCAACGCCCTTCGCGCCCAAGTCCTCGACGAGCAGGTCGGCGAGCTGTTCCGTCATCCGCTCCTGCACCTGCGGCCGGTGCGAGACCACCTCGACGATCCGCGCGAGCTTGCTCAGGCCGAGCACCCGGCCGTCGGGGAGGTAGCCGATGTGGGCCTTGCCCACGAACGGCAGCAGGTGGTGCTCACACATGCTCGTGAACGCGATGTCGCGGACGAGCACGATCTCGTCGTACTTCTCCGTGAACGCCTTGCGCAGATGCGCCTTCGGATCCTGGTGGAGCCCGCTGAACATCTCGGCGTACATGCGGGCCACGCGGGCCGGCGTCTCGAGGAGGCCCTCGCGGTCGGGATCCTCGCCGACGGCACTCAGGATTTCGCGGACGGCCCGCTCGATCCGCGCGTGATCGACTGGGGAGGCTTCGTTCTTCATGCCCCCACTCTAATTGACGCTGAACTGCGGGGGAAACGGCCGCGTCATGGCGGCCGCAGGACGCCCGGCGAGGGCGTCAAGCAGGAGCTGCGTGCGGCGAAACACGTCGCATTCGGCCAGAAGCCGCATCTTCCATTCGAGATCGAGGTCGATCGTGTAGGCCACGATGTCGGCGAGCATGCCGAGCGAGATCTGGGCGCCGAGCAACTGGTCGAGCTGCTCGTAGGCGTCGGGGATCTTGGGCATCGCCTTCTTGAAGGCGGCGAGCAGCCGCTGCTGGAGTTCGGCGGCGGCCCCGGCGGCCGCATCGTCCGGGATGACGTCGTCGAGAATCTCCGACTCGACGACACGAAACAGTTTTTTCGGCGGCAGCTCGTTCACCAGCCGCAGCCGGCGCACGCCGAGCAGGAGCGTGTTGTAGGTGCCCTCCGGCGTCTTCTGGTGCGTGGCGATGCGGCACAGGCACGCGGTCGAGCGAAGCGTGGGGCGGCCCTCGTAATTGGCCTCCCAGCCCGGGGCGAGCACCGCCAGCGCGATCAGCCGGTCGTCCTCGAGTGCCTCCTCGAACATCGCGCGATACCGCGTCTCGTAGATGTGCATCGCCTGCATGACGTGCGGAAACATCACGAGATTCGGCAGGGCGAAGATCCGGGCCCGGCCTGAGAACTGGTCGGGCGAAAAGGCGAGTGGTTCGTCCGTCATGGAGCGGTTCCGACGAATCGGGGGCCGCCGGCGTCAGGCCGACGGCGGGTCGAGGTGGATCTCCGGCAACAGGTCCGGGTCGAGCGCGATCTCGGGGAAGTCCTCCGTGCTCGCCGCCACCTCGGCCAGGCAGGCGTCGAAGGCGGTGAGAAAGCCGACGATGTCCAGCCCCAGGTGCCGCGGAGCGTAGGGCTCGAGGTAGCCATGCACGCTCTTGTGCAGCTTGCGGGCCCCTCGGATGTTGCCGTTGCCAAAATGATAGAGGGCCACCGCGGCCTGGATCAGCCCCTGGTAGAACTTTCGCGAGGGCCCGCGGTACTCCGTCCACAGTTCCTCCCACACCTCGTGACTCTCGTAATAATCACAGGCGTTGAAGTGCTCGATGCCCGCGAGGTAGAGCGGCTCGTAGGCCGATGTCGAACCTGCCGCATCCATGAGACACCTGCCGTGGGAGAAACGTTCGCCCGCCGGGCCCTCTTGGGCCGGGGCCGCGGAGGCCGCGACGCATGAATGGTAGCACCGAGGCCAAAAACGAGGCGGCTGCGCCGGCCATCCGCCCCGGCCGGGAGTCGCTGGCCGACAAGCGCCGGCGGGCCGCGGCCATCGCCGAGCGGCTCGCGACGGCACACCCGGCCGCCGATTGCTCGCTCGACTTCGAAAACCCGTTTCAGCTGCTCGTGGCCACGATTCTCTCGGCCCAGTGCACCGACAAGCGGGTCAACATGGTCACGGGTGGGTTGTTTCGCCGCTGGGCGTCGCCCGCGGCCCTGGCCGGCGCCCGCCAGCGCGACCTGGAGGCCGTGATCAAGAGCACGGGCTTCTATCGGGCGAAGGCGAAAAACATCCTCGGCTGCTGCCGGGCACTCGTGGACCGGCACGGGGGCGAGGTGCCGCCCTCGCTGCCGGACCTCGTGAAACTCCCCGGCGTGGGCCGCAAGACCGCCAACGTCGTCCTGGGCAGCGCCTTCGGCGCGGCCGAGGGGATCGTGGTGGACACCCACGTCGGCCGGATCACCCGGCGGCTGGGCCTCACGCGGCATGCCGATGCCGTGCGGGCGGAGCGGGATCTCGTGAAGGTGGTGCCCCGCGACCACTGGATCGCCTTCAGCCACCGGCTCATCGAGCACGGCCGCACGATCTGCCCGGCCCGCACGCCCCGCTGCACGGAGTGCCCGCTCGCCGACCTTTGCCCGCGCGTCGGCGTCGAGCCACGAACCGCGCGGAAACCGCCCGCACGAAAGCCGGCGATGGCAAAAAAACGACGCCGTCCCTGACAGTCCGGGAGCGAAAGCATACAATCGCGGCCTGTTGGGTTCCTGACCGCTCCGCCCCCGCACGTGGAACCAGCCATGATCCTCTCCGGCCACGAGATCAAGCAGCAACTCGGCGGCAACATCGTCATCGACCCGTTCGACGAGAGCCGGCTCAATCCCAACAGCTACAACCTCTCCCTCCACGACGAACTGCTCGTGTATGAGGAAGTGGTGCTCGACATGCGGAAGAGCAACCGCGTCGAGCGGATCCATATTCCGGCGGACGGCCTCGTGCTCACCCCGAACCAGCTCTACCTCGGCCGCACCGTCGAGCGGACCGAGACGCACAACCTCGTGCCGATGATCGAGGGCCGCAGCTCGATCGGCCGCCTCGGCCTGTTCGTGCACGTGACCGCCGGCTTCGGCGACGTGGGATTCTGCGGCTACTGGACGCTCGAGATGTTCGCCGTGCAGCCGGTGAAGATCTACCCGGGCGTGTCGATCTGCCAGATCTTCTTCCACCAGGTCGCCGGCGACATCACGGAATATGCGAGCGACAAGTATCAGCACAACCGCGACATCCAGCCGAGCATGCTGTTCCGCGAGCTCGCCGGCACCGATCCCACGCAGCAACTCGAACTCGAGTTCGACGCCGGGCGGGCGGCCCGCGACCTGTTCGGAGAACGCATCGTGCAGCGTGCGGCGAGATAACCGGCGATGATCCCGAAACTCCTGGCGTGGATCGCGTTCGCCCTGGCGATGCTCTCAGCGGTGCCCGCACTGGTGGTCGTGTTCGCCCGCAGCGCCGTCGGCGACGCCGCGACCTCGCTGATGTACGGCAGCCTGTCGCTTCTGGGCCTGTCGATCCTCGTGGCCGTGGCGCTGCTCGTGCTCTCGGCCTTCCGCACCTGAGCGCCTCGCATTCCCGCCCCACTCCTTCCCTGCCCAAGGTTCCCGCAAGAAAGGTCTTTTCGCGTGCTGCGTAGTCACACCTGTGGAGAGCTTCGTCCCGATCACGTCGGCACCACGGTGACGCTCTGCGGCTGGGCCGACCGCGTCCGTGACCACAAGGGCGTGATCTTCATCGACCTCCGCGACCGCTGGGGCCGGACGCAGGTCGTCGTCGGTCCCGACAGCACACCGGAGGCGCTCGCCGCCGCCCGGGCCGTGCGGGCGGAGTGGGTGCTGAAGGTGACGGGCACGGTGGGCGCGCGGCCCGAGGGCACGACGAACCCGAAGCTCGCGACGGGCGGGATCGAGGTCGTGGGCGCGACACTCGAGGTCCTCAATGAGGCGGAGACGCCGGTGTTCCAGCCCGGGGCGACGGACCTTCCCGGCGAGGAGGTGCGGCTCGCCCACCGCTGGCTCGACCTCCGCCGGCCGGCGATGCAGGACAACATGTTCCTGCGCAGCCGGATCGTGAAGATCATGCGCGACCACTTCGACGAGCTGGGCTTCATCGACGTCGAGACGCCGATGCTCGGCCGCAGCACGCCCGAAGGGGCCCGCGACTACCTCGTGCCGAGCCGCCTCGACCACGGCTCGTTCTTCGCCCTGCCGCAGTCTCCGCAGCTCTACAAGCAGCTGCTCATGATGGCGGGCTTCGACCGTTACGTGCAGGTGGCGAAGTGCTTCCGTGACGAGGACCTCCGGGCCGACCGCCAGCCCGAGTTCACGCAGCTCGACGTCGAGATGTCGTTCGTCGAGGCCGACGACGTGATGGGCGTGATCGAGGGGCTCGTGAAGCGGACGGCCCGGGAGATCCTCGGGCTCGACGTTTCGCTCCCGCTACCGCGGCTCACCTGGGACGAGTGCATGGAGCGGTTTGGCCACGACGCGCCCGACCTCCGCTACGGCCTGGAGATCACCGACCTGACGGCGCTCGCCGGCGAGAGCGACTTCCGCGTGTTTCGCGGGGCGGTCGAGGCAGGCGGCCGGGTTCGCGGTATCCGCGTGCCCGGGGCCGCGGCGAGGTTCTCGCGGAAGGAGCTCGACGACCTCACGGCCGTGGCCGTGGAGGGGGGCGCGAAGGGGCTCGTGTGGCTGAAGGTCGAGCCCGACGGCGCCTTCTCGGGCCCCGTGGCGAAGAACCTCACGGCGATCGCCGACCGGCTGAAATCCGCGCTCGGCTGCGAGCCCGGCGACCTCGCGCTCATCGTCGCCGACTCGTTCGACGTCACGTGCAAGGCGCTGCACATGCTGCGGAAGCGGCTCGGCGCCCAGTTGGGCCTGTTCGATCCGAACCAGATGCACGTTTCCTGGGTGGTCGATTTTCCGATGTTCGCCCGCGACACCGAGACCGGCGGCTGGGCCTCGATGCACCATCCGTTCACCGCACCGCGGCCGGCCGACCTCGAGCTTCTCGAGAGCGACCCGGCCGCCTGCCGGGCCGTGGCCTACGACCTCGTCATCAACGGCTCGGAGGCCGGCGGCGGCACGATCCGGATCCACGACGGCGAGACGCAGGAGAAGGTGTTCAAGCTGCTCGGCATCTCGCCGGAGATGGCCCGGGAGCGGTTCGGCTTCCTCCTCGACGCCCTGCGGAGCGGGGCCCCGCCGCACGGCGGAATCGCGCTGGGCATCGACCGCTGGGTAATGCTCTTCGGCAAGCTCGACAGCATCCGCGACGTGATCGCGTTTCCGAAGACGCAGAAGGCGAGCGACCTGATGACGGGCGCCCCGTCGCCGGTCGATACCAAACAACTGGT
>JBBAVM010000051.1:0-22918 GCA_040397685.1 Pirellulales bacterium
CGAGCGCGTGGTCGCCGGTGTGGTGGCGAAAGAGCGTGACGAGCCGATCCTGCCAGAGGCCGACGAGCTCCTCGAACGCGGCCGCGTCGCCGTCGCGCACCCGCAGCATGAGCGCTGTGGACGGATCCGCCGTGAAACCGCTCGACCTCGGCGCCGTCGAACTCGATTGCATCCGTCACCGGCTCAGGGACGGCAAACGTCTCGTCGCGTGGGCCGGGGCGGCCCAAGGCTCCTCGAGCATTCGCCGATCCCCTCGCCTCCCCTTTCTCATGTGCTGGCGCTCCTGCTCTGTGGCGGCCACGCGAGCCAAGACGGCGGGCGAAAGCCCGCACGTCGGGAGGGCTCGCGCACGCCCGGCGTGGGAAACCTCGGCTTTCCCACCGCCGGGCAAGGCCTGCACGGGCCATGGATGGCCGTGCAGGCCTAAAAATGGAGCGGAGGAGGATCGAACTCCCAACCTCGGCATTGCGAACGCCGCGCTCTCCCAGTTGAGCTACCGCCCCGATCGTGTGGCGACGGAAGCCGGCGCCATTCGCGGGAAAATCGATCGTACGGCACCGTCCCCCGGCTGTAAAGCGCTCCCTACAATGGACTCATGCACGTCCCGCCGATCGTCGTCCGAGGTGCCCGCGAGCACAACCTGCGCAACGTCACGGTCGGCCTGCCGCGGGGCCGGCTGGTGTGTCTGTCAGGCGTGAGCGGCTCGGGCAAGTCGAGCCTCGCCTTCGACACCCTCTATGCCGAGGGGCAGCGGCGCTACGTCGAAAGCCTTTCGACCTTTGCGCGGCAATTCCTCGGGCAATTGCCCCGGCCCGACGTCGATTCGGTCACCGGGCTGTCGCCGTCGATCTCGATCGCGCAGAAATCGGCCGGCACCAATCCCCGCTCGACCGTGGCGACGATGACGGAGATCCACGACTTTCTCCGCGTGCTCTATGCCCGGGTGGGCACGGCCCACTGCCCGGTCTGCGACGCCGTCCTCGAGGCGCAGCCGCGGGACCAGATCGTGGAGCGGATCCTGGCCGTGCGATCGGCCGCGCGGGTGCTCGTGCTCGCGCCGCTCGTCCGCGACCAGAAGGGGGAACACCGGGACCTGTTCGCCGATCTGGTTCGCCAGGGCTTCACGCGGGCCCGCGTGGACGGGCGGATCGTGCGGGTCGAGGATCCGCCGGCGCTCGAGAAGCAGTTCAAGCACACGATCGACGTCGTCGTGGACCGGGTCGTCGCCGAGGCCGCGAGCCGGAGTCGCCTCGCCGAGGCGGTCGAACTCGCGCTCAAGTCGGGTGGCGGTCAGGTGATCGTGGCGGAAGATGCGGGAAGCGAGGAAGCGGGCGACCGCGCAGCCGACCTCATCCTCTCCAGCCGCTATGCCTGCACGGCGTGCGGGGTGAGCTACTCGACCCCGGAGCCGCAGCTCTTCAGCTTCAACAGCCCCCAGGGCGCCTGCCCGGCCTGCGACGGCCTCGGCGACATCTACGGCATCGATCCGGCGAAGCTCGTCACCGACCCGACGAAGTCGCTCAAGAAAGGCTGCATGGGCGTGCTCGGCACGTTTCGCGACATGCCCCGCTGGATGCGGCGGCTGTTCAACGGCGTGGCGGCGCATGCCGAGGCGAAGAGGAAGCTCGCGCCCGGCACGCTCCTCGAGACCCCGTGGGAGAAACTGACCCCCGCACAGCGCAAGGTCTGGCTGCACGGCACGGGCGTGGAGGAGATCCGGCTGGCCTGGAAGCGGGGGCGGGCCGAGCGCGGTGCGAAGACGAAGTTCGAGGGCATCCTCGCCCTCCTCGCCAACAAGTGGCGCAACGCCAAGAGCGGCATCATCCGCCGGATGCTCGAAAAACTCATGTGCGTCACGCCCTGCCACGCCTGCCAGGGCGCACGCCTCTCGCCCCAGGCCCGGGCCGTGCGGATCACTTCACGCGTGGCGTCAGGGCCGGAGGCCGGGATCGCCACCAGCGACCGGAGGTCGCCAGGCCGGGGCGGCCACGCTGGCCACGCCCGGCGTGAAGCTGAGCTCTCGCTCGACGCGCTCTGCAGCCTGCCCATCGCCGACGCCCGAGCGTTTCTCGCCGACCTCGTCCTCGACGACACCCAACAGATGATCGCGGTCGAACTCCTCAAGGAAATCCGGTCGCGGCTGGAGTTTCTCGACCAGGTCGGGCTCGGCTATCTCGCGCTCGACCGCAAGGCGCCGACGCTCTCCGGGGGCGAGAGCCAGCGGATCCGGCTGGCCGCCCAGATCGGCTCGGGGCTTTCGGGCGTGCTCTACGTGCTCGACGAGCCCTCGATCGGCCTCCACCCGCGCGACAACGTCAAGCTCCTGGGCGCCCTCGAGGCCCTCCGCGACAAGGGCAACACCGTGGTCGTCGTGGAGCACGATGAAGACACGATCCGCGCCGCAGACTGGGTGGTGGACTTCGGTCCCGGCCCGGGCAAGCGCGGCGGCGAGGTCGTTGCGGCCGGCACGCCGGCCGACGTCGCCGCGAGCCCGACGAGCCTCACGGGCGCCTTCCTCTCGGGTCGTGACGCGATCCACGTGCCCACGAAGCGCCGGCCGCGATCCGATGCAACGCTCACGCTCGCGGGGGTCCGGCACAACAACCTCAAGGGGATCGACGTCGCGATCCCGCTGGGGCTCCTCGTCTGCGTGACGGGGGTGTCGGGGAGCGGCAAGAGTTCGCTCGTGGGTGACGTGCTCGAGCCCGAACTGCGGCGGCGGCTGGGGAGCGAGGCGGCCGTGCCCGGTGCGTTCGACGCGATCCACGGGACCGAGCAGCTCGACAAGGTGATCGTCATCGACCAGTCGCCGATCGGCCGCACGCCGCGGAGCAATCCGGCGACGTACGTGAAGGTGTGGGACGATATCCGCAGCCTGTTCACGATGCTGCCCGAGGCGAAGAAACGCGGCTGGAAAGCGGGCCGCTTCAGCTTCAACGTCGCCGGCGGGCGGTGCGAGGCCTGCGAGGGCAACGGCTCGACGCGGCTCGACATGGACTTCCTGGCCGACGTCTGGGTGACCTGTGAGGTCTGCGGCGGGGCCCGATTCGCGAAGGACACGCTCGAAGTCCGGTGGAAGGGGAAGAACGTCGCGGAACTGTTGAACATGGAGATCGGCGAGGCCCGTGAGCTGTTCGCCGACGCCCCCGACATCGCCCGCAAACTCGGCACGCTCTGCGACGTGGGGCTCGACTACCTGCACCTCGGGCAGCCCTCCCCGACGCTCTCCGGCGGCGAGGCCCAGCGGGTGAAGCTCTCGCGCGAGCTGGCCAAGCGCTCGACCGGCCGGACGCTCTACATCCTCGACGAGCCGACGACCGGCCTCCACATGGCCGACGTCCGGCAACTGCTCACGGTGCTCGAACGGCTCGTCGAAGCCGGGAACACGGTGCTCGTCGTGGAGCACAACCTCGACGTCGTGAAGCGGGCCGACTGGGTGATCGATCTCGGTCCCGAGGGGGGTGCAGGGGGCGGCCGGATCGTGGCCGAGGGCACGCCCGAGCAGGTCGCGAAGGTGAAGGCGTCCCACACGGGGAAAGCCCTGATGCCGATGCTCCGCGGGGCCGCGGCCGACGCGAAACCATCCGCCCGCAGGCCCGCGACCCGGCGCACGAAAGCGGTCGATCCCGCCGCGCTCATGGAGCAGGTCGAAAAAACGTCGCGCGATCCCGGGCCGCCGGCGATCATGGTCCGGGGTGCCGCGCAGCACAATCTCAAGCAGGTCGATGCCGACATCCCCCGCGGCGAGATGACGGTCTGCTGCGGCCCGAGCGGCAGCGGCAAGACGTCACTGGCGTTCGACACGCTCTACGCCGAGGGGCAGCGCCGCTACGTCGAGAGCCTCTCCCCGTATGCGCGACAGTTCGTGGGGCAGGTGCCGAAGCCGGTGTTCGAGCGGATCGAGGGGCTCGCACCGGCGGTCGCGATCGAGCAGAAATCGAGTGGCAGCACGCCGCGATCGACCGTCGGCACGCTCACGGAGATGTACGACTACTTCCGGGTGCTCGCCGCGCGGCTGGGCGTCATGCACTGCCCGGATTGCGGCACGCCCGTGGGCGCCCAGAGCGTGGATCAGACGGTCGAGCGGCTGTTCGCGCATGCTCCCGGCACCCGCCTGCTCATCCTCGCCCCGGCCGAGCTCCGCGTCGGCCAGACGCCGGAGGCCTTCCTCGCCAGCCTCAAGGCGGCGGGCTACGTGCGCGTGAGGATCGACGGGAAGACGGTCTCCCTCGATGAGAAGCCGGAGCTCGACCGCAAGCGGAAGAGCCGGATCGAAATCGTGATCGACCGCGTGGCGGTGAACCCGGCCGAGCGGAGCCGGATCGCGCAGAGCGTCGAGGCGGCATTCGATGCCGGGGGCGGCACGATGCTCGTGGCGCGGGCCGTCGAGCGCCCCGACGGCGGCGTCGCGCCGGAGCCCGACTGGCCGGTGGAGGTGCACAGCCGCCGGCTCGCCTGCGCGGCGTGCGGCCGCGGATTCAAACCGCTCGAGCCGCGGCAGTTCTCGTTCAACAGCCCGCTCGGCTGGTGCCCGGCCTGCGACGGGCTCGGCACGCGGACGGGCATCGACCACGCATCGCTCGTCCGAGACGCGACGAAATCGCTCGCCGAGGGTGCCCTCGACCTCTGGCCGAGCCTCGACCGCAAGGACTGCGGGCCGATGAGCCGGGCCATGCTCGAGGCGCTCGCGGCCGCGACGGGGCTCCCGCTCGACGTGCCGCTGGCCGATCTCTCGGGCCTCCAGCAGCGGGTCTTGTTCGAGGGGACGGGCGAGCGGTGGATCGAGGTGCGGCGTCCCGCTCCCGAGAAAGCCCGGGGCGCGAGCCGAGAGGACCCCCGCCCCTGGTTCTCCTTCCAGTTCCAGGGTCTCGAAAACGCCTGCGAGGAGGCGGCCCGGCTCGTGGTGGGACTGCGCGGCAAGGTCGATGCCGTGATGGGGGACGTGCCGTGCAGCGACTGCGGCGGCAGCCGGCTCGCCGAGGAGGCGAGCGCCGTGACGCTCTGGGGCCGGTCGCTCGACGTCTGGTGCCGCATGCCACTCGGGCGGCTCCAGCAGGAGCTCGCGACGGTCGAGCTTTCCGCAGCCGACCGGAAGATCGCCGGCGATCTGCTCAAGGAACTCGTCGCGCGGGTGAACTTCCTCGTGGACGTGGGGCTCGACTACCTCGACATGGCGCGGCCCGCGGGCAGCCTGTCGGGCGGCGAGCTGCAGCGAATCCGGCTTGCGGCGCAGGTGGGCAGCGGCCTCACCGGCGTGCTCTACGTGCTCGACGAGCCGACGATCGGCCTCCACGCCCGCGACACGCACCGGCTGATCCGCGCCCTCGGCAAGCTCCGGGATCTCGGCAACACGCTCGTCGTCGTCGAGCACGACCGCGACGTCGTCAACTCGGCCGACCACGCGCTCGACTTCGGGCCCGGCAGCGGGAGAGAGGGGGGCACGATCGTGGCCCACGCCGCGCCGGCGAAACTCGCCGCGACGAAGCAGAGCGTCACGGGCCCCTATCTCACCAGCCGCCGGGCCTGCGATGCGGTGCTCGAGCGGGTGCGGAAGACGGGCCGCCGCGAGCCGAAGCAGTGGCTCGAGATCCGTGGCATCCGCCACCGCACGCTCAAGGGCCTCGACGCCCGCTTCCCGCTCGGGGTGCTCGCCGCGGTGACCGGCCCGAGCGGCAGCGGCAAGACGTCGCTCGTGCTCGAGGTGCTCTGGCGGGCGCTCGCCCGCCGGCTCCATGCGGCCCGCGAGCAGCCGGGGCAGCACGAGGCCGTGAAGGGCCTCGACGCGATCGACCGCGTGATCCTCGTCGATCAGGAATCGATCGGTACCACGCCCGGATCGACCCCGGCCACCTACACCGGCGTGTTCGACCACATCCGCCAGCTCTTCGCCAAGGTGCCGGAATCGCGGACCCGCGGCTTCACGCCGCGCACCTTCAGCTTCAACGTCGCGGGCGGCCGCTGCGAGGCCTGCGAGGGCCTGGGCCAGCGCCGGGTGGAGATGCACTTCCTGCCCGACGTGTGGGTGGAGTGCGAGGCCTGCAAGGGCCGCCGCTATTCCTCCGAGACGCTGCACGCGAAGTGGCACGGCAAGAACATCGCCGACGTGCTCGAGATGAGCATCGCGGAGGCCCACCAGTTTTTCGAGACGGCGCCGCAGATCGCCCGGATCCTCGGCACGCTCGTGGACGTGGGCCTGGGCTACGTGACGCTCGGCCAGCCGGCCCCCCAGCTCTCGGGCGGCGAGGCGCAGCGGGTGAAGCTCTCGCGCGAGCTCGCGAAGCCCGGCACCGGCAACACGCTCTACATCCTCGACGAGCCGACGACGGGCCTCCACTTCGCCGACATCGAAAAGCTCCTCCACGTGCTCGAACGGCTCGTCGATGCGGGCAACACGGTGCTCGTCGTGGAGCACAACCTCGAGGTGATCCAGGCGGCCGACTGGGTGATCGACATGGGCCCCGAAGCGGGCGAAGGAGGGGGCCGGGTCGTGGCCGAGGGCCCGCCCGAGGACATCGTGGTCCATGCGGACCGCTGGGCCCAGGCGCACGCCCGCGGCGACACGACTGCTGGCCTCCTCCGCAGCCACACCGGCGAAGCCCTCGCGGCGGTCGCGCCCGCCCCGCGTCAGCCGGCGTTCTCGACGAAGTCGCAACCGCCCCCCGCGAGCGGCCGCGTGAAGCGGATGTCGAGCGTGCGCAGGTAGGTGTGGAGCCCCGCATCCTGGATCGGGAGGATGTGGGCCGGGTGGCCCGATTCGTTGTGGTGCGAGTGCCAGAGGCCGGGCGGCGTCACGAACACGCCGTGTGGCTCCCAGTCGAACCGTTCGCCGTCCTTGATCGCGCCGTCCTTGTCGAGCGACCGGCCGACCATCGTGTAGCAGCCGGGCTTGGCATCGACCACGAGATCGACGGCGACCGACTGGTGCCGGTGCGGGGCCTGGATGGCGCCGACCGGCAGCACGCCGAACATCGCCCACAGGACGTGCGTGATCGTCAGCGTGCGCGGGAAGGACCGGTGCCCCAGGAGCACGCTCAGCCGGTTGGCCTTCGCACTCGCCGGGTCGCGGAGCACCGCGTCGAGCGCCTCCATGATCGCGGCGTGCGGGTAGAGCGTGGGCGCGAAGTGCCGCTTCGTCGCCTCGGCACCGAGATACCGCAGGAGCGGTTCATCGTGGACCCAGTAGAGCGCGGCATCGTCGCCGGCCACATGCTCGGCCCGGCTCCGGGCCGGCAGCGTGAACAGGTCGCCCGCCCGCCAGGGAATCTCCAGGTCGGCCCCGCCGCCATCCCCGATCCGCGAGCGGCCGCTGCCCCGCATCACGAAGCACAGTTGGCTCGTGGCGTTGGCGTCGGTGACGATCGCATCCCCGGGGCGGATCCGGACGAAGTTGGCGCACAGCCCAGGCCCCGTGGCCGGCCCCGGGCAGCCCAGCGTGGGACTCGTGTCGAGAGGCAGGATCCGCGTGGGGCCATGCTCGTGGAGCGCCGCCGCAAAGCGGGCGCCGGGCACGGCCGGAAGTCCGCCGTCGCCGAGCGGATTCGAGGCGTAGCGGTAGTCGTGGTAGCGGGCGGCTTCGGTGAGCCGTTCGGCGGGCGCGTGATCCTTATGATCCTTGCGATCCGCGTGGTCACGGGCGGGCTGTAACATGAGAGGAGCCTCCGGATGCACAATCCTACCGCAACTGCGATGGAACCCGCCGCCCCCAGGATCGTCTCCCTCCTCCCCGCCGCGACCGAAATCGTGGCGGTGCTCGGCCTGACGCACGCGCTCGTCGGCCGTTCCCATGAGTGCGACGAGCCGGCGGCGGTGGCGACACTGCCCGCCCTCACGTCGCCGCGGATCGATGCCTCGGCCTCCAGCCGCCGCATCCACGACCAGGTGGAGCGGGTCCTGCGCGACGACACCGCCGGCGCGACCGCCCTCTACGATCTCGACGCCGAGCGTCTCGCGGCGCTCCAGCCGGATCTGATCCTCACGCAGGCCGCCTGCGCCGTGTGCGCGATTTCAACCGCCGACGTGCGTGCCGCCGCCCGCCGCGCGGGATCGCAGGCCCGCATCCTCGAACTCTCCCCCGCCACCATCGACGACGTGGTTGCCGACATCCTCGCCGTCGGCGCGGCGACGGGCACCCTCGCGAAGGCCCGCGAGGCGGTCGCCCGGCTCCGGGCCCGGATCATGTCGGTGAAATACCGCGTGCGGGATGCCGAGCCGTCGCGTGTCCTCATGCTCGAATGGCTCGACCCGCCGATGGCCGCCGGCAACTGGGTGCCCGAACTCGTGGCCCTCGCCGGTGGGCGCGACGTGCTCGGAAAATCGGGGGTGCACTCGCACTGGATCACCTGGGACGACGTGATCGCGGCCGATCCCGACGCCGTCATGCTCGTACCCTGCGGTTTCACGCTCGATCGCGTCGTTGCGGAAGCCGGCGAACCCGCGATCCGCAACCGCCTCAAGATGCTCCGCGCCTTCCGCACGGGCCGCGTGTATGCCGTCGACGGCCATCACCTCTTCAACCGTCCGGGCCCGCGGCTCATCGACTCGCTCGAGGTCCTGGCGGAACTCCTCCACCCGGGGATGTTTTCATTCGCGGCAACGCAGCGGTTCACGAACAAACTGTAGGACAGGCTTCAGCCTGTCATGAACAACGGCACGCACGGTTCGGCTTCCCCGAAGCGCCCTCGGCTCGACGGAAGCCCGAAGCGCAAGCGAGGGAGAAATGCATCCCCTCGCTTGCGCGTCGGGCTTTCGTTCGCGTGTTTACAGCCCGCCGGGCTTCACGCCCTTCTTGTGGCCGCCGGCCTTGAACGGCGTCGGCTCATAGGTGCCGACGACCTCGACATTCGCCGCCGGCGGAATCCTGTCCTCGAGCCCGACCGCCCAGTAGGCCGCATTCACGAGCAGGCGTCGCAGGCCGGCAGACGCGAGATCGGTGGACGAGCCCATCGTCGTCGTGAACACGCGGCCTGTCGGGCCGCCCGCGAGTGAATACGTCTTCGTCCAGGCGATCGGCATCATCGGGTCGTTCTTCTTCGCGTCCGCTCCCTCGACCACCGGTGAATCAGGCGTCATCCCCTCGAGCACCTGCCCGAGGACGAGTGGCTTGGAGTCGCCCGGCAGCGGCAGCCGCACGCCGTAGACGTCGGTCGGCCCCCAGATGTCGCCGTCCTTGATGCCGCGCAGGATCGGATGGTCCTTCGCCTCGGGCACGACGAGGCCACGGGTGCTTTCATGGCCGTGGTGGCCGTGGTGGTTGATCCAGGTCTCGCCGAGCACCTGCCGGCCGAAGCCCTCCATGAAGTCGCCGCCCTTGTAGTTCCACCCGTAGCGGGCGAACGGCGACTCCTTGGGCAGGTTGAACGCGTGGGTCGCCGTCCGCAGGCCGATCACCGGCTTGCCGGCCTCGAGATAGCCGTCGATTTCCTTCATCTGCGCGTCGGGGAGGTTGCGGAACCGCGTGGCGATCACCATGAGATCGGCGGTGCGCAGCGACTCGAGGCCGGGGATGTTCTTCTGGTTCATCGGGTTGATCTCGCCCGTCTCGGGGTCGATCGCATAGAGCACCGTGCAGGTGAAGCCGTGGTGCTTCGCGAGGATCTTCGCGAGTTGCGTGAGGGCCTCCTCGCTGCGGTACTCCTCGTCGCCGCTCACGAGCACGACGCGTTTCCCCGTGCCGGGCCCCTCTCCTCCCTCGATCACGAGCCAGGGATCGGCCGCATGGAGGGCGCCGGAGAAGAGCAGCAGACAGCACGCAACGATGAGACGCATGAGACGCTCCGAAAGGCCGACAGGCTGAAGCCTGTCCTACGACTACGCCAGGATACCCTTCACCACATGCCCGTGCACGTCGGTGAGCCGGAAGTCGCGGCCCTGGTAGCGGTAGGTCAGCCGCTCATGGTCGAGGCCGAGGCAGTGGAGGATCGTGGCCTGGAGGTCGTGCACATGCACTTCGTCCCTGGCGATGTGGAAGCCGAGTTCGTCGGTCTCCCCGTAGGTGACGCCACCCTTGATGCCGCCGCCGGCAAGCCACATCGTGAAGGCATTCGGATGGTGGTCGCGGCCCTTCGAGCGGCCGAGGACGGCGCTCGCCTCCACCATCGGTGTGCGGCCGAACTCGCCGCCCCAGACCACGAGCGTGCTGTCGAGGAGCCCGCGTCGCTTGAGGTCCGCCACGAGCGCCGCGCTGCCCTGGTCGGTCTTCTGGCAGTTGGTCCGCACGTTGCCCGCCACGTCGGTGTGGCCATCCCAGCCCTCGTGGTAGATGGTGACGAACCGCACCCCCCGCTCCACGAGCCGCCGGGCGATGAGGCAGGCCCGGGCGAAGCTCGCTTCCTCGGGCTTGCAGCCGTAGAGGGCGAGCGTCTCCGCCGACTCGTCGGCGAGGGTCATGAGCTCCGGGGCCGAGGTCTGGAGCCGGTGCGCCATCTCGTAGCTCGCGATCCGCGTGGCGATCTCCGGATCGCCGTCGAGCGCGAGCCGGCGGCGATTGAGCTTCGCCACGACGTCGAGCGTCTCGTCGGCCAGCCGCATGTCGGCGCCGGCCGGCGAATCGACGTTGAGGATCGGCGAGCCGGCGCCGCGGAACCGGGTGCCGGTGTAAACGCTCGGCAGGAACCCGCTCGACCAGTTGGCCGAGCCGCCGCTGATGCCCGCCCCCGTGCTCATGACGACGAACGCCGGCAGGTCGTCGCTCTCGCTGCCGAGGCCGTAGGTGGCCCAGGAGCCGAGGCTCGGCCGCCCGGGCTGCGCGAAGCCGCAGTTCATGAAGACCTGGGCCGGGGCGTGGTTGAACTGGTCGGTGCGGCAACTCCTCACGATCGCGATGTCGTCCACGACATTCGCCAGGTGTGGGAGCACCTCCGACACCTCGGCCCCGCTCTCGCCATGCCGGGCGAAGCGATACTGCGGCCCGAGCACGGCGGCATCGGGGCGGATGAAGGCGTATCGCTGGCCGCCGATCACCTCGGGCGGGATCGGCTTCCCTTCGATCTCCGCGAGTTTCGGCTTGTGGTCGAAGAGCTCGAGCTGGCTCGGCGCCCCTGCCATGAAGAGCTGGATCACGGCCCGCGCCCGCCCGGGAAAGTGCGGCGGCTGCGGCGCGAGCGGCCCGGTGCGGGCCACGCTCCCGGCCGCCGCTGACCGGCCGAGCGAGTCGGCGAGCAGGCCGGCGAGCGCGATCTTGCCCACGCCGATGCCGCACTCCCGAAAGAAGTGTCGTCGCGTCACGTCGAGGAGGTTCATGTCGGGGTATCCACCGAGGGGCTCGAGACTCTATCCGGATGCGAGACAGGCTGAAGCCCGTCCTCCGTGCCTGGCTTATCGTTTCACGATCGCTTCGTCGAGGTTCATCACGGCCCGAGCCAGGAGCGTCCAGGCCGCCCGCTCGACCACGTCGGGGGATTCGCCGCCGGCCAGCTTCGCCGCATCGAGTTCGTCCGCCGTGAGCCGAACGCGCTGCGCGGCGAGGTAGGCAAGCAGGGCCCGCGACTCCTCGGCGTCGAACGGCCGGGAAAGGACGCGGCGCCCCAGTTCCGCGAGCCGGGCGTCGTCGGCCGGATCGGCCGCCATCACCGCCCGGCCGAGCGCCTGCGCGATCTCGACGAACATCGGGTCGTTCAGGAGCGTGAGCGCCTGGAGCGCCGAATTCGACACCTCCCGGCGGGCCACGCAGGCCTCGCCCGTGGGACCGTCGAACGTGGTCGCCATCGCGAAGGGTGCGGTCCGTTTCTGAAAGGTGTAGATGCTGCGCCGATAGCGGTCTTCGCCGGTGCTCGGATTCCATTTCGGATTGCCGTAGGCGACCTCCGTCACTCCCTCCGGCTGCGGCGGCCGCACGCCCGGGCCATACATCTTCTCCGACAACAGCGCCGCCGCCCTCAGCATGCCGTCGCGGATCACCTCGGCCTCCAGCCGCACCCGCGGGCCCCGGGCCAGCAAAACGTTCTTCGGGTCCCGTTCGACGAGCGCCGGCGTCGCCGTCGAGTCCTGCCGGTAGGTGGCGCTCGTCACGATCAACCGATGGAGTTTCTTCATCGACCAGCCGAGGTCGTCGCGCAGCGTGACGGCGAGCCAATCGAGCAGGTCCGGGTGGCTCGGCGGCTCGCTCTGATAGCCGAGGTCCTCGACGCTCGGCACGAACCCCCGGCCGAAGAAGGCCTGCCACTGCCGGTTGACGACCACGCGCGGCGTGAGCGGGTTCTCCCTCGAGATGAGCCACCGCGCGAGCGCGAGGCGGTTCGTGGGGGCGTCGGCGGGCAGCTGCGGCAGGAACGCGGGCGTCGCGGGAGCCACTTCCTCCTTCGGCTGCGTGTACTCGCCCCGATGGTGCCGAAACGTCTTCCGGGGATTGTCGGTCGGCCGCTCGCGGAGCACGAGCGACCGCTGGCCACCGCGCAACGCCGCTTCGAGCTTGCGGATGTCCTGGCGCGGCTGCTCGATCTCGGGGGCGAGCGACAGGAATCCACGGAAGACGAGTTCCCGCTCTGCGGCCGTCCGCTCCGCTTCGGGCTTCACGAGCACGTCCTCGACCGCCGCCACCGCACCATGCGCCTCGGCATGCTCCATGTCGGACACCGACAGGCGGAAGCAGCCGAGGCCACACGCGAAGTGGCGCTCGAACCACAGCGTCACGGTGAGCGGCATCCCCGGCGGCACCGGGGCGGCGAGGGCGTAGACGGCCGCGTGGGCGCGGCCTTGGTCGCCGTTGGTGCTCCAGCCGCTCGACATCTCGCCGTCGATCGTCGCGGCCGCCGAGCTCGACGTCGTGGAGTGCGCCGCCTTGCCCGCGAACGAGTCGGTGGCCTTGGCCACCTTCAGCCGTTCATCGCCGGCCACGACCTCGAACTCCGACAGGAAAAAATCCCCCTTCGGCCCCTCGTAGTTGCACAGGCCCGGGCCGTGGTCAGGCAGGCTCTCGTCCGGCAGGACCTCGAGCCGGATCGCCCGCACGGCCGTCGCCGATGGCGGCAGCGACAGCGTGTAGACGTCGCTCTTGGTGATGTCGCCGCTGGCGAGGATCGAGCCGTCGGCACGGAGCATGAGGTGCGGCAGGTTCGTCGTCATCGCGTCGGGCTGCACGATCCGCCACCGGATGGCCCGTGCCGATTCCTCGCGGTTCCACGCGTCGAACCGCGCAGCCAGGCCGGCGCGCCGGCGGCCTTCCTCCGCCACCGGGTCGAGCGGCAGGGGCGGGGCGTCGGCACTGCCGGCAAGCTGCTCGGGCGCGGGCCCCGACGCCGTGGCCGGCCATCGGCCGGGGAGCGCCGCCCAGGCCGACTCGAGCGAACGCCGCGCGGCCGCAAGCCGGGCGTCGTTCTCGGGGCTCGGAATCAGCCACTCCGGCTCGTCGGCGTTGTTCATGAGCGCCATGAGGGCGAAGTAGTCGGTGTGCGTGATCGGATCGAACTTGTGCGTGTGGCACTGGGCACAGGCGGTGGTGAGCCCGAGCCACGTCGCGCCGGTCGTGCCCACGCGATCGACCATCGCGAGATACCGGAACTCGAGCGGATCGATCCCGCCCTCCTCGTTCTTCATCGTGTTGCGATGGAAGCCGGTGGCGAGGATGTCGTCGGTGGTGGCGCCCGGGAGCAGGTCGCCGGCGATCTGCCGGATCGTGAACTCGTCGAACGGCATGTCGGCGTTGAGCGCGCGAATCACCCAGTCGCGATAGGGCCAGATCTGCCGCTCCCGGTCTTTCTCGTACCCGTTGGTATCGGCGTAGCGGGCGAGGTCGAGCCACTTGCGGGCCCAGCGCTCGCCATACCGCGGGCTCGCGAGCAGCCGGTCCACGAGCCGCTCATAGGCGTCGGGGGCCGGGTCGCCGAGGAAGGCGTCGAGCTCGGCGGGCGACGGCGGCAGGCCGGTGAGGTCGAGGAACACGCGCCGGCAGAGCGTCGCCTTGTCGGCCTCGGCCGCGGGTGCGAGCCCCTCGCGCTCGAGCCTCGCTCCCACGAATCGGTCGATCTCGTTCCGCGGCCAGTCGGCAGCGCCGACGTCGGGCACGGCCGGCCGTGCGGGCTGCACGAACGCCCAGTGAGGCCGGTACTCGGCGCCGGCCTCGACCCAGTCGGTGAGAATCCGTTTCTCCTCGGCCGTGAGCGTCACCTTCGTGTGCGGCGGCGGCATGACGAGATCGGGGTCGGTGCTCGTGATCCGGGCGATGATCTCGCTGTCGAGAGGATGGCCGGGCACCACCGCGCGGGCGCCGCTGTCGAGTTCGCCGAGCGCCGCCTCACGCACGTCGAGCCGCAGGCCGGCCTCGCGGTTGCCCTCGTCGGGCCCGTGGCACTTGAAGCAGCGGTTCGAGAGGATCGGCCGGACCTCGCGGGCAAAGTCCGGCCCGGCGGCGACCACCCCGGTCGCCACGACCTCGCACAGCACCGCCCCCACGAGAGTCAAATGCCAGCGATTCACGGCGGTCACCTCTGGATGAACGCGAACACGCCACGCTTGTTGGCGACGATCACGTCAAGTTTACCATCGCGGTCGAGGTCGCCCACGGTCACCTGCGTGCCGACGCCGCTGTCGGCGTCGATTTCATGCGCCACGTAGCGGGCTCCGCCCCGCCCGTCCCGCACGAGTTCGAACCAGTAGAGCACCGGCGGGGCGTTCGGCTCGACATCGCCGTTGATCCCGTGGGCCCAGCGGCGCTTGCCCGTCACGATGTCGAGGAGGCCGTCGCCGTTCATGTCGGCGAGCCGCAGCGCATGCAGCTGGCTGAACTTCACCCCCTGGGCGTTCTCCTCGGGCGTGGCGCCCATGATCTTCCGCTCGGTGAATGTGCCGTCGGCATGCTGCTCGAACCAGCCGAGCCCGAAGCCATGGCCGTCGTAACTCGTGATCACGTCGTTGCGGCCGTCGCCATTGACGTCGGAGGCATACATCTGCGCGCCGCCGCGCGGCGCGTCTTTCGGACCGAAGGGACCGGGGTGGAACGGCCAGATCGTGTCGGCCGAGATGTCGGCCGGCTGCTCGAACCAGCCGTCCTTCGTGAGCAGGTCAGGCCGGCCATCGCCGTTGACGTCGCCCGCGCCGTAGCCGTGCGTGTAGCGGAAGTACTTCTTGTCATTCTCGGGCGACTTGGGCGTGATCGGCCGAAACCGTGCTTTCCCGAGCGGCTGCGACCAGTCGATCTCGGCGAACCCGAGCTGCCCACCCGTCTGTGCATTCTTCGGCTTGTCGATGGCGCTCGAATGCACGAGCAGCTCGGGCCGGCCGTCTCCGTTCATGTCGCGAAGATCGGGCGACTCGCCATCGGCCACGTCGAACACGGCGTGCTTTTCCCAGTGGCCTCCCTTGCCCTGCGGATTCACGAACACATGCGCCGCCTCGCCCGGGAGGCCGAACACGAGGATGTCGGGCCAGCCGTCGCCCGTGAAGTCATGGGCATAGGCCAGAAAGTAGTCCGAGTATCCCTTCGCCGGGTCGTAGGGCGTCTTCGTCGGCCCGCTCGGATTGTCGGCCGGCGGCGTGAACTCGGTCTGCCGGGCGAAATCGGGCCCGTGCCAGATGGTGTTGCCGGCGGTGATGTCCACGTGGCCGTCCTTGTCGAAGTCGGCCATGTCGCAGCCCTCGGCCACGAACCGCTCGGTGAGGGTGTGCTTGTCGAATGCGACGTCGGCGGACGCGGAACATGCGGCCAGTGCGACGAGGAACAACGAGCCGGGGCGGAGCATGCGAGTCTCCCGTGACAGGCTGAAGCCTGTCCTACTTACTTGGGCAGTTTCGCGCGGATGGCTTCGGCCGCCGCCTTGGCCTCGGCCTCGAGAGCGGGGAGCTTCATCGCCTCCTCGGCGACGGCGAGCGTGGCCGCGCTCGGATACCGGGGGAGGATCTCGAGAATCGTCTTGCGGTCCGACTCCTCCTTCGCGGCGGCGAGGGCCTTGCGGCACATCTCGGCCCGCTCGGCGTCGGGCAGCGCGAACTGCCGGGCGATGCGGATGTAGCCGCGAAACGCCCGCGTCTGGAACTTCTCGCCAATCGGGGCCGCCGCCAGATCGAGGAGCACCGGCGCGGCATCGGCCGTCATCCATTTGCCGAGCAGCCGCGTGGCGGCGTCGGCGAGCGGTTCGTTGCCGGCCTTCGCGGCGGCGGCCACCGTGGCGAGCGCCTTCGTGCCGCCCACCTCGCCGACGATGTCGAGCAGTTTGATCTTCGTGTCGCCCGACGCGGCGTCTACCGCCGTCGCGAGCCTCGCGGCGCACGCCTCCCGGTCGGGCATCCGCACGCAGGCCGCGAGCAGCGCCTTCTCGGCCGCTTCGCCCTCGGCCGCGTCGCGGGGCTTTTGCACCGCATCGACGAGCAGGCCGAGGTTCGCGAGATCGACCACGTTGCCGAGGGCCTCGAGCGTCGCCAGCCGCACGGAGCCATCGCTCCCCGCGAGCAGCGGCTTGAGCTGGGCAACTGCGGGAATCCGCCGCTCACCGACCACCTTGAGCAGGATCGGCATCAGCGCGGGGGAGGCGCCCGACATCCTTGCGAGCACCACGCGATCGACGGAATCGCCGGGGAGGGCCACGAGCGCCGCGCGGGCGGCGTCGGTCACGGCCGCATCGGTCGCGAGCGTCAGGAGCGGCTCGACGGCCGAGGCGTCTCCGATGCGGCCTGCGGCTTGAAGCGCCGCCAGCCGCACCGCCTGCGGCCCGGAGCCGGCCCACGTGAGGACGAGCGCCCGCAGGTCGGGGCTCGCGCCGCCGTCGGCATTGCGGTCGGCGAGCACGTTCACGACGAGCGCCGCGCGTTCGCCGCCGGCCGTGCCCGCCAGCCGCGTCGCTTCGGCGGCCAAGGCCATGTCAACGTCGCCGCTCCGCGGCCCGTCGAGGAGTTCCCGCGCCGTGAACAACCCAATGTTTGCCAGCCGCCGCGACGGCGACCGGAGCGTTTCCACGAGGAGCGGGATGCCGTCCTTGCCGCGGGCGAGAATGAGGCCCCGCGTCGCCTCGGCCACGCGCTGCTCGGACACCTTCGCGGTGCGCACGGTGTCGTAGAGCGTCGCGGCGGCGGCGGCATTTCCCTCCGCGAGGAGCCGCTCGGCGCACACGATTCCCCCCTGGGCCACGTCATCGAGCCGCGGGCCCGCCGCGGCGAGATTCTTCGAGAGCACCGCCGCGGCGGCGGGCGTGCCGATCTTGCCGAGGGCCGCGGCGGCGGCTGCGGCCACCTCCGCGTCGGCGTCGCCGAGGCGGCCGGCGAGCATCTCCGTCGCATCCTTGTCGCGCCGCACGCCGATCGAGTTGATCACGCCCACGAGCGGCCGGCCCGAGAGCGACCCGGCGGCCTGCCGCAGTGCCGCGCTCGCCTCCGGGCCGGGGATGGCCTCGAGCGGGATTCGGGCCCACGAGGCGAGGCGTTCGTTTCCGAGCAGTTTGGCAAGGTCGCCCACGGCGGCGGCCGAGCCCTTCACCGCGAGGTTCTTGCAGGCGATCGCCTTGTCGGCCTCGGCGGCGTCGGAACGGACCACGGCGAGGAGGTCGGCCTCCGTGGGCAGCGGCGCCGCGGCGGCACCCGATGCCACCAGGCCCAGCCACGCTCCGAGGCAGCCGATGGCGGCCAGTCGGTTCCACTCCATCTCGATCACTCCTTGTTGCAGGAACTATTCGTGTTGCTGGAAAATGTTCGGTCTGCTTTTCAGCGAATCACAGCCGCCACGGCTCGCGGAGCGCCTCCGACCGCAGCCGGTTCGCCTCGTCGTCGCCGACGAACATGTTCGTGGCGTTGTCGAACTTCACTGTCCGCCCGAGGTAGATCGCGATGTTGGCCGCATGGCAGGCGATATGGGCGTTGCAGGCCGCATCGGCGTTGCCCTTGGGCTTGCCGCGGGTCTTCACGCAGTCGAGGAAGTCGCGGACATGGAAGGTGGCCGGATAGCCGCCGATCTCCTCGATCTTCCGGCCGGCCAGAAGCTCCGGCGAACTGAGCACGAGCTTGCCGGAGTCACCGGCCTCCACCCAGCCCGTCTCCCCCTCGAACCGCACGGGGCAGGAGCCGAGCGGGATCCAGTCCTTCTCGCGGAAGATGAGCTCGGCTCCGTCGGCATAGCGACAGACGATCTGGTCACCCTGGGGCGGGTGATACTCGACCGGCGGCGGGCCGTCGTTCACCGCCCACTGGCAAAGATCGACGCAGTGCGAACCCCACTCGAGCACGCCGCCGCCCTTCGGCACGCCGCCGCCGATGAAGCCGCCCCCCTTCTCGAAGTTGAAGCCGTCCTTGAGCGTGTCGGCATTGAACGGCCGCCACGCCGCGGGCCCCAGGTACATGTCCCAGTCGTCCACCTTCGGGTCGGGGAGCGGCGCCTCGGGCAGCCAGCCGCTCAGAAGCGCCGTCATGCCACGCGGGTGCGCGAACACCTTCTTGATCTTGCCCAGCCGGCCGGTGCGGGCGAGTTCACACGCGAAGGCATAGTGCGGCAGATTGCGCCGCTGGGTGCCCGCCTGGAAGACGGTGCCGCAGCGCCGCATCGTGTCGCGGTGGATGAGCGTCTCGGCGATGTTCTTCGTGCAGGGCTTCTCGCAGTAGATGTCCTTCCCCGCCTTGGCGGCGAGCATCGCCAGGAGGCCGTGCCAATTCGGGCCCGTCGCGATGAGCACCGCGTCGATGTCCTTGCGGTCGAGCACCTCGCGGAAGTCGCGGTGCATCGTGCAGTTCTGCGTGCCGTACTTCGTGTCGGCGATCTTCTTCACCGCCTCGCGCCGGCCCTGCTTCACGTCGGCGATCGCGGTGAAGATCACGTCGGGCTGCTCGAGGAAGCAGCCGAGGTCGTACTCGCCGCGACGGCCGATGCCGATGCCCCCGACGATGATCCGCTCGCTCGGCGCGACCGCGCCGTCGAGCCCCAACGCCGACGAGGGGATGATCGTCGGCACGGCGAAGGCGGCGCCGGCAGACAGCCCGGCCTGGAGCGCGCGACGACGGGAAACCTTCCTGCGAGAAGCCTGCATGCCAACCGCCTCCACGGGGTGAACACCTGCGGCAGCCGCCGCTATTCTTGAAGGTACCAGCCCCGCGGATGGCCCACCACCCGTAGCCAAGAGATTGACCGATCCGCAAGGTTCCTCGCCTGCACGAAATCGCGCAGGCAGCCGCCATGAATCGCCCAGTGCATGCAGCGCCCGACGCGTTCACGGTTCACGCGCCCGGACGCGTGAACCTGATCGGCGAGCACACCGACTACAACGATGGCTTCGTGCTGCCGATGGCGATCGAACGGGGTGTCACGATCGCCGTCACGCGCCGCACGGACGGCGTGGCGACACTGCGCTCCGACCGCGAGGCGATCGCCGCCACACTCGACCTGCGTGCGCCGCTCCAGCCCGGCCGGAGCGACTGGGCGCGGTATCCGGCGGGCGTGCTCGCGGGATACCAGCGTCTGGGCTGGAGCATCCCTGGCTTCGACGCGGTCGTGTCCGCCGACCTGCCGGCCGGCGGGGGCTTGAGCAGCAGCGCCGCGCTCGAGGTCGCCACCGCCACCGCCGTCGAGGCGCTCTGCGGCCGAGCGCTCGATCCACTCGACAAGGCGCTCCTCTGCCAGCAGGCCGAGCACGACTTCGCCGGCGTGCCGTGCGGCATCATGGATCAATGCGCGGTGGCGTTCGGCCGCGCGGGGCATGCGCTCTTGATCGACTGCCGAAGCCGCGAGATCCGGGCGGTGCCGTTCGGCGGCGGCGACGTCGCGCTCGTCGTCGTCAACAGCGGCGTGCGGCACAGCCTGGCCGATGGCGAATACGCCCGCCGTCGCACGGAGTGCGAGGCGGCGGCAGCCGGGCTCGGCTGCCGTTCGCTGCGCGACGTGACGCCCGCGATCTGGGCGGCGAGCCGAGAGAAACTCCCCGACCGCGAAGCCCGCCGGGCTGCGCACGTCCTCGCGGAGAACGACCGGACGCTCGCGTTCGTGGCGGCGCTCGAAGCGCGCGACTGGCCGGCCGCCGGCCGGCTCATGCACGAAAGCCATGCGTCGCTCCGCGACCTCTATGAAGTGTCCTGCCGCGAACTCGACGTGCTGTGCGAGATCGCGGCGGCTCTGCCCGGCGTGTTCGGCTGCCGGATGACGGGGGGCGGTTTCGGTGGCTGCGCCATCGCCCTCGTGGCGGCCGATGCCACCGACGCGGTCATGGCGGCGCTCGGCCAGGGATATCGATCGGCGACCGGCATCGACGCCGAGATGTTCGCGACCCGCGCCGCCGCCGGCGCCCGCGTGCTTCCGGCCTGACGCGAGTGTCACACGCGGCGCTCGGCCTGCGTGCTCCGCAGGTGGATCGTCTTCCGCTCGAGATCGTGGTGGGCCGCGACGAACCGCACCGTGCCGCTCCGCGCCCGCATGACGAGCGAATGGGTCGTGGCGATCGCCCCGCGCACCTCCACGCCTTCGAGCAGCGGGCCCGTGCTGATCCCAGTCGCGGCGAAGATGACATGGTCGCCTCCGGCGAGATCGCGCGACATGAACTGCGTGTCGAGCCGGTCGCCCCAGCCGATGGCGACGAGGTGCTTCCGCTCGGCCTCGTCCCGCGGCCAGATCTTGGCCCGCATCCCGCCGCCCAGGCACCGGAGGCCTGCCGCCGACAACACCGCCTCGGGCGCACCCCCGATGCCCACATAGAGATCGATCGAGCTCGTGCGGAGCGCCGGCGCGAGCGCCGCGGCGATGTCGCCATCCTGGATCAGCCGCAGCGCCGCGCCTTTCCTGCGCACCTCCTCGATGAGCGGCTCGTTGCGGGGCCGGTCGAGGATCGACACGACCACGTCGCGCACCTCCTTCCCGAGGATCCGCGCCGTCACGTCGATCACCTCACCCACCGGGGCATCGATGTCGATCGGCAACTTCGGGTCGGCGACCCATGCCTTTCGCACCTCCAGCGGATAGGCCAGCTTGTGCATGTAGAAGGCCGGGACGTCGAGGAGGCAGGGCCGCCCGTCGGTGACGAGGCCGGCCGCGATGCAGGAAAGTGAGTTGGGCATCCCCTTGGCGACGTTCGTCGTGCCGTCGATCGGATCGAGGGCGATCTCGAACCGGGGCGCGCCTTCCCGCCACGTGCCCACGCGCTCCCCCTTGAAGAGGCCGGGCGCCTCGTCCTTGATCCCCTCGCCGATCGCGATCTCGCCGCGCATCTCGGTGAGATCGAACATGCCGCGGATCGCGTCGCAGGCCGCCGCGTCGGCGAGTTCCTTTTGACCCTTGCCGAGCCACTGGAGCGTGTTGAGCGCGGCGATCTCCGTCGCCCGCAGGAAGTCGAACTCGATCTGCCGTTCGATGTCCGGTTGGTGCGTCATGAAGCGAACGATAGACTCTCGTGCATGATGAAAAACACCTCGATTTCACTGACGTCCGCCGTCATTCTCGCGATTGGTTTCTGTCACCTTGCGCGGGCCGCCGACCCGCCGGCGAAGAAGGATCTCATCCTGCCCGGCGAGGTCTTTTCGATCGCCGGCAAGACGGCGTTTCTGTTCACGCCCGCGGCCGATCACACCCCTGAAGGAAAACCGCCGAGCGAAGCCGCGGCGGCCGCGCGGCCTTGGATCCTCTATGGTCCGACCCTGCCGGCGTATCCCGACGAGGCCGAGCGGTGGATGCACGAGCAGTTCACGCGCGCGGGCATCGCGGTGGCGGGCATCGACACCGGCGAGTCGTACGGCAGCCCGGAGGCGGTCAAGGCCGCCGAGGCGCTGCACGCGGAGATGGTGCGCCGCGGCTATGCGCGGAAGCCGGCCGTGCTCGGCCGGAGCCGCGGCGGCCTGTGGGCGACTGCCTGGGCGATCGCGCATCCAGACCTCACGGCCGGCGTCGGCGGCATCTACCCGGTGTACGACTGGCGGAGCTATCCCGGCGTCGAGAAGGCGGCCCCGGCCTATGGCCTCGCTCCCGACGTGCTCCTCGCCAAGGCTGGCGAACTCTGCCCGATCGAGCGCATCGACGTCGCGGCCAGCGCCGACGTGCCGTTCTGCATCATCCACGGCGACATCGACAAGCTCGTGCCTCTCGAACCCAACTCGGGGCGGCTCAAGCAGCGGTACGAGGCGCTCGGCAAGGGCGACCTCGTGAACCTCATCGTCGCCGAGGGGCAGGGGCATTCCTTCTGGGAAGGATTCTTCCACTGCCAGGAACTCGTTGATTTTCTCATCGCCCGCGCCCGGGCCGGCGCCCGCTGACGCGGCGTTCTGGAACGGGCCGGGTCCCGAGGGTATCGTCGGGCACGCATGGCTGACTTCCCGCGCTTCCCGAACCCGCCACAGTTTCCCCGGCTGCCTGCCGGGAGCGGCCTTCCGCTGCCGGTGCTGCTCACGGCAGGGCTCGCGTTGCTTCTTTTTGCGGGCCTCGCCCGCGGCGTCTATACCGTCGGCCCCGAGAGCGTGGGCGTGGTGCAGCGGTTCGGCCGGTTCATCGGCACGGCCGGACCGGGCCTGCGGTTCAAGCTCCCCTTCGGGATCGACACCGTCACGATCCTGCCGGTGAAGCGCCAACTCAAGATGGAGTTCGGCTTCGGATCCCCCCACGTCACGAACCCCGACCAGGTGTCGAACGACCAGGAACGCGAACGCGACATGGTGACGGGCGACCTGAACGCCGCCCACGTCGAGTGGGTCGTGCAGTATGAGATCAGCGATCCCGAGCAGTATCTCTTCAACCATCGCGAGCCCGGCCCCACGCTCCGCGACTTCTCCGAGAGCGTGATGCGCGAGGTGGTGGGCGATCGCACCGTGGACGAGGTGCTCACGATCGGCCGGCAGGGGATCGAGAACGAGGCGATCGCCAAGCTCTCCGCGCTCGCCCAGCAGCTCAACATGGGTCTGCGGGTGCAGCAGGTTCAGCTGAAGAACGTGCATCCGCCCGCGGCCGTGCAGCAGGCATTCGAGGAGGTCAACCGCGCCCAGCAGGAGCGCGAGCAGATGATCAACCAGGCCAACGGCGAATACAACAAGGTCGTGCCCC
>JBBAVM010000052.1:0-5205 GCA_040397685.1 Pirellulales bacterium
TTCAGCGGCGGCATGACGGTGAACACCAACGCCCGGCTTACCGCCGCTGCCGGCGGCACGGTCGTGCTCGGCGGGTCGATCATCAACGGGGCCACCAATCTGCAGTCAGGCACGATCTCGAAGGTCGGGCTCGGCACGTTCGTCGTCACGGGATCAAACTCGACGACGTTCCCCTGGCTGGTGGAGCAGGGCACGCTGCTCGTCAACGGCACCAATAGCGGCGGCGGGCTCTTCACCGTCAACGCCGGGGCCATCCTCGGCGGCTCGGGCCAGATTGGCAGCCAGGTGAACGTGGCCGGCACGCTTTCGCCGGGCAACAGCCCCGGCCTGCTCACGCTCGCGTCGCTTGCGCTCGAGTCGACGGCCACGACGCTCATGGAGATCGAGGGCACGGCCCGCGGGTCGCAATACGACGGCATCGACATCACCACCGCGGGCGGGCTCACCTACGACGGCCTGCTGTCGATCACATTTGGGATCGGCAGCGCCGTGGCCGACAACACGACGTTCGACCTCTTCAATTTCACGGGATCGCCCTCGGGCAATCTCACGAGCGTGACCTCGAGCGGCTTCTACGCGGGCACGTGGCAGACGGCTGGCAGCGGCACGTGGCAGCTCCAGCAGGGCAGCCAGACGCTCACCTTCAGCCAGGCGACGGGCGATGTGATCATCGTGCCCGAGCCCGGCACGCTCGCGATGCTCGCCGCCGGAGCCGCAGGGCTCGCCGCCGCCCTCCGCCGCGGCCGCCGCCGTGCCTAGCCGGCGAGCTTGTGGGCGGGCCTACTTGCCTGACTCGAGGGCCAGCGTGATCCTGCGCGTCGCGCGGTCGATCGTCACTGCGAGATCCGTCGTGCCGGCGGCGGCATACCTCGCGGGCAGCAGGTTTTCGTAGTCGTCGTCCTGCATCTCCGTCATCGGCTCAATGCCCTCCTCCCCCTCCGCGGCCGGCCGCAAGCTGAGTTTTTCCAGTTTCGCCCTCGCCTTTTTCGTGGGCACGAGTTTCGTGACCACGGCCTTGTAGTCGCCCGGTGGCACGCCGTCGCGCGAGCCATAGGTTGAAAACATCAGTATGCCGGCGGCGTCGCTCGTGCCTACGGCCGGCCGGCCGGCCGCGTTGGGGACGAGCATGACGCTCGCTCCGGCAACGGGGGTCCCGTCGAGCGTGACGATCGCCTCCGTGGGCAGAAGCGCCGGCCGGCGGTAGCCGCAGCCGGCGAGCAGGGCGAGGGCCACGCCGCCCACGCAGACGACAACGCTCGGACGTGGATCCTTCCCATGGCGGATCATGCGATACTCCCGGATGCGAGCGGCTGCATGATATCATCTTTGATACATCACCGAGGGTTTGCCTGCTCCATGGTCGCCAAAATCATCTGTGCCATCGCCGCCCTGGCGTCGCAGACGGCGGCCGCCGCCCCGCCGCCGCCGAATATTCTCGTCATCTATTCCGACGACCACGGCTGGGCCGACCTTGCCATCCAAGGCGCCGACCCCGACATCCGCACGCCGCATCTCGACCAGCTGGCTCGCGACGGCGTGCGGTTTCCACGGGGCTACGTCTCGGCCCCGCAGTGCGTGCCCTCTAGGGCCGGGCTGATCACGGGCCGCTACCAGCAGCGGTTTGGCGTCGAGGACAACAACCACGGCCCACTCCCCCTCGCCGAGCGCACGATCGCCGAACTGCTCGCTCCCGCCGGCTACACGAGCGGCTGGATCGGCAAATGCCACCTCGACATCGGCGGGGAGAAGCGGAAGGGGGAAGGCTATCACCTGCTGCCCGACCACATGCCGCACCACCAGGGCTTCGCCGAATACTTCCGCGGCGAACTGCGGCGGTATGAAGCCTCGCACGACCTCGAGGGCCGGCCCTTCCCCGACGCGCCGCACCGCGTCGTGGACGAGCGCTTTCGCGTGGTGGTGCAGACGGACGCGGCGATTTCGTTTCTCGATCGGCGTGCCCAGGCTCCCGGCAAGCCCTGGTTTCTCTACCTCGCCTGGTATGCGCCGCACGTGCCGCTCGAATCGCCCGAGCCGTGGTTCAGCCAGACGCCTGAATCGCTGCCGCTCGCCCGCCGGCAGGCGCTCGCGATGGTGGCCGCGATGGACGACGGACTCGGCCGGATCCGCACGAAACTCCGGGAGATGGGTGCGGAGCAAAACACGCTGATCATGTTTGCCGGCGACAACGGCGCGCCGCTCGGCAAGGCCTGGAACGGCTCGCTCAACGCCCCGCTCGCCGGCCAGAAAGGCATGCTGGCCGAGGGGGGCATCCGCACGCCCTTCATCGGTGCCTGGCCCGGCACCTGGCCGGCGGGCACCACCTACGACGAGCCCGTGATCAACCTCGACATCGCGGCGACCGCCATTGCCGCGGCGGGCCTCGCTCCCGACGCCTCGCTCGACGGCGTGGACCTCACGCCGTTCGTCACCGGCCGCCGGCCCGGGCCGGCGCACGAGCATCTCTTCTGGCGCTGGGGCTCGCAGGCGGCCGTGCTCGAAATGCCCTACAAACTGATCACGCTCGGCGACCATGCCCCCCTGCTCTTCGACGTCACGCGGCCCGAAGGCGAGCACCACGACCGCGACCTCGCCACGAGCCACCCGGAGATCGTCGCCCGGCTCACAAGCCGCCTCGAAGCGTGGGCGGCACACCTCCAGCCGCCGGGTCTCACGGGAGATTCATCGGGCTCGGCACGGCACCACGAAAAGCTGTTCGCCGAGCACCACCTGACGGCCACATCGCGGCCGGCCGCCCAAACCACTTCCATGCCCAAGAAGCCAAACGTCATCCTCTTCCTCGTGGACGACATGGGCTGGATGGATTCCTCCGCCTACGGCTCGCAGTATTACGACACGCCCACCATCGCCCGCCTCGCCGGCCAGGGCATGCGGTTCACGCGGGCTTATGCCCAGCCGCTCTGCTCCCCCACGCGGGCCTGCCTGCTCACGGGCAAAAACGCCGCCCGCCACGGGATCACGTCGGCCGTGGGCCACACCGCCCCCGCGGAACAGGCGCTCGCGGAGTCGGGCCCGCCGGCGCAGCCGTTCGTGTATCCCACGAGCAAGACCTTCCTCGACCCGGCCGAACACACGCTCGCCGAGGCATTCCGCGACGCGGGCTACCGCACCGGCCACTTCGGCAAGTGGCACCTCGGGCTCACCGAGCCGCACTGGCCGGAGGCACAGGGCTTCGACGTGGCGTTCCACTGCCATCCGGATGCAGGGCCGCCGAACGCCTACTTTTCTCCCTACGGCGTCACTCCGCCGGGCGGCCCGCCCGCGAAAGGCCGCAAGCGGCTTGTCGGCACGATCACCGACGGCCCTGCCGGCGAGTACATCACCGACCGGCTCACCGACGAGGCGATCCGGTTCGTGGAGACGAGCGTGCAGGAGAACGCCGGCCGGCCCTTCTTCCTCAACCTCTGGCACTACGGCGTCCACGGGCCCTGGGGCCACAAGGAGTCGCTCACGGCCGAGATGGCCAAGCGGACCGACCCGACCGGTCGCCAGGGCAATCCCGTGATGGCCTCGATGCTCAAGAGCATCGACGAAAGCCTCGGCCGGCTCCTCGACACGCTCGACCGGCTGGGGATCGCCGACGACACGATCGTGATCTTCACGAGCGACAACGGCGGCAACACCCACAGCATGACCGACGACGCAGGGGCCAAGAAACGCCGCGACGACGCGAGCGACCCGACGACGGCGAGGTATCGAAAGTGGGCCGGCTTCAAGCCGCCGACCAACAACGCGCCGCTCCGCGACGGCAAGGGCACGCTCTACGAGGGGGGCGTGCGCGTGCCGCTCGTGGTGCGGTTTCCCGGCCGGATCAAGCCCGGCACCACGAGCGACGCCCTCGTCGGCTGCACCGACATCTACCCGACGCTCCTCGACCTCGCCGGAGTCGCCGCCGATCCGGCCCAGGTGAAAGACGGCATCAGTTACGCAGGCGTGCTCCGCGGCACGGCCGCCCACGCCCGCGACGACTACGTGATCTGGTTTCCCGGTCGGCCCCACGGCGCCGCGGCCTACGCAGGGGATTGGAAGCTGATCCGCCGCCAGGAGCCCGCGCCCCAGGGCGATGGCTCGACCCGCGAGCTCTACAACCTGGCGAACGATCTCGGCGAAACAAACAACCTCGCGACCGAACGTCCGGAGAAGGTCAAGGAGCTCGAGGGCGTGATCGACCGGCTGCTCGCCGACTCGGCCGAGGTCGTGCCCAAGCCCAATCCGGCGTATCGCGGCAAGCCCGCCGACCGCCGGCAGGCTGCCGCACCACCGGCGGCGCGGCCGAACGTGCTCTGGATCTATCTCGAGGACGTGAGCGGCTGGTTTTCCTGTTACGGCGAAAAACTGATCGCCACGCCCCACATCGACCGGCTCGCAGCGCAGGGCACCCGCTTCACACGGTTCTACACGTCAGCCGGCGTCTGCTCGGCGACGCGCTCGGCCGTGATGCTCGGCGCGATGCAGACGACCTACGGCGTCCATCACCACCGCAGCTCGCGCAACATGGCGGTGGGCACGAAGCACGACGGCATCGGCATGATCCATCTGCCCGAGGGGGTGGTGCCGCTGCCGCAGTGGTGCCGCCAGCACGGCGTGTACACGTTCAACGACGGGTGTGTGAAGGATGACTTCAATTTTGTCTTCCGCCGGGCCGACTTCTACGATTTCTGCGTCGATGAAAAAACCTGGGGGCCCGCGAGGACGCTCACCGGCGACTGCTGGCGGGGACGGGAGCCAGGTCAGCCGTTCTTCGGCCAAGTGCAGCTGGCGGGCGGAAAGCTCGGGCAGCTTTGGAATGGCCCGCCGCCGACGCAGGCGGTCGATCGCGCGACCGTGCCCGTGCCCCCCTACTATCCCGACATCCCCGAGGTCCGCGAAGAGATCGGCCGCCACTACGACTGCCTGGTGAAGACCGACGAGCAGGTTGGCGAGATCCTCGCCGCCCTGCAACGCGATGGCCTCGCCGATTCGACCGTCGTGATCCTGTTTTCCGACCACGGCTACGGCCTGCACCGCCACAAGCAGTTTCTCTACGAAGGGGGCATCCATATGCCGCTCATCGTGGCCGGCCCAGGCATCCCGCCGGGGAGCGTCCGCGACGATCTCACATCATCGATCGACGTCGCCCCCACCACGCTCGGCATCCTCGGCCTGCCGATTCCCGGCCACATGGAGGGCCGCGACCTCTTTTCTGCA
>JBBAVM010000052.1:5305-19974 GCA_040397685.1 Pirellulales bacterium
AGCGATCCGCACGAAATCAACAACCTGGCTGCCGATCCGGCCCACGCCGCCGCGCTCGCGCACCATCGCAAGCTGCTCGCCGACTGGATCGCCGCCACGGGCGACAAGGGGCAGGAGCCGGAGGATGACGCTGGGCTCATCCAGGTGCTGTATGAGTGGGGCGAGAAGTGCGCGAACCCGGAGTACGACCGTCTACGAAAACTGATTGAGCCGCGACCGACACCTCCACAATCGAAAAAATAAACCTGAGAACTGTCGCCCATGCACAACCGCCTCACCGGGGTTCTCCCCGCCACGTACACGCCGCTTGGCCGCGATGGCCGCGTCGATTTCGCCGCCATCCCGCCGTTCGTGGAGCGGCTGCTGGCCGACGGCGTGACGGGGCTCTATGTGTGCGGGAGCACCGGGGAAGGCGTGTCGCTCTCGTCGCATGAGCGGCGGGAGGTGGCGGCGGCGTTCGTGCAGGCCACGGGCGGCCGCGTGCCCGTGATCGTGCACGTGGGCCACGACTCGCTCGCCGAAGCGGCCGACCTCGCCGGCCACGCCGCGGAGATCGGGGCGAGCGCCACCTCCGCGATGCCGCCCTGCTACTTTCCGATCCGCGACGCGGCCATGGCGGTCGAATGCTCCGCTGCGATCGCCGCTGCGGCCCCGAAGCTTCCATTCTACTACTACCACATCCCCGCCATGACCGGCGTGGCGATCGACGTCGTCGAGCTTCTCAAGCAGGCCGGCGAACGGATCCCGAACTTCGCGGGCGTAAAGTACACGGCCCACACGCTCCACGAATTCGCGGAGTGCGTTGCGCTCGACGGCGGCCGGTTCGAGATGCTTTCGGGCTACGACGAGATGCTGCTGCCGGCGCTTGCCGTCGGGGCCCGGGCGGCGATCGGCTCGACGTTCAACGCCGCCGCGCCGCTCTACCGCCGGCTCATGGCAGCATTCGATGCCGGCGATCTCGAGGCCGCCCGCACGGAGCAACTCCGCGCGGTGGCGATGATCCGCGTCTTGATGCGGTTTCCATTCCACCCCGCCATGAAGGCGGTGCTTGCGTTGATCGGCCCGCCCTGCGGGACGTGCCGGCCGCCGCTGCCGCGGCTTACCGGGGCCGAGGAGACGCAGCTCCGCGAGTCGCTCGAGGCAATCGGCTTCTTCGCGTGGGCCCGGCCATGACGCTGCGAATCGTGATCGAAGGGAACAGGCCTGTATGGTGGTGGGAGGCAGCCGAACATGGTGGTCACACGTCGCGACGGGCCGTTCGCAGGCGACCCGCGATATCGAGGTCGATTGCCTCACCCAACGTCTCGGCAACGTCGAGACACGCAGGCCAATCAATCGCGTCACGTTGGGCGGCCACCAAGCCGCGTATGTCCTGCTCGTCCTGGGGTCGCCCTGCGAGAGCTTTCATGACGAGCAGATCCTCAACCGCCACCACGGGTATATGGACGTCGCCGATCGTGACCTTTGTGGCACGCACTACGGCTTGCTGCTCAAATCCCGACATTCCGATTGCCACATCGACCCGGATTCCGGTCACGCGGTGCCGCAGCGGCAGGATGTACGACCGTGCTACCACCTCCTCCACGCCGGGAAAGAGCGGCTCGAATGGTGTCGAACTGAGCTCCTGTGCCAGCTGCAGGGCCTGATCGATATCGGCAAGGATCACAAGATCGACATCGACCGTCATCCGAGGCTGACCGCGAAGCGACACCGCAAGGCCGCCGATCAAGGCGAACCGGATGCCGCGGGTCTCGAGGAGGTGCGCCGCGTCAGCCAGCGTCGGCCACAGGGCCGCTTCCATGGGTCACCTCGTCCAGGCAGCGAAAAGCTGCCACTTGTCGATCCCGCTCGGCGAGCGTTTCACACCAGGCCCGATTGTCAACCGCCTGCCAGTCCCCCGCCGCAACACGCACCGCCCGGATGGTGGAGAGCAGGTCGTCGGCGACGGCCAGACGCTCCGCAGGAGAAAGGGAAGCGGCCCACGCCACATCCCCAGCCCGCACCCTGTCGCCGCAGGTCGCCTCGAACACGTCCCACCGCCGTTGATCAGGCAAGGCACGAGCAAGTTCGGCAACCTTTTTGGAGACGTCGATGTTCGACATGACACTGATTATACCTGGACTGCCTTTGAAATCCTGAACCTTCGTATCGGCTGGTGCAGCAAATCCAGCTCGGTCAGGGGAACGGCAGTTGCCGGAGTGCCATTGACCGGGCTAGTCTTCCATCCATGACGCTGCGAATCGTGATCGTCGCGGTCGCGGCCCTTGCGCGGATCGCCGGCCAGGCGTGCGCGGGCGATGCCTTTGCCTGGGAGCGGCTGGCCGATCTTCCTGATGCCAGGGGCGTCGCGGGGGCGTTCGCGGGCGTGTGCGGCGGCGAGGACGGTGGCCGACTCGTGGTCGCGGGCGGTGCAAACTTTCCCGATCGGCCGCCGTGGGACGGGGGCGCGAAGGTGTGGCACGCCACGGCCTGGATGCTCGCCGAGCCCGGCGGCCGGTGGGAAGTGGCCACGCCCCTGCCCGCTCCGCTCGGCTACGGCGTGTCGGCCACGTTTGGCGGCCGCATATGGTGCGTGGGCGGCTGCGATGGCACGCGGCACATCGCCTCGACCGTCGCGCTTGGGTGGGATGCCGCCGCGCGCAGGATCACGGTCGAGCCCGACGCCCTGCCCCCGCTGCCGAAGCCCGTGGCCTACGCGGCCGGTGTGGTCGTGGGTAGCCGGCTCTATGTCGCGGGTGGCCTGGAGATGCCAGATGCGACGGTCGCCCTCGGCACGCTCTGGTCGATCGATCTCGCGCTCGCTGTCGCGCAACGCGGCGACCGAGCGACCGCGCAGCCACAGTGGCAGCAGCATCCCCCCTGCCCCGGCCGGCCACGCATCCTCCCGGTGCTCGGCACCCATGCGGGCCGCGTGATCCTCGTGAGCGGCGCCGAAATCGTGCCGACGGCGCCCGAGGCCCGCCCTGCCACCATGGCCGGCGTGACCCGCGTCACCCGCCGGTTTCTCCGCGACGCCTATGCCTTCGATCCCGAGACGCAAATCTGGACGGTTCTCGCTTCCCCGCCGGTGCCGCTCGTGGCCGCCGCAGGGCCTGCGATCCCGGTGGGCGGCGGAAGGCTTGCGTTCCTGCCAAGCGACGACGGCGTTCTCTTCCAGCGCGGCACGGAACTCGCCGATCGACATCCCGGCTTTCCCCGCGCCATGCATCTCTATGACACGTCAGCCGACACCTGGGCCGCCGGTGGGGAGATCCCTGCGGCCGTTGCCGGCACGCCCGTCGCGACGCCCGTGACGACGCCGGCAGTCTCATGGCGTGGCCGCACGGTGATTCCCTCGGGCGAAACAAAACCCGGCGTCCGCACGCCCACGGTCCTGACCGCCACCTTGAGCCGTTGAAGCGATCGGACCGAATCGCCAAAGACGGTCCACCAACGCGGCTGCGAGGATCACGAGCCCAAATCCACCTTCTGCGTGTCGCTCTTGAGCGAACTATAATCACGACATGGTTGCACCTCGCTCCACACCCTCGCACCGCACGCCGTTCGAGGAGCGGTATCTCGCCCTCGCCAAGCAGATCTGCCTCACGGCCATACCCGACCCGCGCTACGAGATCTTCCTCTTCGGCTCGCGGGCCCGCGGGCATTGCGAGCATTCCAGTGACGTCGACATCGGCATTGCCGGGCCGGAGCCCTGGCCCGGCGGCGTATCGCGGCTGATGGACGCGTTGCTCGAATCCGACGTGCCCTGGCGCTGCCAGGTGATCGACTTCGCGCTCGTCGACGATGACAATTTCCGTCGGCATGCCTACCAGGGACGCGAGATATGGCGGGCGGCGAATTAGGCCACGACAACCTCCAGCGGGCGCTGCAAGGCTTCCGTGATCTTCTGGAGTACGACAGCGACGACTTCCCCGCCATCGCGCGCGACGGACTCGACAACGGCCGGATCCAAAAGTTCGAGTATTCGGCCGAAATGTTCTGGAAATATCTGAGGGCGTGCCTGATGGCGGAAGGGCTCGACGTGCCCAACAGCCCGCGCGGTGCAATCAAGGCGGGCCTCGATCGGGGCTTCGTGCTCGAGGCGGAATACCAGCCGGCCCTCGACCTGATTGCCGACCGCAACACGTGCAGCCACGTCTACAAGCAGTCGCTCATCTCGGACGTCCTGTCGCGACTGCCCGGCCACGCCCGCCTGATGCTGTCAATCCTGGCCCGTCTGCCCAGATAACCCGGGGAACGGAGGAGTCGAGGGTAGCGTCGGCGTCGTACCGACCTGCCCTTGGCCGACCTCACACGCGACGCCGCAGGCGGTCCACCAGCACGGCCGCGAGGATGACGAGGCCCAGCACCACCTTCTGCGTGTAGCTCTCGATATTGAGCAGGTTCATCCCGTTCTGGATCACGGCGATGATGAACGCGCCGATCAGGGTGCCGAGGATCCGCCCCTCGCCGCCCGCGAGCGCCGTGCCCCCGACCACCACGGCCGCGATCACATACAGCTCGTACATCGAGCCGTAGGTGGGCGACCCGCTCTTGAGCTGCGACGCCAGGATCACACCCCCGAGCCCGGCGAGCAGCCCGCAGGCCACGTAGGCGAAGAGCAGCACCCGCCGCACCGGCACGCCCGAGAGCCGGGCCGCCTCGGCGTTGCCGCCGACGGCGTAGAGGTAGCGGCCGAGCGTGGTCCGCGACATGAGGACGTGGGCCGCCGCGTAGAGCGCGAGCATGAGCAGCACGGCGTGCGGAAGCCCGAACAGCCCCGTGCCCCGGCCCAGCCACACGAACGACTCCGGGATCTGGTAGATCGACTGGCCCGCCGCGGCGATGTAGGCCAGGCCGCTGGCGACGAGCATCATCGCCAGCGTCACGATGAAGGGGGGCACGCCGAACAGCGTGATCACCGCCCCGGAGATGCCGCCCAACAGTCCGCAGCCGGCCACCGCGACGATGCTCGCGAACAGCATTCCCGCAGTCGTAGCATCGACGCCGCCGCAGGCATCGCGGATGAGGCGGGCCGCCACCACCGCCGCGAGCGCGGCGAGGCTGCCGACCGACAGATCGATGCCACCGGTGATGATCACCAGCGTCATGCCGATCGCCATGATCGCGATCACCGCGATCTGGTTGGCGATGTTGAGGAGGTTGTCGGCCTTGAGGAACGTGGGCCAGAGGATCGTGTCGGGCATCACGATCGGCGGCTGGCCGAGCGCGGGGAAGATCTCGCCCATCTCGGTGAGCACGAGCCACGACCCGGTGCGCTCCGTCGCCGCCACGGCATCGACGCGTCCGCCCGCGCTCGCCAGCCGCTCGAGTGCGGCCCGCACCGCCTGCGGCTCGCCGCGGACGATATCGGCCACCTCGAAGCCCGCCGCAGGCAGCTCGCGGGCGAGCGCGTCGGCGAGCAGGCCATCGGCTGCCGTCGGCCGTACGGCCACGAGCACGCGACGGGCCTCGGGAGCCGTCCGGCGGATGGCCGCCCCCATCCGCCGGGCGGCTGCTGCGTCGGTGGCCGGCTGCTCCACGAGCGTGAGCCCGCTGAATACGGCGGCAAGCAGCCCCAGCACGAGCAGCATGCCGTAGTCGGCGAGCAGGCGGCGGAGCGTGGTGGTGCTGGTCATGCTTGTTATGTTCTTCATGCTCGTCATGCGTGTCATGGGTCAGGCGACGGCCAAACGCATCACGTCTTCCTGCGACGCACTGCGGGCGTCGAGTTCGCCCGTGATCCGGCCTTCGTGCATCACGATGACGCGGTCGGCCATCCCGAGCACCTCGGGCAGTTCCGAACTCACCATCACGATCGCCCGGCCCCGGGCCGCGAGGTCGTTCATGAGCAGGTAGATCTCGTGCCGTGCGCCCACGTCGATGCCGCGGGTCGGCTCGTCGAAGAGCAGCACGTCGCAGTCGCGCTCGAGCCACTTGGCGAGCACCACCTTCTGCTGGTTGCCACCGGAGAGATTGCGGGCCGCCGTCGCCGGCTCCGGCGTTTTGATGCGGAGAGCAGCCGCATGACCGGCGAACGCAGCCTGCTCGCGACGCCCCTCGATGAAGCCCAGCCATGAGAGCCGGGGCAGATTCGGCAGGGAAAAATTCTCGAGCACCGAGTGGGCAAGCACGAGCCCCTGCGTCTTGCGGTCCTCCGTGAGCAGGCCGATGCCGGCCGAGATCGCGTCGGCTGGGGTAACAATCTCCAGCCTGCGGCCATCCAGGCTGATCTCCCCGGCATCCCGACGATCCGCACCGAAGATGAGCCGCAGCACCTCCGTGCGGCCCGCTCCCACGAGCCCGGCGAGCGCCACGACCTCGCCCGCCCGCACCGAAAACGACACGTCGCGGACGGCGGTGCCGCGCGACAGGCCGGCCACCGCGAGCCGCACGGGCCCCGGCGTCGTCGTGCGGCGCGGATACTCCTCGGCCAGTTCGCGGCCGACCATCAGGCTGATGAGCTCCCGTCGGCCGAGGCCCTCCCGCGCTTGCGAGCCCACGTGACGCCCATCACGCAAGACGAGCACGCGGTCGGCGAGTGCAAGGATCTCGTCGAGCCGATGGCTGATGTAGATCACGGCGATGCCGCGGCTCCGCAGGTCGCGGACGATGCCGAAGAGCCGTTCCGCCTCGCCCGCCGTGAGGGCCGCGGTGGGCTCGTCCATCACAATCACCCGGGCCTCGAAGGCGAGGGCTCGCGCGATCTCGACGAGCTGCTGCTGGGCGGTGGTGAGCTGCCGGCAGGGCACGTCGAGGTCGATCGTGGCCCCGAGCCGGCGGAACAGGTCGGCCGCCCGCCCGCGCTCGTCGGCCCGCGAAATGAAGCCACCGCGCGACCGCTCCTGCCCCAGAAAGATGTTCTCCACGGCCGTGAGCCCGGGAATGAGATTGAACTCCTGGTGGATCACGGCGATCCCGGCGGCACGGGCCTCCTGCGGAGACCGGAAGGCGACGTCGCGGCCGGCGAGGGCGATCCGGCCGGCGTCGGGCGGCACCGCGCCGCCGAGCACCTTCATGAGCGTGCTCTTGCCGGCGCCATTCTCACCAAGCAGGGCCAGCACCTCGCCAGAGTCCACGTCGAGATCCACGCCACCGAGGGCCCGCACGCCGGGAAACGACTTCTCGATGCCGCGCATCACGAGCAGCGGCGGATTCGCAGCCTGGATCACCGGACGGGCTCCGGGGCGAGGGTCGGATCCCGCTCGGCGTCGGCCTGGCGATAGAGGCTCGTGGGAATGAGCGTCTTCGGGGGCAGGGTTTCCCCGCGCGAGTAGCGCACGATCGCCGCCACGATCTCTGCGCCCATCTTGTCGGGAAACTGGATCGGATCGGCGAAGATCTTCCCGGCCCGGATCGCCTCCTTGCCCTCCGGCTGGCCGTCGAACCCGATGATCCCCACTTGCTCGGTCTTTCCCGCCTTCTCGAGCGCGGCCCGGGCGCCGAGCGCAGCCGGATCATTGATGGCAAACACGCCCCTGAGGTCGGGAAACGCCTGCAACGCATCCTCCATCGCCTTCGCGCCGCTGTCCTTGGCGGCGCCGCTCTCGAGCTCCGTCGCGATCTCGATCTTCGGCCCGCCGGCGGCGTTGTGGGCGTCGATCACCTCGCGAAATCCCTGCACGCGCAGCTGGCACGACTCCGCCTGCTTGAAGTGGAGCACGGCGACGCGTCCACCGGCCGGCCCCAGCATCTCGATCATCGCCTGGCCGGCCTCACGGCCGCCCCCGAGGTTGTCGGTGGCGACCTGCGTGGCGATCACGACCCCGGGCTCGTCGCAGGGAATATCGACCGTGAACACCGGCACGCCTGCGGCATTGGCCTCGCGGATCACCGGTCCGATCGACTTCGAGTCGCAGGGGGAGAGAACGATCGCCGCCGCCTTGGCGACCAGAAAATCCTTCACCTGGTTGCCCTGCCGGGCCGGGTCTTTGTCGGCACTGACGAGCAGCGTCGCAAAGCCCTGCTTGCGTCCCTCGGCCGCGATCGTGTCGCCGATCACCTTGAAGAAGGGATTGTCGAGGGCGAGCAGCGAGACGCCGATCGTGCCGCGCGGGGCGGCGGGCGCAGCCGGGCCCGGCGCGGCGCGGTTGCAGCCGGCGAGCGCGAGGATGCCGACGACGACGAGCCAGGCCTGAGGCCCGCACGCATCGGTCTGAGCCTGGATGACGGAACATCGTGTGCTCACGGTGACGCCGCGCCTCCCATGACGAACGCGTGCCGCACCGGCACCGTCACTTCATCCCCTGAGTCGGCCACGAGTCGCATCCGACCAGCCGACGAGAAATCGATCGTCTTCACCCGGTCGAAGCCGGCCGGCACCCGCACGGCGCCCTGTGCGTAGCGGATCTCGGTGGGCCGCGCGGCGTCGAGCGCGATCGCGGTGCGGACGCCCTGCTCGGAGAGCACGTTCGGCTCGATCGAGGGCACGAGGCCATCCGCGAAAAACGCGCACACGTCCTCGAGGCCCAGGCAGTTGTTGCGGCCGAGCCAGGGCACGCCGTGGCGGCCGTGGTTCTCGATCCAGAACACCGTCGTGGGGAGCACGCGGGCGTCGCGGATCGCGAACCATGCCCAGTGGTCTTGCGTGTTGACGGCCGCCGTCCACGCCGGGCCGCCGCCGAGCTTGGCTTCGTCGGCGACGACGGCGAGCAGGTCGGCATAGCCGCGCCGGGCGGGAAACCGCGAGCAGTCCACGTCGGCCGGCGTCTTGAAGGCGCTCGGCACGTGCGAGAGGTCGGTAAACGGTTGCCCGCTCGCAAGCGACTGGTATTCGCGGTTCGCCGGGTCGCTGAACACGCCCGGGCAGGTCATTCCGATCCGAAACGGGCTCGTGGACACGCGGATCGCGCCTTCCTCGTCCGGCATCGCGAGCGTGGCGTGGTGCCCCAGTGGCGTCGGGCCGGCGAAGCCCTTGATCACGTGCCGCGAATAGACGACCGGCTCCCCCGGCACGAGAACCAGTTCCTTCGTGATCGTTCCGGGGCGGACCTTCGTGTCGAGCACGAGGGAGAGTCGCTCGGTGCCGTCGGCATCGCGCGACCGCGAGCCCAGCCTCCACTCGGCCGTGGCCGCCTCTCCGTGGGGGACGTGCCGCTCATCGCCGCGCGGTGCTGTATTCCCCCCAAACGGCAGGCAGAAAAAATCGCCCCGCAGCGGCACGAGCACCGCAGCGGGAAGATTTACGAGGCTCTCCTCCTGCCACGGCGAAACGTGGTAGGGGCGGATCGGCTTGGCCGCGGCGCGGTCGAACGTGACCGGCGCCAGGTGGCCGCCGCGTTTCGTCACCGCGAGTTCGACGTCTTTCGTGGCAAGGATCCACGAGGGCTGCGCGTGGACCGTGCGTTCCTCGGGGGCGGCGGCGAGCAAGCTGGGAGACGTGAGCGCCATGAGGCAGATTCCTTGGGCCAAGATTTTCAGCAACCATGCACCTGGCAGAAGATAGGTCTGAGCGCACCTCATGCAAAGGCCTCCTCGAGCGCCGCTCGCATCACACGGGCATCGGCCTCGACGCCCGACCAGTATTTGATTCCGAGGATGCCCTGGCCGACGAGCATGCCGAGGCCGTCGAGCGTGGTGCAGCCGGCCTTCTCGGCGGCGGCGAGCAGATGCGTGTGTGGGGGATTGGGGATCACGTCGGCCACGACGAGCCCGGGCCGCAGCGACGCGGTGGCGACAGGCGCTTGGGCCGTCGCATCGCCGAGGCCGATGCTCGTGCAGTTGACGAGCACGTCCGCGTCGCCGGGAACGACGACATCCCCCGACCACCCCGCCACCGACACCTCGATCGGCTTGGCCGCCCGCACGATCCGGGCGAACTCTTCGGCGCGGTCGGCCGAGCGGTTCACGATCGAGAGCCGGGCCACGCCGGCGAGCACGAGCTCGACGGCGATCGCCCGGGCCGCCCCGCCGGCGCCGAGGAGCATCACATGCTTCCCGCGTGGGTCGCACACCGGCACCAGCGACGACAGAAACCCCTTGCCGTCAGTATTTTCACCGATGAGCCTGCCGTCGCGGCTCACGACGCAGTTCACGGCATTGATCAGCCGCGCGCTCTCGCCGAGGCCGTCGAGGTGCTCGATCACGGCCACCTTGTGGGGCATCGAAAGATTGAAGCCCCGCCACCCCATCGCGCGGGCCCCGGCCACGGCGGCGGCGAGGCCCGCGGGGGGCACCTCGGCGTTGATGTACCGCCAATGCAGGCCGTGGTGCCGGTAGGCGGCCTCCACCATCGCCACGGTGGGGTTGTCGTCGCAGGGCGTGGAAAAAGAGCCGGTAAGTTCCGACTTGAAGCTGCTCGACATGGATTTTCTCAGGTCAGGATCTCGTGCATCACGTGGCCGTGCACGTCGGTGAGCCGCACGTCGCGGCCGCCGTGGCGAAACGTCAGGTCCTCGTGGTCGATGCCCAGGCAGTGGAGGACGGTGGCCCAGAGGTCGTAGAGCGTCGCGACCTTTTCGACGGCGCGGTAGCCGAGCTCGTCGGTGGCGCCGTGCACCGTGCCCCCCTTCACGCCGCCGCCGGCCATCCAGATGCTGAAGCCCAGCGGATTGTGGTCGCGGCCGTCGCTCCCTTGGGAAAAAGGCGTGCGACCGAACTCGCCCGCCCAGATCACGAGCGTGTCGTCGAGCAGGCCCCGCTCGTCGAGGTCGGAGAGGAGCGCGGCGATGGGGCGGTCCACCTGGCGGGCCATCTTCTCGTGGCCTTCCTTGAGCTTGCCGTGGTTGTCCCACGGGTTAGGGCCGTTGCCGCCGCCGATCTTGTAGCCCAGGCAGGAGAGTTCGATGAACCGCACGCCCCGCTCCGCGAGCCGGCGGGCGAGCAGGCATTGCCGGGCGTAGGCGGCCTGCTGCGGCTCGGCGGCGTCGAGGCCGTACCGCGCGAGCGTGTGTTGCGACTCACCGGAAAGGTCGGTGAGCGACGGCACGGCCGCCTGCATCCGAAACGCGGTCTCGCGGGTGCGGATCGCCGCCTCCATGGCTTCCGTCGCGGCGGTCTCGGCGCCAAACCGGCGGTTCATGCCGGCCAGCCAGTCGAGCCGGGCCCGCTGGCCGGCGGCGGCTTCCCATGGGCGAATGTCGCCCAACGGCGGGTCGGCGTCGCACCGCACCATCGAGCCCTGCGTGTCGCTCGGCAGGAAGCCGTTGCCGAAGCAGGCCACGCCGCCGTGGGGCGGGATGGAATCGCCGCTCTGCAACACGACGTAGCCGGGCAGCTCGTCGCACTCGCGGCCGAGGCCGTAGGTGGCCCACGCTCCGGCGCTCGGATAGCCGAGGAACGGGAAGCCGGTGTGCATGAACAGATTGCCCTGGGCATGCTCGCTGAATTTCGAGGTCATCGACCGCACCACCGCGAGCTTGTCGGCGTGCTTGGCCATCTCCGGGAAGAGCTCGCTGATCTCGGTGCCGCACTCGCCGCGCGGGCGAAACTCCCATTGGGCGGGCATGATCGTGCCGTTGTTGTTGAACTGCGTCCGCTCGACGGGCACGGGCATCGGCTGGCCCGCGCGGGCGGCGAGCGCGGGCTTGGGGTCGAATGAATCGACGTGCGACACGCCGCCGCTCATGAACAGAAAGATCACCCGCTTGGCCCGCGGCGCCCTCACCACGCGGGCCGCACCGCCCGCCCCCGCCGCCTCGCGGCCGATGAGCCCGGCGAGCGCGGCCAGGCCGAAGCCTGCCGACGACCGGCCGAGCAGATGGCGGCGCGAGAAGCAAGCGCGTGGATCGAACACTCCTGCCGCGTCAGTCCACATGGATGAACTCCTCGAGGTTCGCAAGACCGTGGAACACGCCCGCCCAGAGCGGCACGCTGCGGGGAATATCGGCCGGAGCCAGGTTCGCTGCCGCCGCCTCGGCCTCGATCCAGGCGAGCGTCGCCGCGACCTCGTCGGCCGTGGGCTCGCGGGCGAGTGTCTCGACGAACAGCCGCCGGATGCGCTCGGCAGCGGCCACGCCGGTCCACTCGGCCACGAGCCGCTCGGCCCGCCTCGTGGCCAGGATGTGCACGACGCTGCCGTTCATGAGCACGAGCGCCTGGGCCGGCACGTGTGATTCGTCGCGGCGGCCCTGCGTGGAGAGCGTGCTCGGCGGGCCGAAGGCGGCAAGGAAGGGATCGATCCAGTTGCGCCGGGCATGCATGTAGATGCTGCGGCGGCGTGCGTCGCCGCCGACGGGCGGCCCGAACTCGCCGCGGTCGATCTGGCCGGATGTCGCCAGCAGCGAGTCGCGGATCGCCTCCCCTTCGAGCCGCCGAAGCCGGGCGTGGGAGAAGAGCGTGTTGGCGGGATCGAGGCGCGCGGCCGATTCGGAAGGCTGCACGGCGAGCCGGAAGGCCCGCGACGTGGCAAGCAATCGCACGAGGCCCTTCAGCGACCAGGGCTGCGGCGTCGGGCCGGGGCGATCGACGCTGGCCGGCGCGACGAACGCCGTGGCGAGATGGTCGAGCAATTCAGGATGCGTCGGCAGGTCGCCCATCGCGCCAAACGTGTCCACGCTCGCCACGATCCCGCGGCCAAACACGTGGTGCCAGACGCGGTTGACGAACACCCGCGGCGTGAGCGGGTTCGTCGGGGCGACGAGCGCGGCAGCGAGTTCGAGCCGGCCGCTCGAGCCCGCTGGGAATGGCGTCGGGTCGAGCGCCGAGAGAAACCGCCGCGGCACGGGATCGGCCGGCTGCCGATGGTTGCCGCGCACGAAGAGCGGCTGGTCGAACACGGTGCCTTCGACGACGCCGGGCGCGCGGGTGGGCGGCGGGATCGCCGTGGCAAGCGTGCGGAAGCGCGTCGTGATCTCGCCGATCGCGCTCGCGGCGTCGAGCCGCGTCGGCAACACGTCGGCCACGAGGCAGGCGTCGAGGAGCGCGGTGTCGGCAGCGGTCGCGGCGCCGCCTTTCCAGGCTTCGATCGCCGTCGCGATCCGGGCCGCGTCGGCAGCCGGAGGCGGCACTCCTCCAGGCGGCCGCGTTCCGGAAAGATCAACGGCCACCACGCTGAACCACGAGCCCTTTTCGTCGGTCGGATCGACCGGCAGGTCGCCCGCCGTCGCGATCTCGAGATGGGCGATCTCTCCTTTCCAGTAGTTCGTGCGAATCGGAACCCACGTCGGCACGCCGTCCTCGAGCCGCACCTCCTGATAGACGGTCCCGATCCGCGGATAGTTGCGGACAACGAGCCGCAGCCGGGCCTTGCCCGCGCCGGCGAGGGCCACGTGAATCCATTCGGGCGGCACCTCGAATCGCGGCGAATGGAGCACCGCGCCGTCGCTCGCCACGAGCAGGTTTGAGTGGACACCGGCCGGCAGGAGCCGCGTGATCGCGCGGTCGCCGTCGGCGGTGATGCGAAACTCCCCCGGCGCTGACGCGGCCCCGACGCCCGAGCCCGAGCGAAACCACGCCGCAAGGTCGCGCACCGTGCCAAGCTCGGCCTCGGCCAGCGGCGGCGCGGCGGGCCAGGCGGCCTTCGCCACTGCCTCGGCGTGGGCTGCAAGCCCACGTGCGACGCCTTCGGGATCGGCGGCCACGCGGGCCAGCCACGTGTCGGCGAGGGCTTCGCGGAGGCGGTGCTTGAGGTCGGCCAGTTCGGCGCGGGCCGCATCGCGGCGGCCGGCGGCATCCACTTCGATGACTGCGGGCCGGCAGCTGGCAAGCGTGCCGAAGAGGGCATAAAAGTCGGCCTGCGAGATGGCGTCGAACTTGTGGTTGTGGCAGCGGGCGCACGACACCGTCATGCCCAGGAACGCCTTCGAGACGACGTCGATCTGGTTGTCGGTGAACGTGACGAGTTCATCGAGCGCGTCGGTAGGCGTGAAGCCGTGCGGCACCATCCGCAGGTTGCCGATGCCGAGGGCCGACTCGTTCACGCCCGTCGCCGCGTCGATCCGCGGGTCGGGCAGGAGGTCGCCGGCGATCTGCTCGCGGATGAAGCGGTCGATGGGCACGTCGTCGCGGATCGCGCGGATGCACCAGTCGCGAAATCGCCAGGCGTGAGGGATGAGCGGATCCCCCTCGCTGCCGTGTGTTTCACAGTAGCGGACGCAGTCGAGCCAGTGGCGGGCCCAGCGTTCGGCGAACGCCGGCGACGCGATCAGCCGGTCCACGAGACGCTCCCAGGCGTCGGGGGCGGTGTCGGCGAGAAACGCGGCCCGCTCGTCGGGCGTCGGCGGCAGGCCGGTGAGCACGAGCGTGGCCCGGCGGAGCAGCGTCTCCGGGTCGGCCTCGCCAGCGGGTTCGATGTTTGCGGCGGCGAGTCGCGCTGCGAGAAACCGATCGACGGGGTGATCGCTCGCGGCGAGCCACGACGCGCCGCCTGTGGGCGCCGGCACGGGCGGGTGGCTGATCGGCTGCAGGCTCCACCATTTCTGGCGGCGGGCGAAGATCGCATCCCACGACGCTTCGCGGGCGAGTTCGTCGGCGGAAGGCGGCTTCTCGCGCGGGTCGGGTGCCCCCAGTTCAATCCAGCGCCGGAACGCCGCCACCACTTTTTCAGACGGCTTCGGGCCCCCCTTGGGCATGAGCAGGTCGTCGCGGTGCTCGAGCGCCGTCATGATCACGCTTGCGGACGGATCGCCGGGCACGACGGCCGGCCCGGAAAATCCCCCCTCGCGCATGCCGCCGGCCCAGTCGAGGGCCAGGTCCTGCTCGCGCTTGCCGCTCGTGGCGTGGCACTCGTAGCACCGCTCCACGAGATACGG
>JBBAVM010000052.1:20074-22806 GCA_040397685.1 Pirellulales bacterium
CCGCGCCCCAAACCACCCATGATTCACGAGGGATCGGTTTGTCATTCCCTCCATGAGAACGTAGTCTCGAATAAGAATCAATCGCGCCGAAGCCAGTTTTTCGGGCTGATTCACGCCGTCTTCGCCATCACGAACAGAGGCAGTTTTCTATGCGCACGACCGACGGCTCCCGCACGCGTTCGCCGCGCCGCGGCATCCGCAAGGCATCGCCCGACTTCGACGCCCTCCCCTCGCCAACCTGCGGCAAGACGCTCGCCATCCTGGAACTCGTCGCCCGGCATCCCCGCGGCATCAGCGCCGCCCAGGCGGCCAGGCTCTCCGGGATCACGCCGAATCTCGTGTTTCGGATCCTGAAGACGCTCGCCACGCTCGGCTTCTGCCACCAGCACGCCGGGACGAAGACCTACACCCTCTCCGGCCGGCTGCTCGACCTCGCCGGGCCGCAGGCCGGCGAGCAGAGCCTCGTGGTGGCCGCGCACGCCGCGCTCAAGCACCTGCGGGATGCGTCGGGGGAGACGGTGCAGCTCGTCGTCGAATCGGGTGGGAAATCACTCGTGCTCGAGCAGGTCCGCGGCACGCAGGCGCTGCAGGTGTGTGGCCAGGTGGGCATGCGGGCCCCGCTCTATTCGAGCGCGCCCGGCAAGGCGATCCTCGCCTGGTGGCCCGACGAGCGACGCGCGGCCTGGCTCGAGGCGACGACGCTCAAGCGGTTCACGGCCACGACGCTCGCCGACCGTGCGAGCCTCGAGCGGGAACTGGCCTCGGCACGCCAACTCGGCTACACGGTGGACCGTGCCGAGGGCCTCGAGGGGATCCACTGCGTGGCCGCGCCGATCCTCGACGCCCGGGGCACGCTCCTGGCCGCCGTGACGATCATGGCCCCGGTCTCACGGCTGCCGGAGGAAAAGCTTGCTGCAGCGGGCGAACAATGCATCGCCGCCGCCAAGGCGATCGCAGCCACGCTCCAGGCGTAGCGACGAGTCGGCGGCGAGCATGGCCGATCAGTGCTGAGCAGATCGCGGGCCTGCTTCGGCAGGCTGACGTGGCCCTTGGGAAGGGTGCGACCGTGCCCGATGTCTGCCGACGGCTGGGCATCAACCAGCAGACGTACTCCCTTGGCGGACCGGGCACCGCGGCGAAGCGGTGGTCGCGGCGGCATGGATCCAAAGATGGCCAAGCAGCTTCAGGAGCTCCAGAAGGAGAACTCGAGGCTGAAGAAGCTGGTGGCGGACCAGGCCCTGGACATGCTGATCCTCAAGGAGGCAGCCCGCCCACACGCTTGCGTGCCGCCGGTCAACCGACGTGCCCCTTTTCGTCGCCGGCGGACGATGGAATCCGTCCGGCGGACCTTGGGGCAGGAGAAGGCCTCGGAAAGAAGGGTCTGTCGGGTGCTCGGCCGTAGCGTCGACTGGCTCTTGTCATGCGTTAGCCGCACGGTGCCGCTCCGCACGATACGCCTTGATCTCGGCCTCAATCTCTTCGGCCGTCAGGGGAGGTGTTCCGCTTGGAGAGAACTTGAACCGCTTCGCCTGCATCTTGGCTACGCGGGCCGCTGCGAGTCTTTCTCGCAGGATCGCTTCGATCGAGCCGGGCTCAAGCAAGCCTTCGGCAGCGGCCTCCCTGGCGAGGGCATCGGGAATCGTGATCTGGACGGTGGCCCGTTAGCAGCGCCCGCCCCGACATGAAGGTCGCGTTCTTTCGCTCAGCTCCGACGAATGATGTCGTCGATCAATGCCGGTGACGCCCGAAAGTTTGTGTCGAGAAGGCGGCGAATACTGGCCTCAAGGTCTACGAGTTTTGATTCGGCCGCCAAGGCAAGTACGCCCAGCGTGCCCGTGACCATAAGCCCACGCGCCCGCGCCACGACCGTCGCTTTGCGTTCATCGATCAGAACTGCGTCGGCGGCGACCTGTGTCGCGATCGCGATGGCTTCCGCCTCTCCACGACCAAGACCAACGTCTTCGACCGGGCCCTCGGGCGAAATCACGTGGACCCAGGGCGGCAATTCGCGGGCCCATGAGGCAACCCGCGGCGGGGTTCTTGCGTGCTGCAGCTCAGCCAACACAGCCGCTGGCAGCACCACCGTCGTGAAAAGCTGCGGCAGCAGATCAATCTCGTCGATCAGGACGAGATAGTTCACGGGCGATGTGTCGCAAACGACGATCATCGTCGAAGGCGATTACGAATCGCCTCCAACTGCTCGCGAAACTCGGCGACCGTTGGCAGATCCTCGGTAACGCCGTGTCGCTCCAGAATCGCGTCAACTTCTGTACGTGAAATTCCCAGGCATTCAGCCAGTGCGCCATGGGACAACTGCCCCTGGCGATAAAGCTCGACGACCGCAGCTTCCTTGGCCGCCGCGTCCACGTTGTCGGACAATGTGGCAAGATGCCGTTCGACGCTGTCTGGAAGATCAAAACTGATCGTGGCCATCTGAAATACGCTCCGTGATGAATACGGCTCCTCCTCTCGCCGTGGAGGTCGCACGTTCCGCTGCTAAAACCGATGGTCACTTTATACCGCTCTCAAACATCAACAGAAGCGGGTTTTCCTACCGAATTGTAGTAGCGACCAGCCGTACTTGCCACGCGACAAGGCAGCCGGCCACACCCCACGGCCTCATCGACCCATGTGCCGGCCGAGATGCACCGGCCCATGATCGTGCTGCGGAAAGCCACGGAGTGGATCAGCCACGCTCCATCTCCCGCAGCCGGCGGACGGCCTTGCGGAGC
>JBBAVM010000053.1:0-22718 GCA_040397685.1 Pirellulales bacterium
GCCAAGGTTAGAAAACCTAACATCCCGGATGGATCAAGAAACGGGGAGAACGTCACGCGCTCCCGGGCGAAGCGGGCGGCGGCCACGAGGTTCGGCGAACTGCCGCTCACGCTCGAGAGAATGACGACGTCGCCGGGCTCGGCGTGATTGCCGAGTTGTCGCACGAACAGATCGTCGAAGGAATAGTCGTTGCCGATGGCGGTCATCCAGGCGACGTTGTCGGCGAGCGACAGCACCTTGAAGGGCCGCGGCACACGTTCCGAGGCGCCCTTGCCCAGATCGGTCGCGAAGTGCGCGGCGTTGGACGCGTTGCCACCGTTGCCGCAGACGAAGATCCGCCGGCCCTCGGCACCGGCCTGGCGCACCAGGGCGATGATGTCGCCGACCACCGAACGTGGGACCGAGAGCAAAGCTTGGTTCTGAGCGGCGACGTAGCGGTCGATCCAGTCGGTGGCGGCTGCGGTCGAAATCGGTCGTGGGGTCTCAGGCATGGCTTCGGGCCTCATCGGAAGTCGCTCCTTTCTGGTGTGGGGGTCGTACAGCGTCCTTGCCCGTTTCAAAGACTCTTCGGTGTCTTGGCGACCATGACGCCGGCACGCCTGCACACGGATTCGGCCTTCAATGTTTACCTTTTGCTTGACCTGGTTTTCTAGGAGGGACACGACGCAATCTACGCCAAAGGCGACACCGCTTTTTTCGGCTGCGATGCGCAGCTGCTGTCTCTCACCGCGACGGCACGTCGATGCCCTCGCGGGCGACGATCATCGCCGCATTCCACGAGGGCCGCAGCGTCGCGAAGGTCGACGTATTCGGGGGGGCCCGGGATCGTACACGTCGGGTTACCGCGTGGGGATGGAGACCTTGTCGAGTTCCAGAGCGAGCGCGACCACATCGCAGGCGGAACTGCTGTTGACCGTTCTGCCCTGGTCACCTGTCATCGTTCCGTCGCCTCTTCGATGAGCGGATCGAGACCACGCAGTCGCCAGCTCCGGCAGAGGTCGCGGATGGCGGCCACATCGGCGTCGGGGTTGCGGGACAGCAGTTCCACGATGTCGGCACGGGACTTCGTCCCCCCCGCATAGAGCTTGAGTGCGATCAGGTGCGGGAGTGGCACGATCCTGAGGTGGCTGCCCGGGCGAATCACGGTGTCGGCGGCTGCGAGGCCGCCATCGATGACCGCAGGAAAGCGGCCACCGTAGTTCACGATCTGGACGACGCCGAATGAACCTCGAACATCGACGACGCCGCCGATCACCATCGCCCCCACGCCTCGGGCTTCGAGAATGCCGGTGACCTGTTCAGCAGCCCGAATCACCGCATCGGGATCGGTCATTGATCACGCCTTGCGGGGTGCCGGTCGTAACGCTGCGAATCGCTGCGCCATCCCCAAGGCTGCCTTGACTCGTTCCTCGACCGTCATGCGACGGATACGCTCGATCTCCGCCTGTCGAGACGCATCGTGGCAGACACTGGGCCGCAGTCGGGGAAAAGACGAGTGGTTTTCCATGCGAGCATGATACTTCCAGGCTCGATAGAAACGCCACTCGCACCATCAGGCTGACGGGTAGAAAAGCCTGAAGTCGTCGATCGCACGCAGGCCGTCGCAGGCGGCTCTGACTTCGGCCTCATCAAGGCCAGGCCGCCCCGCCCGGTCCTGCGGAGGCCAGACGTGACCAGTCTCCGCTATCCGCCCACCACGCGGATGCCGGGCCGGCTGTTGAATCCCTGGTCGAAGGTCATGATCTCCGACACGCCCCGCCGCACCCAGGCCGCCACGGTCAGTCGCTCGCGACGGGCAAGCCGCTGGATCTCCTCAAATTCCCGGTCCGCGAGCAGCACTTGCAACCGTTTACTCATAGCATGAGTATTTTCACCGCTTTGAATGAGTCAACACGGATGGGCGGGGCGTCATGGGAGCGGCGTCGCTGCCTTCGGGGCGTTGTCGTAGCCCGCGGCGGGGGCCGCACCGACAGGCCGCCGACGCTTCCCTTGCTCAGCACCGATCACGGGGCGATGAGCGGGTTGCGCGTCTTTAATTCAGGAAAGAGCGAGAAGTCACGGTCAGCGGTCCAGAGCTCGGCGACACCGTGGTTGAGGCAGATGGCCGCGATTCGGGCATCATGAACCTTTCCGCCCATGATCCTGGCCTGTTTGCACAAGCGTTCGAGCTTGTCGAGATAGCCGGGACCTTCGTGGAGCAGATGCAAGCCGGGCGAGTTCTGCCAGGCTTTGATCGATTCGAAGGCGGTCGCCTGCGGGGTGGGCGGCGCGTAGACGCGCGGATGGGTGACAATGGCAAGAAACTCGTGCAGGGTGCTCCAGGCGATGGCCCAGGAGTTTCCACTGGTGGCGAGATCGACGAGACACGACTTGGCTACAGCATGCCACTCGCTGTCTTCGCGGTGAGCGTAGACGAGCAGATTGGTGTCGATCGCGATCATGGCTCCTCAGCACCGTAAATGGCGTCGCGGATCGCGTCCCAGCCTTTGCCGCGGAATTCGGGCTGCAGGCCTCTTCCCCGGAACGTCACGGGCTTGATCGGTTTTGGCTTCGCCAACGCCTTGCGGCCGAGCACCTCGCGCAGGCCCTCTTCGATGAGGCTGCGCAACGTCGTCTGCGAAGCTTCGGCCTCCCGTTTGGCACGGAGGAGAAGGTCGTCGGCAATATCGACAGTTGTCTTCATATGGGTAACCATATTAATTGGCTCTCTCCCGGTCAAGCGGACAACGTCCATGGCGCAGAGCACCGTCCGCTGCCGCCCGCCATCTGCGGTCACTCGTGCGGCGTTTGATTCACAGCCCCCGCACTCGCGTCATCGATGAACAGGCGGCGCCGGGCGATATCGCCGGTCGCGATTTCATTGCCCATAAGCGTGACGTCGCGCGACATGAGCACGAGCACCGCAGCGTCTGGCGCGAGGCCAAATTTACTGCCGGCCGCAAAGACGCTGCCGCGGAGAAACGTGCGACCAATGGAGTTGCCGCGCACGAGCACGCCGTCGGCGTTCATGATCTGGAGTGCCGCGGCCCCGGAATCCTCGATCCTGTTGCCCTCGATCAGAATCCGCTTGTTTTCACGGCCGGGAGGAATGTGCCTGGCGCCTGCGGCGTGGGTGCAGCCCACGAACACCGTCGCGAAGGCGTCGGCATCCGGAAAGAAATGGTTGGCGGTCGTGCCACAGCCGCGGAACGTATTGCCGCGGATCGTCACGTCCTGGGCGAAGCTCGACTCTGCCCAGTAGCCGATATCGGAGCCGACGTGGAGCGCCGCCATGTTGGAGCGATCGAACGTGTTGTTCTCCACGAGGGCGTCGTGCGTCTTCACCATCACGCGGCCCCCACCATGAAACGAGGAGTCGTGGATCACGGTGCCCGCGCCGCACCGGTCACGCGACGCGACGGCATCGCCGCCGGCCAAATCGAGATCGCGGTCGAACGTCACCTCGTGCACCACTTCCGAGCCCAGGGGCGGTGCCCGCCCGGCCCATACCCTGGCCACACTTGCAGCGCACTCTCCGGCGGGCCGCGGCCGAATCGCGACGACCACCGCCTGCCCCTTGCCGGCGAGCGTCTCCCCATCGACGGCGTCGACCGTGTCGCCCACTTGCAGGCCGAGGGGCTGCCGCGGGGAGAGGGCGAAGACGCGCGGGCCCGCCTGGCCGACGACGAACCAGTAGAACCCGTGCACGTTCACGGGATCGTCACCCGTGAGTTTGTACTCACAGTGGGTGATCGTGGGACCGCGCTCGACGCCGTTGAAGTGGGTGCCATCCGCGTTCGTCGAGCAGAGCCGGGCACGGCCTGAATCCGTCGGGGGCGGCCCTGGCACCACCCGCAGCCGTTCGAGCACGGTCGCCCCCGCGCCGCCGTCGAACATCATGCCGAAGCCGGGGGCGGCATGCAGCCCGCAGTCCACGAACCCGATCCGATCGGAGTCGCGGATCATGAACGCCGACGGCCCCGGCGCCGTGACGACCACCGTGTCGCCCCGAGCGAGGCGCCGCTGGCCGGGTCCGCACTCAAAACTGCTCCACACGAGCGTCACGCGTAGCATGCCGGCGGCTGGGGCGATGGCTGCGGCGGTCTGCAGGGCATACCGGCCGCCGAGCATGAAGCATTCCCGGTCGCGGTCCACGACATGGAACATGCCATGGCGCAGCCGGGCGGCGAAGGCTGCGTCGGCCGGATACCCCGGATCGATGGTGAGATCGACCGTGATCCCAGCGGGGTCGATCTCGGTCACGACGCCCTGCGTGAAGGGCAGGGGTTCGTAGTCGATCGCCAGATTCGTGATCACGACATCGCGGCAGCGCTCGATCTCAAACACCCTGACGGGCTGCGTCTGCACGAGCGTGCCCCCGCCGCCGTCGATACCGATTCCGGCCTGGTCGCGGATCGCGATCGGCCGCCGAAGAAGGTGGCGACCCGGGGGAATCTCCACGACGGCCCGCACGGGCATGCCGTCGGTCGTGGCGGCGCTGCGGGCCGCTGCGTCGGCCAGGGCGGCCTCGATCGCGTTCTCGAAGGCGATCGACTCGCCGAGAAACGGAGCCAGCGGGACGGCCACCCGGCGTGCCGCGGCGATCTGCAGGGGCACGGCATCGGCCGCGGCCGCATGGCCGAAGGCGGTCACGATCAGGAGGCTCGCGACGGCGCAGGCGTTGCTCATGGATGCTTCACGCCGCGCTTCGCTCGCCGCTGCGCCCGATACTCGGCCGGCGCCACCCCGAATCGGGCCTTGAACGCCCGGCGGAGCGTCTTCGTGTAGGCGAAGCCGGCCTGCTGCGCCACGGCGTCCACGTCGAAGTCGGTGCTCGTGAGCAGGTCTTGCGCCCGCGCCAGCCGCACGCGGGCGATCTCCTCGCCCGGCGAGCGGCCGACGTGTTCGGCAAACAGCCGTTCGATCGTGCTGCGCGACACCCCGATCCGCTTCACCATCCGGCCCACGGTCATGCCGTCGCACGCATGGTCGCGCACATAGCGCACCATCTCGGCGAGTGCGGGGTCGGTGAAGGCGAGCATGTCGGTGGAGCGGCGGCCGACGACGCCACGGGGCGCGACGTGTGTCAGGGGGGAAGGCGCAAGCGATCCCGCCATCATGCCGGCGAGCATCGCGGCGGCCTGGTAGCCGATCGCATGGGCGTCGGGATCGACACTCGAGAGCGTCGGGCCGGCCACCCGCCCATACGTCGGATCGTCGTCCACGCCGATCACGGCCACCTGATCCGGCACTTCGGCTCGCGCCTGCCAGCACGCCCAGAGCACGACCGACGCCCACACGTCGTTGCAGGCGACGATCCCGACAGGCTTGGGAAGCGTCTGGATCCAGGCGGCGATCGCCGGCCGGTGCGTCTCGATCTTCAACTTTCCCGGCACTACCAGCGTCAACGGATCGCCGGCTCTCCCGGTCGGCCCCACGATCTCCGGCCCCCGGTCGCGACATAATTCGACCAGATTGCGGTGCCGCTTCTCCGAGTAGCTCGCACCACGCAGGCCGAGAAAGGCGATCGTCTTGATGCCGCGATCGAGCAGGTGATCGAGCGCCAATCGGGCCACCGCCCGGTCATCGACGACGATTTGGGGCACTCCCGGAATCACGATCTCCTCGAGGAGATCGACGATGGGCACACCGAGCCGGGCGAGCCCGACGCCGATGGCCTTGGTGTGGATCCGGGCCAGCACGCCGGCGACACCTTCGGCCCGCACGCGGCGGGGCAGATTGGCGTCGAGCGCATCGTGGTAGAGCGTGAAAGCCCAGGGGCCGTGCTCGTGGGCGTAGGCGGTGATCCCCGAGATCAGCCCGCGCACATACGACCCCGCCGGGTCAGCGATGATCGCAATTTTGGGCGGTCCGGCGGCCCGCCCGGCCCCGGCCCCGCCGGCGGTCGTGTCTTCGTCTTTGCGTTGTTTGGTCCGGGGCGACTTCATCGCTTTCAGACTATCACCAGTCCGCTGCCGACGTCCCGCCCGGTGGCGAAATATGTCCGCTCGGGCGACGCAAAACGGGCACGCAGCGCAGCCGAACCCACACTAATCTTTTCTGTGGGGTTGGCCGCACCGCTCCCGGAAAAAATGAGTGGGAGAAGCATTCATGCAGATGAACCGCCAAAGTTCACAGTCGCTCAGCACGTTTGCCATCTTCTGTTGCCTAACGACGGGTTTCGCCGTCGCGCAGATGCGTGGTGGGCAGGCCGCGTCGCTCACATGGCTCGGCACGCTCGGCACGAGTTGGAGCACCACCACCGGCGGTACGTCGAACTGGTCGGGCAACGCCGTGCCGGCCAATGGCGATACGCTCGTGTTCACCGGCGGGTCGAACCTCAACACGTCCAACGACCTTTCAGGGCTCACGCTCTCGGGCACCGCCGCGGGATCGGGGGGCTACAGCCTCAACATCAACAGCAATTCGACGATCAACATCGGTGGAAATCAGCTGACCATCAACAAGGGAAGCACCCATGAGATCAGCCTGCGTGGCACGGGCACACATACGATCTCCGCCCCGATTGCCGTGCGGGATGCGGGCTTTTCAATCCAGTTCAACGGAACGAAGACGATCAGCGGCGTGCTCAGCGGCACGAAGCCCAGTGAGGTCCAGGAGTTAGTCCTGGCCCCGGATTCCGACACCGACCGGCTCATCCTGTCGGGCCTCAACACCTACGACACCTATGGCACGGTGATCTTCGGCGGAATCATCCAAGTGAACACGTTGGGGAACGCCAACGAAGCAAGCAGCCTGGGCATCAATCCCGTGATTCGTGCAGGTGTGAACGCCCGCACCACCACCATCGACTACGTGGGAACAGGCAATTCGACAAACCGCCAGATACGCATCGGAGACTACGGGGCGGTGGGAGACACGGGCGGCGTTACGCTGTTGTCGAACGGCAGCGGCGCGCTCGTCTTCACCTCGGGCACGCTGCAAAACTACGGCCCGGGATACGACGTGCTTGCCAACCGCATCCTCACGCTTGGCGGCACCAACGCGAATGGCAATGAAATCCAGAGCGTGATCACCAACAACAAATCCACCGGCGGCGGCACGGGCTTCAGCGACACGGCGGGCACGATCGGAATCACGAAGACCGGCGCAGGCCGCTGGATTCTCTCCGGCAACAATACATACACAGGCTCCAATACGGTCTCCGCCGGCCTGTTGATCGCGGGGCACGCCAACGCCCTCGGCTCGACCTTCGCCGGCACGACCGTCTCGAGCGGCGCTGCGCTCGGCCTCCAAGGCAACATAACCACCGCTGCCGAGGCACTCTCGATCACCGGCACGGGCGCGGCCGGCGGCGGTGCCCTCAGAAACGTCTCAGGCGTGAACACCTACGCCGGCGCCGTCACGCTCGCCGGCGACGCACGGATCGGCGCCGACGCCGGCTCGCTGGCTGTCTCTGGAGCCATCACGGGCACAAACCAGGTGCTGACGATCGTCGGCAGTGGCACCGTGACGCTCTCGAACGCAGCGAACACGTTCGGCAGTGGCCTCACCGGCAACAATCCGGGGCTATTCGTGAGGGGAGGCAACCTCCGCAATGGTGTCGCGAACGCCGTCAACAGCAATCTCATGGTGACGGTCGAGTCGGGCACCTGGGATCTCGCCGGCTACGACCAGACCGTCCGCACGACGTTCTCGAAGGGGCTCGGGTTCGGTGGAGCCGCGGGGGCCGCGGCGCTGACCACCGGCACGGCACTGCTCACCATTCAGGGCGATCCTACGAGTGCGCAATCGCGGATCGACTATTGGTCGGCCGGCAATCCCCAGGGGGCTGTCGTGAACGGCCGAGTCGAATACAGTAACACGAACAACCTGATGTATTTCTATGTGGAAGACAGCGTCAACGCCGACTTCGACCTGACGATCAATGCCGCCATCAGCAAGACCGGCGCAGCCAACGCCGGTACGTTCTTTAAGGACGGGGCCGGCACCCTACTGCTCGGCGGTAGCAATACGTTTTCGGCCGCCGGGCTGCGGGTTGATAATGGACGGATGGTTCTCGGGGTGAACGATCCCGCCAACGGGTCGGCGGGCGCACTCGGCACTTCGTCCGCTCAGATGTTGGTTGGGTACAACACGGCTGGGAATCTCGATGCGTCTCTGCTGTTGCGCAGTGGCGTCACTTCAAATCGCTCGGTCCGCACGACCAACAACACCTCGACGGGCCATGCCGCCGACACCCGCACGCTCGGCGGCTACGACTCCACCGGCACCGCCGTCTTCAGCGGAGCCATCCAGCTCTTCAACGCTGCGAACGATGGCGGTACGACGCGGTTCCAGGCCCTCGGCACGAGCACCGTCACCTTCTCCGGCAACATCAGCGACAATTCGGGCGACACTGCCGTCGGCATCAACAAGATCGGCGCCGGTACCGTGGTGCTCTCCGGCAGCAACAGCTACCGCGGAGCGACGACGGTGACCGCCGGAAAATTGACGGTGAACGGCGTTCTCGGCAGCGGTGCGGTAAGCGTGGCAGCGGGCTCGACACTTGCCGGCTCCGGCACGATCGGCGGCACCGCCACCGTCAGCGGCTTGTTGTCGCCGGGCAATAGTCCGGGCGTGCTCACACTCTCGTCGCTCGTCCTCACCTCCACGGCCACGACGCTGATGGAGATCAACGGCCTCACACGCGGCGGCCTCTACGACGGCATCAGCCTCACCACGTCGGGCGGGCTCACGTACGGCGGGGCGCTGTCGTTGTCGTTCGGCCTGGGCAGTGCCGTGGCAGACCAGACAACGTTCGACCTGTTCAACTTTGCCGGGACGCCGACGGGCGACTTTTCGAGCGTGACGTCGAGCGGGTTCTATGCCGGCACGTGGTCGCAGGTGGCAAGCGGCACCTGGTCGCTCGTGTCGGGGCCTCAGACCCTTACGTTCAGCGCTGCGACCGGCGACATCATCGTGGTGCCCGAACCGGGCGCGCTCGCCCTGGCCGCCGCCGGCATCGGCCTCGCCGTCGCCGCGTGGGCCCGCCGCCGGCTCGCCGCGTAGGACAGGCTTGAGCCTGTCGCTAGAAAAGCCGTCGCTCGGAAAATCGGTCGCTGCGAAAAACCGATGACTGCAACCAGGAACACGGCCTGCCGCCGCGGCTTCACCATCGTCGAGTTGCTCGTGGTGATCGCCATCATCGGGCTTCTCGTCGGCCTTCTCCTGCCGGCGGTGCAGAGCGCCCGCGAGTCGGCCCGGCGGTCGAGCTGCACGAACAACCTGAAGCAGCTCGGGGTGGCCGTCGCGGGCTACACGAACGTGAAAAACGGATCGCTCCCGGCAGGGGGCTACATTCTCCCCGACTGGTCGGGCGCGCGGGGCAGCGGTTTGGCCCGGCTGCTGCCTTGGATGGAGCAGGTGCAGGTCTACAACGCCATGTCCTTCACATCCGATCCGGCGACCCAGCAGTATCCGGATGGTCGCTTCATTTACGAAACGGTGATTCCGGGTTTTCTCTGCCCGAGTGATGATCCTGGCCAGGTGAGCCAGGCGTTTGCCACGCTCGGCTGGTCGCGGAGGCGCGGGGTCTCGAACTACGTCGCGTCGGCAGGCCCCAGCCTCACGGGCGACAACTCGAATTGTTCATGCACCGAAAGTTACGCCCTGCGTTCATACGCCGTGCCCGGCCCGCCGGACTTCGTGTGGGAGGATCGTGTCGAACTGCGATCCGGCCCGTTCAACCGGCTGTCTCTCGAGATCAAGATCCGCACCGTCACCGACGGCCTGTCGAAGACCATCTTCTACGGCGAGAGTCGTCCGGGCTGCTCACTGCACATGATCGGCGGCTGGCTGGGGGCGAACACCGGCCAGGGTCTCGCGACGACGCTGAACCCGATCAATACCGACACCTGCGATGCGACTGCCGTGACCGGGTCGAACGGGTGCAAGCGATGGTGTAATTACAACTACGAGCTCGGCTTTCGCTCCCGGCATCCGGGGGCGGCGTCTTTTTTGTTCGGCGACGGCGCCGTGCTTCTGCTCGCCGAGACGATCGACCACCAGCTGTTTCAATACCTGGGTGCCCGCAACGACGGAAAGACCGGAGCACCCCCATGAGCGGCCGACTGCTCGGCCTGCGCTGGGCGTTGCTCCTGCTCGCGGTGGCGGGGTGCGGCAAGCCGCCGCGCACGGTGCCGGTGGGCGGCGTCGTCATGCTCGACGGCAAGCCGATCGCCGGGGCGGCGGTGCTCTTCAGCCCCGTGGCGGGCGGCGTGCCCGGCCGTGCCACGACCGCGGCGGATGGTGCGTTTACGCTGAGCACGTTCGACGTCGGTGACGGGGCGATCGTCGGCCTGCACCGCGTGGGGATCACCAAGATGGATTCCAAAGGTTTCGTGAGCACCCAAGACGGGTTGTCTGGCAAGCTCGACGGGCGCACGATTCAGATCCGCTCCATGATCCCCGAGCGATACATGAATCCCGGCACAAGCGGCCTCGAGGCCACCGTGGAGCGTGGGGCTGCCAACCGCTTCGAATTCGCCCTCACGACCGAGTGAGCGGGCGGGAGTGAGCGTGGCGCCGGCAGGCGGCCCTGTTTTTGGTTGATGCAACAGGCATACTCGGAGGCATGAAACCCGAGACACGAAGCAGCGCAAGCCCCGTCGAGGCCTGGGTCGCCGGTGAGGTGCTCATCGACCTCATTCCCGATGGGCAAGGAGGGCGGCACGCGGTCGTCGGCGGCGGCAGCGCAAACACCGCCAAGGCGCTCGCCCGCCTGGGCATCTCCACCTGCTTCATCGACGGCATTTCAAACGATGCATACGGCCGCGCGGCCCGGGCGGAGCTCGAGGCCGCGGGCGTCGATCTGCGCCGATCGCTCGAGAGCGACAAGCCGACCGCGCTCGCCGAGGTCACGCTCGACGGCGCCGGCAAAGCCTCCTACGCCTTCAGCCTCGCGGGCACGGCGACCTTCGACTTCAGCGACGCCTGGCTGCCGCGCGGCACGCCTGCGGTGCTGCACGTCGGCACTCTGGCCACGATCGTCGAGCCGGGCTGCGACGCGCTGCATCGGTGGGCGGGCGGCTTGTCCTGCCCCGTGGTCTACGATCCCAATGTGCGGCCGAGTGTCCGCGGCGACCGGGCGCATTACCGCACGGCCGTCGCGCGCTGGATCGCGATCAGCGACGTCGTGAAACTGTCGGAGGACGACCTGCACTGGCTCCACCCCGAGGCCCGCGGGCTGCCGGGGGCGATCGACATCGCGCGGGCGAGCCTCGCGCAAGGCCCCGCGCTCGTCGTGATCACTCGCGGTGCGGCGGGCCTGGTGGCGGTGACGCCAGACCGCGTGGTCGAGGTGCCGGCCGTGGCGACGACGGTGATCGACACCGTCGGCGCCGGCGACACCGTGGGCGCGGTGCTGGTCGAGGGAATCATCGCCCACGGCCTGCCGGGGCTCTGCGACGGGCGGCTGACCGAAGTGCTCGCGCGGGCGGCCCGCGCAGCCGCCATCACCTGCTCGCGGGCGGGCGCCCAGCCGCCCTGTGCCGCCGAATTGTCGGCGTAGTCAGGATGCCGCGAAGGGCTCGCCGATGAGGTGCGAGTCGATGCCCCGATCAGGGCTGCTCGAACGCCGCTCGAATCTCGGTGAGCGAGAGCCGGCGGGCCTTGAGCGATTGAATCCGCCGGCAGCGATCGATCGCCGCTTCGTCAAACAACCGGTAGCCTCCGGCGGAGGTCTCGACTTTGAAGCAGGGCCGGCGGCAGGGGCCGAAGCCCGTCGAGCGTCCGCTTCTTCGCGCTGAGTGCCTGGAGGTCCATGCTTCAACCCTAACTTGCCACTTTATGGTTAGCAAACCGCCGTTAGCGGCCGCCACGCTTTCGCTTCGCAGTGCCTTTCTGGAGTGCGGTGTCGAGTTTCTCCAAAAGCGCGAGGCCTCGCTTGGGCGATGCCTTCGCGGCCCGGAGTCGAAACCGGTTTTCGGTATCAAACTCGGCGAGGCTTGTCGTGGAAAACTCCTCCATAAGTTTATTGAGACTGATGCCTCGATGCTTCGCCAATTGTCGCAGGCGGGCGGCAGTGTCGTCTGGGATGCGAATCGTGAGCGTTGTCATGGTCGTTTCCTTTGTGCCTTCAGAAACTCGGCTGGAGTCATGATGCCGATAGTGGGAAAAATCAGTTCACCAGATCGCAGATCGCGTACGTTGTTCGTAACGATAGCCGTTGCACCACCCGCCACGGCCAACTCAATCAGGTGATTATCAGACTCGTCCGCAAGGTTTGGTCGCCAGCGAAACCAGATCCGTACCCACTCGCACGTTCCGAGAAAGGCATCGAGCAGGTCGTCTCGTTCTTTCGTCGTAAGCGGACAGCGCGCGTTCACCGAAGGACGGTGGACGAGACTTTCATACTCGTGAAAGAGAGCGGTGCCGATCAAGGGGGCGACGAGCCCCCCAAGGCAAGACCGCATCACCTCCCGGTTCGTGCCGCTGACGCTCGTCAACGCCGAGGCGATGACGTTCGTATCGACCACGATCCGCTCTGGTTCCATGGTAACATGATAGCATATATGCTGTCATCGAGTCACGAGCGATTCGTGAGCCTCGGGGAGAGTGGCCTGGGCGAGCTCCGCCCAGTCGGCGGGCGGCGGTCGGCGTGTCGGCGTCGCGAATGAGACGGGAGCCGGGCATGCCCGACCCGCCAACAGCCGGCGGAGTCAGGATGCGTCGCCGTTCGTGGACCGCCGGTGGACGATGGTCGTATCGAGGAGGATGTCGCGGGCCGGAAGCCCGGGATGCTCGATCCGCTCCCGCATGGCCTGCATCGCCATCGTGCCCAGCGCCCGGCAGGGCTGATGGATCGTGGTCAGCGGCACCCGCAGCAGGCGGGCGTAGCGCACGTCGTCGAATCCCGCCACGCGGGCCTCGCGGGGAACCTCGACGCCCAGTTCGTCGAGCGTGTGGAGCAGGTTGGCGGCGGTGACGTCGTTGCCGCACACGAACGTGGCATCGCGGCCGGCGCGGATCAACTGGCGGACGAACGTCGGATCGGCGGGATCACCGAACTGCACCCAGCGCGAGTCCGGCTCGATGCCCGCCTCGCGGAGTGCGTCGCGGTAGCCGGAAATCCGCAGGCCGATGGTGGGCGCCGACAGCGGCCGGGCCACGAAGAAGATCTTCTTTTCGCCCCGCGCGATGAGGTCGGCGACGAGCATGTGGGCGGCCCGCCGATGGTCGATCGACACGAGGTCGAAGCGGCTGCGTTGCGGATGGGGCACGATGTCGCGATCGAGCAGCACGACCGGGATCTCCGCCTCGTCGAGCACGCGGGCCACCGCCGCGTTGACGGCCGTTCGGTCGGGGGTGAGCTCCACCGGGGCGAAAAACACGCCGCCGACCCGCTGGCGGGCGTAGCTCTCCGCGAGGGCGACGGCCTCGTCGCCGGCGGCCGCCGCGCCCGGCTTGCTGGCGTGGCCCCACACGAGCGCGCAGTGCACGGACGACGCCTCCGCGGCGATCTGGCTGCAGATGGGCTCGAAGATCTCGGTCTCGCCCAGGCCCGGGATGATCAGCCCGAGCAGGCGGGTGGCGGGGTGTATCGCCTTGCGCACGAACGTGCCGGCCCGCGGCCGGCGTTCGATGAGCCCGTCGGCCACGAGGCGTTGCATGGCGCGGGTGACGGTGGGCCGCGACGCCTTGAATTGTTTCACCAGATCGACCTCGGTCGGCAGCCGCTGCCCGGGTGCCAATCGGCCCGCGACGATCTCCGCGGCGAGGGCGTCGTAAATCTCCTGGTGCTTGGATACGCGGAGCGGTGCCATACCCCGATCGTACCATCGGCCCGTTGATGAGCCGGATGTGCCCTAAAACGCGGCTGGAACACGCCTATCGCGGTCCTTGCAGCCGTCAGAACCGGCTCGTTTTGTCTTGGCAAATAGGAGCGTCGCGTTTGCGGTTGTCGGAGGCTCGCGCTAGTTTCCAGGCATGAGGAGGGGGTGACCCTGCAACCGGTGATCGGTCCGCATTCGCACGGCACGAGGTGTCAGATGATACATCACCACCATCTATCTTCGCTTCGCCGGTTCCGCTCCGAGGATTCCGCGGGCCAACTTCTTCAATTGCTCTGCAGGTTCGCGACCCGGAGGTTGTCGATCATGAAACACATCGTCTCTCTCGTCGCGGTGCTCGCGGTGGCGTTGCTTCTGGCGACGGAAGCGGATGCGCAGGTCGCCACGTTCACGGGCGCGAGCGGTGGCGTGTGGTCCACGGGTTCAAACTGGAGCCTCGGCACGGTGCCAACCGCGTCGAACAATGCGCAGATCAATGCCAGCACCACCGTGAACGTCACGGCGAGCGCGACGGCTTCGACGCTGACGCTCATCGGAGCCAACGCCCGCATGAATGTGCTCAGTACCTCGCTCTCAGCCGCGGGCCTGAACCTCACCGGAACGACGGGTGAGAACGTCTACATCTTCATGGACGCTGGAACGCTCAATCTCGGCGGAGGCACGGGATCGCTGACATCGACTGGCGGCATCACGTCATGGCTCACCCTCAACAACGGCACATCAACCCTCAATCTCGCGTCGTCAACCCTCAACTATTTCTGGCTCGCATCGAACGGTGCGGCAGCCACCACGACGATCGGCAGCGGCACGTACACCAACACGAATACGATTCTTGGCTCGGCGAACGGATCCGTGGCCACGCTGAACGTCGACGGCGGTTTGTTCGACGCCGGCGCGCTGTATCTGAATTACGCCAATGCAACCACGACATCCACCATGAACCTGAACGGCGGCACGCTCAACGCCCAGACGATCCAGCGGGTCTTCGATGGAACCGCCGCGACGTTCAACTGGAACAACGGCACGATCGCCAACAAGTCGGGCGTCGATCTCAATCTCAACCGAGGCGCTAGCGCTACGCAAAACCTCATCGTCAGTCTCTCCGGGACCGGCACACACACCTTCAGCGCCGACAGCGGCCGCACGATCACGGTTCAGTCCACCGCGACGCTCGCCGACAAAGCCGGCCAGAATGGCACGCTGGAAAAGAGCGGCAGTGGCACCCTCAAGTTCGCCGGTGCCAACACCTTCTCAGGCGCCACGACGCTGTCCGCCGGCTCGCTGAATCTTGCGGATCAGAATGCGATCCAGAACAGCACGCTCACGATGAACGGCGGCTCGGTTGTGTTCGATTCAGCCGTGAGCGGCAACGCCTTCACGGTCGGCGGCCTCTCGGCCCCTTCGGCCGGCGTTGGCTACGACATCGCGCTCCAGAACAACGCCGGCACACCCGGGGCGATCACGCTGACCGTGGGTGGCAACAACGCGAGCACGACGTATGCCGGAGTGCTGTCGGCGGCCGGCGGGCTCACGAAATCGGGCAGCGGCGTGCTGACGCTCACGGGGGCCAACACGTTCTCGGGGGCGACGACGGTGTCGAGCGGAACGCTCCAGATCGGCAACGGCGGCACGGCCGGTTCGATCGGCTCGACGTCGGGCGTCTCGGTCGCAAGCGGCGCGACGCTCGCCTTCAACCGCTCCGACAACTACGGCGGCAACTTCACACGCGCGATCACCGGCTCCGGCGGCGTCGTGCTCTCGTCGGGAACGCTCAGGCTGGCCACGGCGAGCCCGTCGTTGGCCGGCGACATTACCGTGAATGCGGGTGTATTGCAGGCGGGTGGTGGGAACACATTGGGCTCCCCGAGCACGGCGGGCCGCCGGATCACGATCGCTCCTGGAGCGACGCTTACCTTCGTGAACCATGACACGTTCGGAAATTGGGCTGCCACGCCCGCCGCCACGCTCGTCATCAACGGCACGGTCAACAGCAGCGGCGGCTGGGTCAACGCGTTGGGCGCGGTGAATCTCAACGGCGGCACGCTGGCGGCAACCGATGGTTACTTCAACAACTTCTACACCGCCTATGTGTTCTCCAGCGGGTATGACATCACGGTTGGGGGCAGCACGGCATCGCTGATTTCGGTGGGCGGCGCCAACAATCCGCGTATCGGCATGCGCGGCGCTGTGACGTTCAATGTGGGCGACGCGACGGGCAATGCCAATCCCGACCTCACGGTCGCTGCGGTGCTGAGCAACCATCCAGACAGCACCGTTGGTGGGCTTACGAAAAGCGGCTTGGGCACGATGGCGCTCTCCGGCTCGAACGTCTACACGGGGACGACGACCGTGAGTGGCGGCGTGCTGCAGATCGGCGTCGGGGGAACGACCGGGTCGCTTGGAACCGCTGCGTCGGTTTCTGTCGCCAGTGGGGCCACGCTGGCCTTCAACCGGAGCGACAACTACGGCGGTAATTTCACCAAGCAAATCACTGGGTCCGGCGGTGTGCTGCTGTCGTCCGGGAGCCTGACGCTGCAGAACAACACAAGCAGTTTTACGGGTGGAGCAACCGTGAACGGCGGCGTGCTCAAGGCGACGAGCGGATCGATCGTCAACGCAAACAGCATCGTGGTGAACAGCGGCGGTACGCTCGGGATGGTCCAAAACGACACCTGGGGCGGGGCACCCACGCTGACGACTGCGGCCGTCACGATCAACGCGGGCGGCAACCTGACGTCGGACGGCTATTTCAACTCCCTGCGGAATCTCACGCTCGCCGGCGGCACCGTCACGCTCAACGGCGGCCTCGGCCCCAGCACCGGCGCCTTCGGATTTGGCGGCACGGTGACCGTCAACGGCACGACCCAGAGCCTGATCACAGCCATCTCCGGGAGTGCCAATCTGATCCGTCTCGGCAGAGAAACGGTGGTTGGCGATGCGACCGTGTTCAACGTCACGGATGCCGCGGGCCGACTCCTCGTCAACGCCGACCTGACCAACAACTTTGGCACCGCCACCGCCGCGCTCACCAAGAGCGGGCCAGGCACGCTCGTCCTGGCCAACGCCAGCTCCTACACGGCCGCCACCTCGGTGACCGGCGGCACGCTGCAGATCGGCAACGGGGGCACCACGGGGTCGATCGCCTCGGCGACGGGCATCACCATTGCGAGCGGCGCTACGCTGGCCTTCAACCGCAGCGATGCCTATGGCGGGGCGCTGTACAACACGATCAGCGGATCGGGCACCGTGGCCGTCAACTCGGGCACGCTTACGCTCAACGCCTCCGGCAACAACGGCTACTCGAGCAACCTCGGCGTCACTGTCCAAAACGGGGCGATGGTGATCATGGGGCACACCGACATGTTCAGCGGCACGAACTGGAATGCCACGACGTCACCGGCCTTCACCGTGAATGCCGGCGGCGTCCTCGCGTCGAGCAACAATTACAACACGCTCTGGAATCTCAATCTCAATGGCGGCACGCTGCGTGCCAACGGTGGAGACAACGCGTCCGCACAGGCATTCGCCCTGGCGGGCACCGTGACGGTCGGCGGTTCCACGGCGGCGATGATCGAGTCGGGCACGAGCGGTAACGGCTTGAATGCCTTCAACATCAGCGGAAACGGCAACAACACCGTTACGTTCAACGTGGCCGATGTCACGGGCAACTCCAATGCCGACCTGATCGTGACGGCAGGCCTTCAAAATAATCTGGGCCTCCTGTCGAACCTGACCAAGAGCGGCGCGGGCACCATGGTGCTCTCCGGGTCGCAGGCCTACACCGGCGCGACGACCGTGAGCGCAGGCACGCTCCAGATTGGTAACGCGGGCACGTCCGGCTTGCTCCGCTCCACCTCCGGCATCGCGGTGTCGAGCGGGGCGACGCTGGCCTTCAATCGCACGGACTCTTACGGCGGCAGTTTCGACCGCGTGGTCTCCGGTTCGGGCGGCATCGTTGTTTCAAACGGCGTCCTCGCCCTCACCGGTGCCAACACATATACGGGCACCACGACCGTGTCATCCGGCACGCTGCAGATCGGCGGCGGCGGCACGAGCGGCGCGATCGCTTCGAACTCCGTTATTGCCCTTGTGGGCGGAGCGACGCTGGCCTTCAACCGTACCGACAACTATGGCGGCAACTTCTCCAACCGGATCAGCGGCACTGGCACCGTGGCCGTGAACTCCGGCACGCTGACGTTGAGCGGCAGCCCGTTCTATTCCAATCCGACCTCTTCCTACTCCAACAGCGCGGCCTTCGCCGTCAACAGCGGCGCCACCGTAGTGTTGAAGAACCCCGACATGTTCGGCAGCGCGAACTGGGATGCGACCACATCCCCCGTGTTCACGGTGGCGGCGGGCGGCACGCTCGCTTCGTCCGATTTCGCCTATAACACGCTGTGGAATCTCAACCTGAATGGCGGCACGCTTCTCTCCAATGGCGGCGCGAATGCGAACGCCCAGGCCTTTGGATTGGCCGGAACGGTGAATGTGGGCGGCGCCACGGCATCGCTGATCCAGTCCGGCACCGTCGGCAACGGCTACAACGCCGTGAACATCAGTGGCAGCGGCAACACCACGCTCACCATCAACGTCGCGGATGTGACGGGTGACGCGAACGCCGACCTTATGGTCACGGCAAGCCTGCAGAACAACCGAGCCGTGCCGTCGAACCTCTCCAAGAGCGGCGCCGGCACGATGGTGATAACCGGATCGAATGCCTACACCGGAACGACGACTGTGAGCGCGGGCCGCCTGCAGATCGGGAGCGGTGGCACGTCGGGCGCAATCGGCCCCACGTCCGGCATCGCCCTCGCGAGCGGGGCTACGCTGGCCTTCAACCGGACAGATGCCTACGGCGGGAATTTCTCGCGGCAGATCACGGGCTCCGGCGGGATCGTACTGTCGTCTGGGAGCCTCACGCTGTCGAACACTACTAATGGTTTCACCGGCGGAGCCATCGTCAACGGTGGCGTCCTTAAGGCTACCAACGGGGCGATCGTCGCGGCCAACAGCATCGTCGTCAACAACGGCGGCACGCTCGGAATGGCCACGAACGACACCTGGGGAGGCGCCCCCACGACGAGCACGGCGGCCGTCACAATCAATGCGGGCGGCAACCTGACGTCGGACGGGTATTTCAACTCCCTGCGGAATCTCACGCTCGCCGGCGGCACCGTCACGCTCAACGGCGGCCTCGGCCCCAGCACCGGCGCCTTCGGATTTGGCGGCACGGTGACCGTCAACGGCACGACCCAGAGCCTGATCACAGCCATCTCCGGGAGTGCCAATCTGATCCGTCTCGGCAGAGAAACGGTGGTTGGCGATGCGACCGTGTTCAACGTCACGGATGCCGCGGGGCGGTTGCTGGTGGACGTCGAGCTTGCGAACAACTTTGGCGCATCGACCGCAGGCCTCATCAAGAGCGGCCTCGGCACGCTCGTGCTCTCCGGCTCCAACTCCTACACCGGCTCCACCGCCGTGAATGCCGGTCAACTGACCGTCAACGGCATGCTCGGAAGCGGCGCCTTGAGCGTGGCTGCCGGCTCGATCCTTGCCGGCTCCGGCACGATTGGCGGCGTGGCGACGGTGAACGGAACACTCAGCCCGGGTAACAGCCCTGGCATGCTCACGCTCGCGTCGCTCGTCCTCTCGTCGTCAGCCACCACGCTGATGGAAATCAACGACCTGACGCGCGGCACCCAATATGACGGCATCAACCTCACGACCGCTGGCGGGCTCACGTACGGTGGCCTGCTGTCGCTCTCGTTCGGTCTCACGAGCGCGGTGGCCGATCAGACCACGTTTGATCTCTTCAATTTCTCCGGCACGCCGACCGGCGACTTCAGTGGCGTGGCATCCACAGGGTTCTACGCGGGCACGTGGTCGCAGGTGGCGAGCGGCACGTGGTCGCTGCAGTCAGGCGCCCAGACGCTCACCTTCAGCACGGCGACGGGTGACGTCGTCATCGTGCCCGAGCCGGGGGCGTTGGCGTTGGCCGCCGCGGGCATCGGCCTGGCCGCCGCCGCGTGGGCCCGCCGCCGCACGTAGGACAGCCTTCATCCTGCGGCCACAAAAGATTGACGCCGAAGACCGCGGATAGTCGCCGCCGCACCTCCGTCCGCCGCGTCGCGTGCGCCGTGGTCTGCCTCGCGGCAGCCTCGACCTGTCTCCTCGGCCGGGCCGACGACGGCTGGTCGAAGCCATTCGCCGAAGCCCGATATCGGCCGTATCGCACGCCCGGAATGTTCATGAACGACTTCCGATTCGTGAAGGTCGGCGACACCTACTACGCCTTCTTTCTGCAGATTCCGCGGTGTGTGGGCCAGGACAGGATCTGGGGAGACGGCCGCAGCTACGGCGTGGCTCGCAGCAGGAATCTGCTCGAGTGGCAGCTGCATGGCGTGGCCGCCTGCCCGGCCCGGCACCACTGGGCCGACCGGGCCATCCACTCGGGCAACGCCATCTACGACCCCGGGCGGGCCACCTGCTTTCTCTACTACACCGGAGTCGGCACGAAGCGGCAGGGAGTGGGCCTCGCCACCAGCACCGACATGGAACACTGGGTCATGGCCCCGGACATCCTGCTCGAGTACCCCGACCGCTGGTCGCCCGACGCCCGCAAGCAGGCGATCTCCGCGGCGTTCGCAGGGCGTATGTATGAGTTTCTGCCAGGCGGGGATCCGTATGTGTTTTCGGAGAAGGTCGATGGCTTCCACTGGATGTGGGTTCAGTCGCAGGTGTTCTACGACCACGGCGACCACGCCGATGGCGGCCTGCTCCTGTTTCGTTCCCGCGAGCTCGACCGCGGCTGGGAATTCGATCGGATCGTGTTTCCGCCCGGCATCTACGAGCGTTACGAGGTGCCGTTCGTCTGGAAGCACGGCGACCGCTACTTTCTTTACGTCGGAGGCGTGCTCGAAGACCTGAAAAAGGCTCCGCCCGCGCATCTCGAAACCATCAGAGCCCTCGACCCCTGGCTCGTCGATCCCGGGAAGCCCCGCCAGAGCGTGAACCTGCTCTTTGAATCCACCGACATCCGTGGCCCGTGGAAGCCGGTGCCGGGCGGCCCGGTGATGAAGTATCCGGATCATCCGTGGAGCCCGCACTTCTATGTGTGGAACATCCTGCAGGGGCCGGACGGGGAAGACTGCATCTTCGCCTGGTCGGGCGACACTCTGGGCAAGCCGTATCCGCTGCGCTACGAGGCGGACGGCCGGCTGGAAATCGGCCAGCCGGTTGATCGATGGGCAACGCCATGACGAGCCGCCTGTTTCAACGCTCGGTCTTGCTGCTGGCTGCGTTACGGAGCGTGGATCGTTCGCTCCTTATGTATTGACAAAAAGAGCGATGTCCGTTCTTTCCCGCGGCATAGTGCGATACAATTTGTCATGCGGTCACCGGAATTCGAGGCCGTGGGTGGGTTTCGTCCGGAAGGGAAGGCGGAGTTTGTGATCTCTCAATTCGCCCGCCGTGCTGCGATGCAGCGGCCTGCCGATTATCACGCAACATGCCGCCGGGGTTTCACCCTCGTCGAGTTGTTGGTGGTGATCGCGATCATCGGGGTGCTTGTCGGCCTGCTGTTGCCGGCGATCCAGGCGGCGCGCGAGGCAGGGCGGCGATCCACGTGCAGCGCCAATCAGAAGCAGATCGCCCTCGCGTTGCTGAATCACCATGAAACGAAGGGGACGTTTCCGAGGGGGCAGGAGACCTGGCTTCTGGGGAGCGGTGAAACCGGCGTTCAAAACCCGTATAGCGGCACCCTGTATCCGTATATGCGGTGGAGCTGGTTTTTCCGGGTGATGCCGTATGTCGAGCAGCAATCGCTCTACGATCAGCAATACACCTGGTACTTCAAGAATCCATACGGATGCCAATGGAATGCCGGCGCGACGAACTGCCCGGGGTGTTCGTTCATATCCCTTCCAGGCGTCACCATCGTCATTCCGTCGTTCGTCTGCCCGTCCGACTATTCCAGCCCCAAGAAGACCAGCGCGAACGCAGCCAACAACCAACAGGGCTTCCACGGCAACCACGTGCTCGTTGCAGGCAATACGGCGTTCAATCCGTCGGGGAGTTGGAGCAGCACGCAATTGAACGGGATCGCCTTCCCACTGTCGGCAGTCCGGATCAAGGATGTGACCGACGGCACGTCGAAGACGATGGCCGTCGGCGAGATACTCGTCGTACCCGACGATGCGTCTGGCTGGGCGGCGGGAAACGAGGACATGCGTGGCCGGTATCACAACGCCTGGGAAGCGCTCCCCTGCATCAGCACGCGCTACACGCCCAACACCAGCGTGCCCGACCGCGTCGCCAACTGCAACGCAGCGAAAGTCCCCCAGGCTCCTTGTACGCCCGCGGGGAGCAACAACCATATGTCGGCCCGCAGCAACCATCCGGGCGGCGTCAACGTCGCGTTCGCCGACGGCTCCACGCGGTTCGTGGTGGATGCAATCGATCCGACGATCTTCGCGGCGTGGGGCAGTCGCAATGGCGGCGAGGTGGCCGCCAATGACTGACCGCGTTCGTTCGCCGAACCGGTGGCGGCTGGCCTGCGGCATGCTCGTCTGCGCCGGCGTGACGGCCGTCGGCTGCGGCAGACCTGCCGGCGTGGTGAGCACCGGCACCGTCACGCTCGACGGCAAGCCCGTCGCCACCGGTTCGATCGTGTTTCAGCCGGTCGAGCCGGGCGTGGCGCCCGAGGGCGCGATGATCGAGGGCGGTGCATTCCGCGTGGTCGGGAAGGCGGGGAAGCGGCGCGTGGAGATTTCAGCATCGGGCCCGCCTCCGGGCACGCCCGATCCGCCGACAGGGCCCGTCCAGTTCGTCGAGCTGATTCCAGCCCGCTACAACACGAAATCAACGCTGGCGGTCGAGGTCACGGAAGCCGGTCCGAACCGGTTCACGTTCGACCTCACCCGCTCGCCCACGCCGTAAGGCCCGGGC
>JBBAVM010000054.1:0-18129 GCA_040397685.1 Pirellulales bacterium
GGGCCGAACTGCGCTACAACGCCGGCTCCGCCCTCACGAAGCCGCTCACGCTCACCCAGGGTACGCTCTCCGGCACCGGCACGGTGAACACCGCCGTGACGATCGGCACGAACGTGATCCACTCGCCCGGCAACTCGCCCGGCAGCCAGACTGTGCAGAGCGAGACCTGGGCCTCGGGCGGCACGTATCTCTGGGAAGTCAACGACTGGAACGGCGTGGCCGGCACCGGATTCGACCAGATCAACGTCACCAACACGCTCGACGTCACGGCAACGAGCGGTTCGACCTTCAAAATCGCGATCACCGGCCTCACCGCGGGCAACGCCGTGGGCGCGGTGCCGAACTTCTCGAACACTGCCCGCAAGCAGTTCGCGATCGCCACCTCCGGCAGCCTCACAGGCTTCGCCACCGACAAGCTCCAGATCGACGCGACGAGTTTCTCAGGATCCAACTCGCTGGGGAACGGCGGATTCGTCGCCGGCGCCGCGGGCAACAACGTGACGCTCACGTTCATCCCCTCCGCGGTCTACGACCTTGCGGCCACGCCAAACAACGCCGTGATCCTGGTCGGCGGCTCCTCGACGATCACCGCCGCGGTCACGAACAACACCGCGGGCCGCACGAACCCCGATGCCATCAACTTCACCGGCCTCGCGGTCTCGGGCGGCCTGTCGCCTGCGCCGGCCTCCGGCAGCGGGATCACGGCCGGCAACTCTGGCAGCGGGTCGGCCGTGTTCACCGGCGTGACCAGCGGCAGCTTCACGTTTACGCCCGGCATCGGCGGCGTGACGAACGCCACGCTCGGCACCGCAGCCCTTGCTGGAGGCACGTCCGCCGCGACGGTGACCGTGCTCGACCATGCGACGTCGAGCCTGGCCGGCACGCTCCTCACCGGCACGACGATCAGCATCGGCTCGTGGAACTACGCCACGAATTCATGGGACAGCGGCTCCGGCACGGGTCTCTTCGAAATCTTCAATCTGGCCGGGGCCGGCGGGGCCGCCCTGACGGCCGATCTCACCCTGCTCTCCGTTTCGGGCTCCGGGGGCGGGTTCACGACGAATCTCGCCACCTACGCGACCATCGCCGGCGGCCAGTCCGGGCAGTATTCGATCTCCGTCGATCCGACGTCGTTCCTCTCGAGCGGCACGCAATCCCGCACGTTTACGATCTCGCTCGGCGACCCGACCAATCTCTCGGGCGCGGCGGCGAGCAACACGCTCTCCGTGACAGCGCAGGTGATCGTCGTGCCCGAGCCGGGCGCCCTCGCCCTCGCTGGCATCGGCGTCGTGGCCGCCGGCTGGCTCCTCCGCCGCCGCACGTAGGACAAGCTTCAGCCTGTCGGGAAGATCTTGACGCCATGCGCCACCGCGGCTTTACGCTGATCGAGCTGCTCGTGGTCATCGCGATCATCGGCGTGCTGGTGGGCCTGCTCCTGCCGGCCGTGCAGGCGACGCGCGAATCGGGCCGGCGCAGCGCCTGCAGCAACAAGCTCAAGCAGATCGGCCTCGCGATGCAGAATCATCACGATGCCCGCAAGGCGTTTCCGGCGGGCATCGTGTTGAGCAAGGAACTCATAGCCGATGGAAACGCCTCCGGCGGCTTGACGGGGTGGCGATTCAACGGCCGTTGCCCGGCCTGGGGGGCGGCGATCCTACCCTTCATGGAGCAGAGCGAGGTCTACGACCGGCTCCCATTCAGCCAGGCGACCTGGACCCGCTCCGGTGAGCCATCTGCCAGCCTTCAGAGCGCGAGGGTCACGGTGATCTCCTCCTCCGCAACGGCGGTCAGCGCACGTCCCTTGCCGGTCTACTCGTGCCCGTCCGACACGCTCAAGCAGACAGAACTCGCCGACAACATGGGGCCATCGAACTACGTCGGCAACTTCGGCGTTCCGACGCTGGCGGGTTCTTGGTCTGGAGGTCTGTGGTACGGCGTGGCCGGCCAACGAACGGGGCCGCCACTCCCCAACACCCATGGCGTGCTCTACCACGGCTCGTCGATCAGCACCAAGGACATCACCGATGGCACGAGCAAGACGTTCCTCGTCGGTGAGATCAGCACGCAGCAGCGCGGTTTTAACGGCGACGGTGAATTCATGAAGCTGCAGGGAGCAGGTGTCTGGCCGGCCGTTCCGGTGCAGATCAAGTGCGATGACTACGTGCTCCGGCAGTGCGATGCCGCCCATCCGCTCAACAGCCAGTTTCCTGACGACGTCATCTTGAACGCCAGCGGCGGCATCGATGAATGCGACGGCTTCGGCAGCCGCCACCCCGGCGGGGCCAACTTCGTGATGTGCGACGGGGCGACTCGATTCATCGGCGAAAACATCCAGTCGGCGACCAGCCCCCTGGGCACGTACCAGCGGCTGTCCCACCGGGCGGATGGCCTGGCAATCGGCGGGGACGAGTAGCCGTGCCGAGCCGCGACGCGTTCCTCATGTTTGCCCTCGTCATGACCCTCGCCGGCTGCGGTACACGCGGGCCCGAGCGATTTCAGCTCACCGGAAAGGTGACGTTCGACGGCCGGCCAGTGCCGAGCGGCCTGATCCGGTTCGAGGCCGACGCCACGCAGGGCAACAGCGGGCCGGTGGGCTACGCGACGATCAAGGATGGCCGCTACACGACGGCCGAACAAGGGAGCAAGGGTGCGCTCAAAGGCCCGCTCGTCGCCATCATGACCGGCGGCCCGGCCTCCAATCCGCAGGTGGAGTTTCCCGAGATGTGGTTCACCGATTACACGGCGAAGATCATGCTCGAGCCGCATGGCCGCATGACCACGTTCGACTTCGACGTGCCGAGAGACAAAAAGAAATGAAACCGCTCGTGATGGCGCTGCTGCTCGCTGCATCGGGACTGATCGCTCGCGCCACCGAGCCCGGGCCAATCCGCGTGGTCGTCTGGGACGAGCGGCAGCCGGAGCAGAAGCAGGCCTACGACACCTTTCTCGGCAACGAAATCGCCACGCGGCTCTCCGGCCGGCCAGGGATCGAGGTGCGGTCGGTGGCGCTCGACGACGCCGAGCAGGGGCTTTCGCCCGAGATCCTCGACTGGGCCGAGGTGATCGTGTGGTGGAGCCACAAACGCAACCAGGACGTGCCGCTCGACAAGGCACGGCAGATCGTGGAACGCGTACGGGCCGGCCGGATGATGTATGTCGGCCTCCATTCGGCCCACTGGGCGCGGCCCTTCACGGAACTCATGGACGAGCGGGCCCGCGCGGACGTGCGCCGGCAGTTTGCCGACGTGCCGGCTGACAAACTCGTGATCACGGAGGTGCCGGGGCTGCGGAAGGTGCCCGCCCGCGATGCCCGCCTCACGCCTGCCACCGACGTGGATAAGCAGCCCGATGGCACGGTCGCCGTCACGCTCCACCTGCCGGGCTGCATCTTTCCCGCATTTCGCAACGACGGGAAGCCGAGCATGGTGAAGGTGCTCGACCCGAAGCATCCGCTCACCGCCGGCCTGCCGGAGGCGTTCACGCTTCGCGAGACCGAAATGTATGACGAGCCGTATCACGTGCCGGAGCCCGATGCACTCGTGGCCGAGGAGACGTGGGAGGCGGGCGAGCGGTTTCGGAGCGTGATGGCGTGGCGGGTGGGCGCGGGGAAGGTCGTCTACATCCGCCCGGGCCACGAGACGTTTCCAGTGTGGAAAAACGACCACATGCTGCGGCTCCTCGAAAACGCGATCCGCTGGCAGCGGGCACGGTAGAGAGGGAATAGGCCACGCGATCGCTCGTTCGGCCTCACGCCACTGCAACGTGGTTTTCGGCACGCGCGGAAAAGGTGGTTTTCAGCCTTCATTGTTGGATCTGGCACAGGCTCTCCGTATGATGGGACGCCATGAGCACGGCCAATCGCTATCAACCGCACTACACGGTCGACGACTATCGGCAGTGGGAGGGCCGCTGGGAGTTGTGGGCAGGCGTGGCCGTGGCGATGTCACCGAGTCCCTTGGGACGGCATGCCAAGGCACTTGGGCGAATCGTGGCGGCGCTGGGCAACGGCATCGACGCCGCTGAGTGTGCGGCGACCGTGCTGGTCGAAATCGATTGGATTGTTTCCCGTGACACCGTCGTGCGACCTGACGTGACGGTGGTCTGCGGCCCAGAGCCCGAGGGGCATGTGATGACCGCGCCCGCTCTGGTGGTCGAGGTCCTGTCAGAGGCGACCCGCGACCGTGATGTCGTGTTCAAGCGGTCGCTCTACGAGGAGCAGGGCGTGCCGGCATACCTGATTGCCGATCCCGAGCAGCGCACCGTTCAGGTGCTTTTGCTCGGGCCTGACGGGCGTTATGTCAGCAATCTTTGCAATGCTGCTACGGAACCCGTGACGCTCAAATTGTGCCCCGACTGCAGGATTACTTTCGATCCGGCCTGGCTGTTCCGCTGAGCAGGTGTTCTCAGCGTGAAAAATGCCTTTCGCCCGACGGGACGGCTCGTATCCCGCGACGCGTCCGGCCAGATTTGCCCCCCCAACTTTTTCATGAGCGCTGGCACGGAAAATTGGAAGGGGTCACTGCGAATCCTCGAAAACGCGATCCGCTGGCAGCGGGCTCAATAACGTCCCTGAAACCCCGCGAAGCCGCCGTGCACGATCGTGCTCGAGCCGGCAGTGACCCCGGAGATGTCGCCGGCGGTGGTGATGGTCGTCGGCCATTGGAAGTCGGCCTGGGCCACGTTGCCCACGCCCACGACGCGGTAGCCGATCCACAGGCTCCAGTGGTCGGTCACGTCCCAGGCCACGCCGGTGTCCACCGACCCGAGCCACGAGAAGACGCCGAGCGTCGAGTGGGCGTTGACGGGCGCCCCGGTCGCCGTGAAGGTCGCCGGTGTGCCGGAGGCGGTGGCGAGGGTCGTCGTGTTCGTGATCGCGTTGCCGGCGAGCAGAAACTTCGGCACCGCGTTGAACCGCAGCCGCGGCCCGAATCGCCAGTCGAACTTCGCCCCCATCTGCCCGCCGTAGAGGTTGTTGTTCGTGGCGACCGACAGGTCGAGCGGGCTGCCGGCGGCCGATGAGAACGTGCTCGCGGTCAGCACGTCCTCCAGCTGGAAGAAGCGGAACCCCGCCAGCCACATGAGACTGACAGGCCGCGTGGGCCTCGCCGGATCGGGCGAGAGAAACTCCGGCCGCTCCCCGAGCGAGTAGAGATAGTTGATCTCGACGTCGTTCACGAGGTCGGCCCGGGCCACCTGCTGGCTCGAGGCCCCCTGGAGGAAGTCGCTGGCCGGCAGGCCGCCCACGGTCGCCCCGCCGGCCTGCGGGATCGCGTCGATGCCCGACGCCGTCGCGGTGCCGCTGCCGTTGAGCCCGAACACGCCCCAGTACACGAACTCGAGGCCGTGGTGCTGGCGGGCACCGAACCAGCGGCCGAGGTGCAGATCGACGCCCCCCGGCCAGGAGACGCCGCCACTCGTCGTCGTGAGTTGGGTGCCGCCCGCCGGCTGCATCGTTGCCACGCCACCCGGAAGCGTGCGGGTCATGACGAGTCCGCTCGCGCCCGCGAACCAGCGCGGCCAGTCGGGCAGCCGGTCGGCCGCATCGAACGGTGTGAACCCCGGGAAGCCGTCCGGGGCCGCGGGGTCCGGGATGTACATCGGCGGAGGTTCCTCGACCGGCGGCAGCGACGCCGGCGGCGCGGGGAGCGGCTCCGCCCGCGACGGGCGCGCAAACAGCCCCGCAGCGGCAACGAAAGACATCGCCACTCGGAGAAACCACGTCGGCCACGACGGCCGGAGGCTCTTGATGGTGGATGGCATGGCTGAACCGCGGCTGAACCACGGGGGCGGGAGGGTCTGGAATCCGGCGGAGGGGGTCAAGTCCGCTTTCGACCACGGGGTATTCCCGGCTGGCTACACTCGGGGGCCATGTCCGCGACCCCGGGAATCTGCGCAGGATGACGGAGCAGCGGCGACCCCCAGACCGGCCGTCGCGGGCCGAGGCGCTCGCCTGGCTCGACCGGCGGCTCAACTACGAGCGGGTCAGCCCGGCGGCGGGCACGTTCGCGCTCGGCCGCATGCGCCGCCTGCTCGAGGCGGTCGGGGCGCCGCACGAGGCGGTGCCCGTCGTGCACGTCGCCGGCACCAAGGGCAAGGGATCGACGGTCGCGATGATCGCCACGATGCTCGACGCGGCAGGCTACCGGGTGGGCTGCTACCTGTCGCCGCACGTCCATCGGATCGAGGAACGGATCGGCATCGGCGGCAAGCCGATCGGCCCGGCGGCGCTGACGGCCGCCTTCGCGACCGTGATCCCGGCCGTCGAGGCGCTCGACCGGGCGGCCGGCCGCCGCGGCGTTCGCGGCCCCACGTGGTTCGAGGTCCTCACGGCCGTCGCGCTCCTGCACTTCTCCAGCTCCCGCGTCGATGTTGCGGTGCTCGAAACCGGCCTCGGCGGCCGGCTCGACGCCACGAACGTGACGCACCCGATTCTCTCGGTGATCACGAGCATCAGCCTCGACCACATGGCCCTGCTCGGCAACACGGTCGGGAAGATCGCCGCCGAGAAGGCGGGCATCATCAAGCGCGGGGTGCCGATCGTGAGCGGCGCCACCCACCCGGCGGCCCGCCGCGTGATCCGCTCGGTGGCCGCGCGCCGCCGGGCGCCGCTTTGGGAACTCGGCCGCGATTTCACGGTCACCTCGTCGATCGAGGCCGGCGATCGAGGCACGTTCGGCAGGCAGACCATCGGCGTCAAGCTGCCCGACGAACTCGCCGGCGGCGAGGATCACGAAGCGCCGTACCGGGTCGGCATGCCCGGCCGCCACCAGGCGGAGAACGCCTCCCTGGCGGTGGTCGCCGCCCGGCGGCTCGTGGCGGCGGGATACGTTATTCCCGACCGGGCGATCGCGGCGGGCCTGCGGCGCACGTTTCTTCCGGCCCGCATCGAAGTGGTCTCCCGGCGGCCGCTCGTCATCGTGGATGCGGCCCACAACGCCGCGTCGATGCGGGCGCTCGTGGAAACGCTCGCCCCGGTGCTCGACGCGCACCGCCCCCGGGTGCTGGTGTTCGCGGCGAGCGGCGACAAACAGGTTGAGCGGATGCTGGCGTTGGCGGCCGACCGGTTCGACCACGTGATCGTGACCCGCTACGCGACGAATCCCCGCGCCGCCACGGTCGAGCGGCTCCTTTCGGCATGCCGCAAGGCCGGGATCGGATCGGTGGAGGCGGCGGCCTCACCCGCCGCGGCCGTCGCCCGCGGACGAAGCATCGCCGGCATCGGCGGAATGGTCTGCGTCGCCGGGAGTTTCTTTCTCGCCGCCGAGATCGGACGGTGAAGCGGAGAACTCGGTCAACGCCAGGGCCAGAACCGGGTCCATGTGCCGAGGCCATTCACCGGCGGATGAACCGCCCGGCAGGGCGGCCGCGAGCGGTGGCTGGTCGCGTTGCCGCCGCCAGCCGGTGAGCGTCTCCCGCGCCTGGGCCGGCACGTCGATCTCGCGCCCCGCGTCCGGGACGACGCACAACGCGCCGCCTACCGCCCCGCGGACCTCGTCCCCAGGCCGCCGATACTCGGCCGTCGTGAGCTTCAGGAGTCGCCGACCGTCGCTGAGCGGGATGATCGACTGCACGGTGCCCTTACCGAACGAACGACTGCCCACGACCACCGCCCGAGCATGATCCTGCAGGCACGCCGCGACGATCTCGGCCGCGCTCGCCGTCAGGCCGTCGATCAAGACCACGACCGGCACGCCCGCGAGAACCTGGCCCGCGGTCGCGCTGCGGGGCTCGACCACCGCCACGGCGCCGCCACCCCGGCGGCGGGTCGCCACGATCAGCCCGTCGTCGAGGAATCGGTCGCACACCTCCACGGCCGCGTTCAGCAGGCCGCCCGGGTTGCCGCGCAGGTCGATCACGAGGCCGCGCAGGCCGGGCAGCGCCGCGATCGCAGCGAGGGCCGCGTCGAGTTCCGCCGCCGTACGCTCTCCGAAACTCGTGATCCTCACGAAGCCGACCCCTGGCTCTCCCTCGAGGCACCAGTCCCACGTCCCATCGGCCCGGCGCCGGTCACCGAGCACGCTCTCCGTGCGCACGACCTCGCGGAGAAGGGTCAGGGTGCGCCGTACATCGACGAGGTCCGCGCCATCGACGCCGACTTCCCCTGCAGGTGACAGCACGGTGACGGCCACCGGCGAGCCCACGTCGCCCCGCAGCCGCGCCACGGCGTCGCGCACCGAGAGGCCGTCCGCGCTCGTCCCATCGATCGCCACGATCCGCTCCCCCGGCGCGATACCGGCCCGCCAGGCCGGCCCGCCCACGATCGGCGCGTGCACTACCACGCCGTCTTTCGCCGCCGCCAGTTCCAGACCGACGCCACCAAATTGCTGGTCGAGCGTCGCCTCGAGTTCGCGCCGCGCCGATCCGGCGATGATCGCCGAGTGCTCGTCGATCCGGGCGACGATCGCCTCCACGGCGGCGGTCTCGAGTTCGTCGGACTCGACGGGCGCGAGGGACGCCCGCTCGATGACCGTCAGCACTTCACCGATCCGGCGGCCCCGCTGGCCGTGATCGCGCGCCAGCCACGCGACGAGCGAGATCGCCGTGATCAGCGTCAGGAGCAACAGGTTGCGATTGGGCATTGCAGGCAGCCAGGTTGGTCAGGGAACGGCGGCGGCCACGTCGTGGGCGGCGAACTGGTGGCCCTTGGGCACCACGGTCACCCCCAGCGGCGATACCGTCAAGCCCCGGGCCAGATCCTCCTCGGGATCGAATCCGATCTCCATCCCCGGGGGGACACGCACGCCCTTGTCGATGATCGCCCGTCGCACCCGGGCGTGCCGGCCGATGTCCACGCCCTCGAACAGGATGCTCTCCTCGATCCTGGCGAAGCTGTTGACGCGCACGCCGGGGCCGATGATCGACCGCGTCACGCGGCCTCCCGAGATGATCGCCCCCGGGCAGACGAGGCTGTCGGTGGCCTCGCCGCGGCGGGCGTCGGGCCCCTCGCCGGCGAACACGAACTTCGGGGGCGGGTAGGCCGGATGATGCGTCCGGATCGGCCACTCCTCGTCGTAGAGATTGAGCTGGGGATCGACGTCGATCAGATCCATGTTGGCCTCGAAGTAGGCGTCGACCGTGCCCACGTCGCGCCAATAGGCATCCTGCTTGCGATTCTCGTCGTGAAAGGGAAACGCGTGCACGGCGTGCGTGTCGATCACGGCCGGCAGGAGGTCATGGCCGAAGTCGTGGTTGCTCGTCGGCGCGTGGGCGTCGTGCCGCAGCCGGTCGAGCAGGAAGGGCCACGAGAAGCAGTAGATGCCCATGGACGCCAGGCACATGTCCGGCTGGCCCGGGAGCGATGGCGGGTCGGCGACCTTCTCCCGGAAGGCCCGCACGCGCCCGGCCGCATCCACCTCCATCGTGCCGAATTCCCGCGCGGCCGTTCGCGGCACCGGCAACGCCCCGATCGTCACGTCGGCGCGTCGTTCCTCGTGCGCCGCGATCAGAGCCTGGTAGTTCATCTTGTAGATGTGGTCGCCGGCGAGCACCACGACCAGCCGCGGCGCGGCCATCTCCAGCGAATAGATGTTTTGATAGACCGCATCGGCGGTGCCGAGGTACCAGTTCTCGTCCACCCGCTGCTGCGGGGGAAGCACGTCGAGGCACTCGCCGAGGTCGCGACAAAAAAACCGATGCCAGCCGAGGTTGAGATGCCTGTCGAGGCTGCTGGCCTTGTATTGCGTGAGCAGCAGGATCCGCCGCAGGCCGCTGTTGAGGCAGTTGGAGAGCGCGAAATCGACGATCCGGTAGAGACCGCCGAAGGGCACCGCCGGCTTGGCACGATCGCGGGTCAGCGGATCGAGCCGGGCGCCGCGGCCGCCGGCGAGCACCACGGCCACGACGTCCCGCATGCGCGTCGGGTCAACGTCGAATGAACGCATCGCGAAGCCTTTCCTCCCGAATTCCGCGCTCCTTCGGGATGGGTCATGTCGTCCGTCACCGGGCTGACCCCGGCAATATACGCCGCCCCCCACCCTGGCGAAAAAGCCCGATTTCCCGCCGCCAAGCGGTCTGGCAGGGAGGGGCCGGGTTTTCTACGATCCCCCCCTCACGCCGCCCAGCAGGCCCGCCATGGCACATCGCTCCAAGGCTTCCCACCGTCGCGAACGCGACTCCGATCCGATGGAGGCGCTCAAACCCCTGCTCGTTCTCGGACTCCTGGGGACGATCCTGTATGGCGCCTATTCGATCGTGCAGCGCGGGCCCTCGGCCGGCGGCCCGTCGTGGCAGCCGCCCACCTCGACCATGACCGCGACGGCCACCGAGGCGCCCCCGTTCCAGGCCCCGGCGGTCGAATTGCCGACCCCGGGCGGACCACCGACCTCGATCGCGGGCGCTGCAGGCCTGCCGCCGGCCGTCGCCGCTCCGCCAGCAGTGAGCGGAGTCGCTGCGGCGCCGCCGGCCAACGCTGGCTTCGCGCCGCCCCCCTTGGCCGAGACCGCCCCCGATCAGCCCCCGACCTATCTCACGGCCCAAGCGGCTCCTCCCCCCGTCGCCGCCGCGCCGCCCCAGCCCAGCCCGCTGCCGGTCGAGCCGCCCGCGCACCTGTCGCCCGCCCCGTCCGTAAGCGGCCCCAGCGCCGCCGCCTTCGCATCGGACTGGACCGAAGCCCACGACAAACTCGCTTCGGGCCGGTATGCCGAGGCCCTCGCGCTGCTCTCGGTGTGGTACGACGACACCTCGCTCGGGCTCGAGGAGAGCCAACGGCTCGAAGACCTGCTGAGCCAACTCGCCGGCACGGTGATCTATTCGCAGCAGGATCTGCTCCTGCCGCCGCACGTCGTGGCGGCGGGCGAGACTCTCCAATCGATCGCCGCACCGCTCGGGGTGCCCTGGCAACTCCTCGCCAAGATCAACGGCATCGATGATCCCGGCAGACTCGTCCCCGGCGAGCAGCTCAAGGTGCTGCGCGGCCCGTTCGATGCCGTCGTCAGCGTGTCCCGCGGCCGGCTCAGCCTGCAGGTGGGCGGCAACTACGCCGGCAGTTTCCCCGTCGTGATCGGACGTCAGGTCCAGGAACGCGTGGGCGCCTCGCTTGCGGTCGTGGACATCCGGCGCAATAGACAGCCCGCTTCGTCCGGGCCCGGCAGCCCTGCCGCCCAGGTCGCCTACCTCGCGGCGGGTGGCTCGTCGATCGTTCTGGGCGATGGGCTCTCGATCGAAGCGGTCGAGGATCCGAGCCTGATCGCCGACCGGGCGCCGAGCACGAGCCTGGTCGTCGCCGCCGGCGACCTCGACGAGATCGTCGATATCCTCGGCCCCGGGTCGCACGTCCTCGTGCGCAAGTAGGACGGGCTTCAGCCTGTCATGCCTCTTCCGCGATCACCCGCACGAAGTGTCCGGCGTGGGAAATCGGCTGTTCGCGGCCGCAACGCCCGCCCTCCCGATTCCTTGCCCGCCGCGGTCCGGGCCACCTACCGTTGCCGACCCCCGGCGGTCCGGCCTGCGTCAGGATCGGACCGTATGCATCCCCGGGGGACTTACGTGAGGTTTTGATCCCATGATTCGCAAGACCATGGTCCGTCTGTTCGGTGCGTTCGTCTGTCTGACGGTGGTGGCGGCCGGCTGGGATGCCGAGGCGGCTCACTGCCGGCATCGTCGCTGCTGCTCGAGCCCCTGCTACACGTCCTGCTGCTCCGACCCGTGCTATCGTCCCGTGTGCGAGACGACCTGTGCGCCAGCCTGCTGCGCGACCGTGGCGACCTGCTGCGCGCCGGTGAGCTACGCGGTCGTGCAGGAGACGGTGATCCTGCCGTCGGCGTGCTGCGCCGCGACGACCACGACGAAGGAGACCGTCGTCGCCACGAAGACAGCCGCGCCGGCCGTCAAGCTGACGTCGGCCCGGCGCTGAGCGACGGCGACCACGGCGGCTGAAAAGCGTCGCGGGCCCGCGGTGGTTCTCACCGCGGGCCCGCTTGCTTCACTCGACCCGGCCCGCCTCGGCCGCGTCGCATTCATCCGTCACATGGGCCGGCAGACTTCGTGCACGGCCCGCCGCTTGGTCCTACGACTTGTCCTGCGATCTACCGCACGGCATCCTGCAGCATCTTCGCGTTCGGCACCGAGTGCCGCGACACGAGGCCGCCCTCGCGGGTCTCGATCACCGTGGCCACCGGGCCCACCTCGCGGACGGTGCCCTCGAGGGTACCGACGGTCACCGTGTCGCCCGCCTGGAGCCGCTGCCGCACGTAGTAACCCGAGAGAATCCCGCTCATCACGTCGCGGCCGCCGAGGCCGAAGGCGAGCGCGAAGCCGGCAGACAGTCCCGCCGACGCGATCAGGATCAGCTTCTCGAGCAGCGCGAACTGGATGCCGAGCTGGTTGAAGGCCGCGATGAAGGTGAGGATCGAGAGCACCCAGTAGCAGCCGCCGGCCAGATACTCGGCGTATGAGAGGCCCACGCGGTCGGCGCTCGTCGCCACCACGCCGCGGAGGAACGTCGCCGCCAGGAGGCCGATCACCACCACCACGGTCGCCACGAGCAGCCGCGGGATGTAGTTCACCACCTCGCCCATCGCATTCGAGATGCTGTCGAGGCCGAGGATGTTGAACGCCGCCATCGTGAACACGCACATCAACAGCCAGAACACGATACCGCCGACGATCGTCGGGAGCGGCCGGCGGATGCCGACGTCGTTCATGCTCTGCGCGAGGCCGCTCTTCTCCGCGGCCGTCTGCAGGCCGATCTTCTCACTCACCACGGCGATCACGCTGCCCACCCAACGGGCCACGACGTAGCCCACCACGAGCACCACCGCCATCGCCACCACCTTCGGCGCGAGCAGGATCACCTGGCTCCATGCCTGGGTGAAGCTGTCCACGAGCGCCTGCCGCGACACGTTGACGGTCTCCGCGGCCGTCTGTCCCACCTTCGTGAAATCGTTCATCGATTCTCCCCCTGAAACCCGTCCCTGGTCGTCCGAACCACGTCCTCCCCGCCGGCGCCACACCGGCGGGTGTTTTTCGGCGGCGGCCATCTCGGCCGCCAGAGAGTGAGTTGCCGCCCGCCGCCGCCGCGCAACAAATTTTTTTTCGGGGCCGGATTTCCGCGGGGGACGGCGTCACCGCCGCGGGCGCCGGTCGCGGTCGGGCCACCGGCCGGTGAGCGTGAATTGCACCGCCGCCGACAGCGCCGCCGCCATGTGCACCAGGGCCCACGTCGTCGCCCCCAGGGCGAACTCGAGGATGTGCAGCACGAGCAGCCGCGGATGGAGCTTCCGCCGCACGCCCGCCGTGAAAGTCTTCGCAGCCGGCACGGGCGGCACTTCGATCTCGGCCAGTTTTTCCAACGTCTCGAGCGGATCCATGCTGCGGCGGCCCTCGGCGTCCTCGTAATCATCATCGGCATCGCGACCGGTCATCGTCCCCTCCCCGCGGCGGGCTCGCCGAACAGTTGGCCCGCCCGCGCCGCCAGGCGCTCGCGGATCCGGCTGACCCGCATCCGCAGCGCGCCCGCGGTCGAGTCGAACATCTCCGCCAACTGGTCATAGTCGTGCGCTTCGGCGAACTTCATGAGCACGAGCGCGCGGTCCTCCTCGTCGAGCCCGGCGAGCAGTTTCGTGAGATCGTGGCTGGCATCGACTGCGGCCGCCGCCTCCGGCTGGCGCGACGCCTGGGTCTCGATCCGCTCGGGCTCGCCCGGCTCCTCCCGCCGCCGCCGGCGCGACCGCGACCGACGCAGCGTGAGGCAGGTGCGGATCGCGACGCCGTGGAGCCAGGTCGAGTAGCTCGACCGTCCCGCGAAGGCGGTGCGCTCGAAGAACAGCCGCACGAACACCTCCTGTGCGGCGTCCTCGGCGTCGTGCTCGCTGCCCATGAGCCGCCAGCAGACCCGCCAGACCTTCTCCCGATACCGCTCCATGAGCGCCGTGAACGCGGCGCCGTCGGAGCCTTCCCGCGCCGCCTGGCCGGCCAGGTCCTCGTCGGAGAGCGCGGCGAGACCGGCGATGTCTGACGTGTCGGGGGGCATGATTCGGAGGTGCAGCGTACCGCAGGCGGCCCGAAGCATGACAACTGCGACGGAGGACGGGCTTTAGCCTGTCATGAGCTCACTCGCCTAATCCGGCGAGGGGTTGCCCCGTACCATCTCGCCGGACGTTCACTGCGCCCTCCGGGCTTCGTTCACTCCTACCGACTGGCGCTGCGCCATCCATGGCTCCGCTGGTCGGTAAAGCCGGCTCAATGGCAGGGGCAATCCCTCGCCTTCCCTGAACGGAAGCCCGAAGCGCAAGCGAGGGACTGACTTGCTTCAGTTGAGGAGGCTCGGGGCTGCCCATGCCCTCTCGCCGGGCTATGGGAGCGAGCGCAGGCATGGATGGCAATCCTGTTCGGCACGAGATTTGCGCACGGCAGCTCGGCAGTCTAAGCAATCCGGGTCGAGTTGCGCGCTGGTCGGCACGGCGGTATCGTGCCCTCCATGGCCGGACCGACGAAGCGCGAGATCCGCGATCAGGACGTGCAGGGACTGAAGTGCCTGCGGAAGATCCGTCCCTTGCTTTCACGGCTGCGGAAGGTGGGCGGCTCGCAGCCACGGTCACACCGCACGAGAACAGCCGAGGGTGGAAGGGACCGCACTGTGACGGTGTGTTACGCCTCATCACGAATCGGCTCGACCTACCGGCTGAACTGATCGCGGAGATCCAGGCCTACTGCACCATGATCGTGTGCATGCTGATCCTGATCTACACGGGGGAGAAGCCGAACCGGGCGATGTATCAGATGGTCTGGTACTACCTGATCGGCCTGGCGAGTCTCAAAGAACTCGAGGCCTTCATCAAATCACGGAAGTAATCCGCGCTGGCGCAGCCACGGTTCTATCGATCCGTGGGGTTCGCTACTGCGCAGACGGTGGCCGACGAGCCAGACTCATTCGAGAGGGGGAGGCGAGGGGTTACCCCTGCCGTTGAGACGGCGTATGTGGGCCGCTTCACGGGTAACATGGCATCGTGCCATTTTCCCTTGGCCGACCGCCGTCGGCCGGTATTTACCCGGGCCTCCGGCCCTGACGCCGCAGGCGTGGGAGCCGGGCTATGCCTGGCGACCGTAAGCCGGAGACGACGCCGGGACGGCGGCGACGGCGCGACAGCAAGCGCGCAGCGAACGTCCGGCGAGACGGTACGGGGTAACCCCGAGCCGGATTGGGCGAGTTCCGGCATGACAGGCTGAAGCCTGTCCTACAGCAGCAAGCGGGACGCTTGCCCCACGGGACGGCAACTGCCGTGCCGAACAGGATTGCATGGATGGCGAAAGCGAAGCGGACATGCAGAGAGCCGAGGCCGCGGAGGGCCGAGGCGAACGTCCGGAGAGAGGGGCTGGGCAGTCACGAGCCGGCGCGTCACGGCGTGAGCAAGGCGGACCGGGCCCGTGCGAGGGCGTCGTCCACGGCGGCCTCGGTGCCGGCCTCCGCGACGAGCCGCACGATCGGCTCGGTGTTGCTCGCACGTACGAGCAGCCACCCGCCGGAGAAGTCGAGCCGCAGGCCGTCGAGCCGGCTCGGCTGTGCGGCGGGAAACGCGGCCGCGATCCGTTCAAGGCCGGCGGCCAGCGCGGGCCCCTGCACGTCGGGCGTGAGATCGATCTTCGTCTTCTTCATGACCATGCGCGGCAGCGCCCGCGCGAGCCCGTCGATCGTCGTGCCCGGGCCGTCGGTGGCGAGCCGTTCGAGCACGAGCGCCATTGCCACGAGGCTGTCGCGCACGAGCACGACCCGCGGATCGATCACGCCGCCATTCCCCTCCCCGCCCAGCACTGCCCGCCGCGCCAGCATCGCATCGACGACGTTCGCCTCGCCGACGGCGGAGACGTGGCAGGGCACGCCGCGCCGGGCGGCGATCGCCGCGGCCATGCCGCTCGTGGAGCAGTTCACGACGATCGGCCCCGGCGTCTTCGCGAGCACGGCCTCGGCGCAGAGCGCGAGCGTCGCCTCCTCGCCGATATAGCGGCCCTCGGCGGTGGCGATCGCGAGCCGATCGGCGTCGGGGTCCTGAAAAAATCCGACATCGGCCCGCTCGTGCGCGATCCGCGGCAGCAGCGCGGCGAGGTTCTCCGCCGTCGGCTCCGGAGGATGCTCGAAGAGGCCGTCGGGCTCTCCGCCTTCGATGCGATGCTCGCACCCCAGGTGCTCGAAGAGGAGCCGCGCGGCGCGGCTGCCCGCGCCGTGGCCGGCGTCGAGCCAGACCCGCGGGCGGCGGCGGCGGATGGCCTCCGCGTCCACCGTCGCGGCGACCAGCCGGACGTGGGCGGGACCGCCGTCGACCTCCCGCACGGTGCCGCGCGCGGCGACGGCGGACGGCGGTCGTTCGGGCTGGATGCGGAATCGCTCGAGCACCTCGGCCCCGGCCGCCGCCGGCAGCACGCGGCCCGCGGATGAAAAGAGCTTCAGCCCGTTGTACTGCGGCGGATTGTGGCTGGCGGAGATCTGGATGCCGCCGGCGGCCTTCTCCTCGCGGACGACGATCCCGACGGTGGGCGTGGCCGCCACACCACAGTCGATCACGTCGCGTCCGGCGGCGGTGAAAAACCCGCGGAGGGCGGCGGCGAAGAGCGGGCCGTGCGTCCGGCCATCGCGACCGATCACGATCGGCCCCGGCGGGAGGGTCGCCGCAAAGGCGGCCGCATAGCGCACGGCGACGGCGGGCGTCAGCGTCGTGCCCACGATGCCGCGCAAGCCCGAAACGCTCACGATCAAGGTGTCGGCCATGTCGTGGCGGAGTATAAAACGGCCCGCCGCGAATCGGCCACACCGCCGTCCGCCGGCAGCCCCCAGGGACTCCACTCCGATGACGCACGCCTCGACCGACCATGCCGCCCGACTCGCCGCGATCGACGCGGCTCGGGCCGCCGGCACGATCACCGACCACTCCGCCCGCACGATGCGGGCCTGGCTGACGGAGCCACGCTACGCGGAGTTTGCAACGGAGCTCGCGGCCCGGATCGACGCCGGCCGCTGGAAGGAACTCGACGACGCCTACTGGACCGTGATCCCGTTCGGCACGGGCGGCCGCCGCGGCACGATGTATCCGGTGGGCTCGAACGCGATCAACGACCGCACGATCGGCGAGAGCGCCCAGGGCCTCGCCGACTACGTCCGCTCGGCGATCCCGCCCGGCACGGTGCCCACCTGCTCGATCGCCTACGACACCCGCCACCGCTCCGAACACTTCGCCCGCCTCTGCGCCGAGGTGCTTCTGGCCGCAGGGTTCCGCATCTATTTTCTACGCGGCTTTCGCAGCACGCCCGAACTCTCGTTCACTGTGCGCGAGACGAAGAGCACCTGCGGGATCATGGTCACCGCGAGCCACAATCCCCCGAGCGACAACGCCGTAAAGGTCTACTGGTCCGGCGGCGTGCAGGTGCTGCCGCCACACGACAAGGGGATCATCGACCGCGTGATGAACGTGGATGAGGTGCGGCGCGAGAGTTTCGACGCCGCCGTGGCCGACGGTCGCGTGCAGTTCGTCGAGGCGGCGATGGACCGCGAGTTCGTGGCCGCGGTCCTGAAGCAGTCCGCACCGGGGCCGCGCGACCTGTCCATTCTTTACACGCCCCTGCACGGCGTGGGCACGAGCGCCGTGGTGCCCGTGCTCCGCGGCGCGGGCTTCGAGCGGCTGCGGGTCTATGGCCCCCACGAGAAGCCCGACGGCGACTTTCCCAACGTGCCCGGACATGTGGCGAACCCCGAGAATCCGGCCGTGCTCACCGGGCCGATCGACGAGGCGCGTACCCGAGGCGACGACCTCGTGCTCGCGAGCGACCCGGACTGCGACCGGCTCGGCGCCGCGGCGCCGCTCTCCCGGGCGCCGGGGGCGGCCTGGGCCACGCTCTCGGGCAACCAGCTCTGCGCCCTGCTCTGCGACCAGGCGATCGCCGGGCGGACGGCGCGCGGCGAGTCCCGCCCGGGCGACTTCATCGTGACGACGCTCGTCACGAGCGGCCTCGTGCGTCGCGTCGCCGAGGCCCACGGCGTGACCGTGGACGACACCGAACTCGTGGGCTTCAAGTGGATCTGCTCGGCGATCGACCGGCTCGGGCCGGCCGGCTTCGTGTTCGGCACCGAGGAGTCGCACGGCTACCTCGCCGGCACGCACGTGCGCGACAAGGATGCGAGCGTGGCGGCCCTCCTCATGGCCG
>JBBAVM010000054.1:18229-22458 GCA_040397685.1 Pirellulales bacterium
GCCGGCACGCACGTGCGCGACAAGGATGCGAGCGTGGCGGCCCTCCTCATGGCCGAGCAGGCGGCGGCGCTCAAGGCCGCGGGCCGCACACCGCACGAGAAGCTCGACGAGCTCTTTCTCCAGCACGGCTGCCACCAGGAACGCCAGATCTCGATCATGCTGCCGGGCGCCAGCGGGATGGACCGGATGAAGGGGATCATGGCCACACTGCGGGCGAAGCCGCCGGCGGCGCTCGGCGGACTCGGCGTCGTCCGCACCCGCGACCAGGCGAGCCTGACGACCTGGACGCCCGGCACGCCGCCCACCGCCTACGAGGGCGTGAAGAGCGACCTCGTGATCTTCGACCTCGCGGGGCTCGACGGCGCCGGGGCGATCCTGACCGACGGCCGGTTTCCGGCGGTTTCCAACGCGGTCGCCGCGCGCCCCTCCGGAACGGAGCCGAAGATCAAGTTCTACCTGTTCACGGCGGCGCCGCCCGGCGATGCAGCCGCGCTCGCAGCCACGAAAGCCCGGCTCGGCGAGCGGCTCGACGCGCTCGAGCGCGATCTGCGGACGCTCGTCGGCGTGTGAGCCGAGCCCGCATCGGGAATCCTGTTCGACAAGGTGATCGCCGCGTCGTGGGACAGGCTTCAGCCTGTCATGCTGCAACTCGCCCGCCCCGGATCAGCACCAGCCGATGGAGGTCGGCCAAGGGGAAATGGCACACCTTCCCCGGCCGCGGCCGCCCCGAACGGAGTTTCCGCAGGCACTTCACTCCGTGCGGCTCGCTGCGATCGCCTCGGCGACGCCCATGCGGCCGAGTGCTGCCCTGCCCTCCGCCATCCCGTCCACGCCCCCCGCCGGCCAGGTGGCGGGGTCGGCGTACAGGCCTGTGTCGCCGTACTCGCGCTGTAGCCGCTCGAGTTCGGCCTTGAGTTCGGCGAACCGGGCGGCGACCGCGGGCGAGGCCGCCTCGGCGGGGTCGAACAGGAGATTGTGCTGCTCGTTCGGATCGGCGACGAGGTCGTACATCTCCCAGGCGTCCTTCTTCCAATACTGGATGAGCTTGTGCGTCGCCGTGCGGACGCCGCAGTGCGCCCGCGTGTTGTGGTGCCCCGGGTCGTGGTAGTAGCGGTAATAGACGCTCGAGCGCCAGTCGGCGGGATGCTCTCCGCGCAGGAGCGGGGCCAGGCTCCGGCCCTGCATCGAGTCGGGCACCGGCAGGCTGGCGAGATCGAGGATCGTGGGTGCGATGTCGATGTTGGCCACGAACTCCGCGGGCGTGATCCCGGCACGGATGCCCGGGCCGCGGGCCAGGAGGGGCACACGCAGGCCCGGCTCGTACATGAACCGCTTGTCGTAGAGGCCGAGGTCGCCGAGATACCACCCGTTGTCGGTCGTGTAGATCACGATCGTGTCGTCGGCGAGCCCCTCGCGGTCGAGCCAGTCGAGCACCTGGCCGATGCCGTCATCGACGCCCTGCACGCAGGCGAGGTAGTCCTGCATGAACCGGCGATACTTCCAGCGCACGAGGTCGGGGCCGGTGAGCGTCCTGCCGTCGATCTCGAGTTCCATCGGCTTCTCGGCGAGCCACCGCTGCCGCTCCTTGGGCGAGAGCCCCTCCGGCGGGACGAGCTTGAGATCGCGGCGGGTCAGGTCGCGGGCGATCGTCTGCTCGTTCTCCGGCAGGGCGGCCGGCCGCGTCGCGTAGGTGTCGAAGAGCGTCGCGGGTTCCGGAGGCTCGTAGGTCGCGAACTTCGCGCGGTTGCGCTCGTCCGGCTCCCAGCCGCGATGCGGCGCCTTGTGGTGGAGCATGAGGAAGAACGGCCTGTCGCGGGGACGGGTGCGGAGGAACTCGAGGCCGAGATCGGTCGAGAGTTGCGTGCAGTGCCCCTCGAGCGAGAGCGTGCCGCCGGGCACGAGGAACGTCGGGTTCGTGTAGTCGCCCTGGCCGGGAAGCACGATCCAGCGGTCGAAGCCGGTGGGGTCGGTGCCGAGATGCCACTTCCCCACGATGCCGGTGTGATAGCCGCCGGCCCGCATTCGCTTGGCGAGGTGGTCGCGCGCCCCGTCGAACGCATTGAAGACGGGCACGCCGTTCCGGTGGGAGTACTGCCCGGTGAGGAGCGTGGCCCGGCTCGGGCTGCAGATCGAGTTCGTGACGAAGGAGTTGGCAAACCTGGCCCCGCCGGCCGCCAGCCGGTCGAGATGGGGCGTGTGGTTGACCTGTGAGCCATATGCCGAGATCGCGTGCTGGGCATGGTCGTCGGTGAACACGACGAGCACGTTGGGCGGTGCCCCCAACGCCACCGCAGCCTTTGTCCCGAACACGGCCACGAACGCGAGCAGAAACCGAGCCGCCATCCGAATCATGAATCGAATCTCCATGCAGTCGGATCGATCTTTTCCTGGTGCCCCACCAATATACTCGGAGGCATGAGCGACCGTGCCGCCGAAACGACGCCCGCCGACACCGACGCCGCAGCGGCGGCGCGCGACCGCTCGGCAGCGGCCGAGAAGGTGCGGTCGTTTCCCCAGACGCCGGGCGTCTACCTCATGAAGGATAGCGTTGGCCGGGTGATCTACGTCGGCAAGGCGAAGAATCTCCGGGCCCGGGCCGGGAGCTACTTCCTCAAGGCCGCGGAGCAGGATCGCCGTACGGCCGACCTCGTCCGCGAGATCCGCGACATCGACTTCCTCGAGGCGGAGAGCGAGGTCGATGCCCTCCTGCTCGAGAGCCGGCTCGTCAAGGACGTGCAGCCGAAGTTCAACTCCGACCTCAAGGACGACAAGACGTTTCCCTACCTGCAGATCACGACCCACGAGGACTTTCCGCGGGTCGAGTTCACGCGCACGCCCAGGCAGAAGGGGGTGAAGCTCTACGGGCCGTTCACGAGCGCGGGATCGCTGCGGGGCGCGATCGTCGTGCTCCAGCGGATCTTCAAGTTCCGCACCTGCACGCTCGACATCGACGCCGACGATCCGCAGTGGCGCTGGTTCCGCCCATGCCTGCTCGCCTCGATCGGCCAGTGCACCGCCCCCTGCAACCTGCGGATCTCGAAGGACGACTATCGCAAGGACATCAACCGCCTGAAAACCTTCCTCGAAGGGGGCAAGAAGCGGCTTCTCGAGGAGATGCAGGCCGACATGCTGGCCGCCTCGACGGCGCTCGAGTTCGAGAAGGCGGCCCGGCTCCGGGACGAGATCCGGCTGCTCGAAACGCTCGACCAGCGCGGCGATCTCGAGGAGAACGTGCAGCCGGAGGTGTTTCTCGTCGATCCGAAGAAGGGGCTCGCCGGCCTCGAAAAAGTGCTCGGGCTGAAGCGGCCGCCCCGGGTCATCGAGGGGGTGGATATCGCCCACCTGGCCGGCGACGAGACCGTCGCCAGCCTCGTGCAGTTCATCGACGGGCTCCCCTTCAAGCCCGGCTACAAGCGGTATCGCATCAAGACGGTGGACGGCATCGACGACTTCAAGAGCATCCACGAGGTGGTGTCGCGCCGCTTCGCGAGGCTGGTCCGGGAAGGGGAGCCCCTTCCGGACATCTTCCTCGTGGATGGCGGTAAGGGGCAACTGTCGGCCGCGCTCGACGCGCTCGACTCGCTCGGCATCGAGCCACCCTGCATCATCTCGCTGGCGAAACGCGAGGAGGAGATCTTTCTGCCGGGCAGGAGCGAGCCGCTGCGGCTCTCCCGCGACTCTTTTTCCTTAAGGCTGCTGGAATACGTCCGCGACGAGGCCCACCGCTTCGCCCAGCACTACCACCACCTGCTTCGCGGCCGGAAGTTCACCGGCGACTAACTGCATAAAAAAGGTGTCAGGACTCTTTTTTCTGCGGAGCATCCTGGCGGCTTCGCCCGCCAGGTCGTGTCGCCTCCGGCCACCGGAAAAAGAGTCCTGACACCTTTTTTTACCGTTTTCCCTTTTTTCCTGCGGAAACACCGATGGTATCTGTAATATATCAGCACCGGTGAGGTCGCCTGGGCCTTGCCATTTCGCCCCGAAGAGGTGCCCGCCATGGCCTATTCGCGACTCCGCTGCCAGGGCCCGTTTGCCGGCAACCGCCGCGGGTTTCTCCAAGTCGGCTGCCTCGGCGGCCTCGGGCTTTCGCTCGGGTCGCTGTTCCGGCTCCAGGCGGCCCGGGCCGACACGAAATCGTTCAGCCACTTCCCCGGCACCGCCCAGAGCGTGATCCATATCTGGCTGCCGGGCGGCTGGGCCCAGCAGGAGACGTTCGACCCCAAGCCGCT
>JBBAVM010000055.1:0-22439 GCA_040397685.1 Pirellulales bacterium
AGGCGAGCGACCTGATGACGGGCGCCCCGTCGCCGGTCGATACCAAACAACTGGTGGAACTCGGCGTCCGCGTCGTCGTGCCACCGAAACCGGAATCCCAAAAAGCAGGGGGGTAACACACAAGGCGACGCCGGAGGCCCAGGCAACCCTTGGCGTTGCCTGCGGCCGACCGAGCAAACGAGGCCAAGGATGGCTCGTTTGCGGTAAACTCGGTGCGTCGCATGATGCGACGCCGGAGGCCCAGGCAACCCTTGGCGTTGCCTGCGGCCGACCGAGCAAACGAGGCCAAGGATGGCTCGTTTGCGGTAAGGATAGGGCGACTAGCTCAATTGGTCAGAGCACCTCGTTTACACCGAGGGGGTTGGGGGTTCGAGTCCCTCGTCGCCCACTAGGAGTGCCGTCCGCCCGATCGTCGTCCCGTACACACCGACTGAGGTTTGATGGCCCGGTTGCCGGACGTCACTCCGGCACCGGCGTTACTCGTGCTCCCCTTCCACCCGGGCCTCACCGTCGTCGTCGATGTCCACCCGCAGGGTCATCGGGTGGCAACAGACGGGACAGTCTTCGACGTAGTCCTGGTGAGACCCGGCCGTTACATCGATGGGCACGACGATTTCCTCCCCGCAGGAGTCGCAGATATACGTGCCATCCTGCATGGCAGCCGGCCCCTCGGGCGGTTTCGTTCGCTTTTTCGCCATCCGTCAGTCGTTCCGGTCAGGGCAGGATGACGGCGTCGATCACGTGGATCACGCCATTGCTGGCCTTGATGTCGGTCTTGACGACATTGGCCTTGCCCGTCGCCGTGCCGACCTTCACACCACCCTCGGTGGAAATGGCCAACGTTTTACCGCCGGCGGTCTTCGCCTCGGTGAGCTTGACGACATCGGCCGCGTAGACATTGCCCGGCACGACGTGCAGCAGCAGGATTTCCTTGAGCTTATCCTTATTTTCCGGCTTCAAGAGCGTCTCGACCGTGCCGGCAGGGAGTTTCGCGAAGGCCTCGTCGGTCGGGGCGAACACCGTGAACGGTCCGGCACCCTTGAGCGTGGCCACGAGATCCGCAGCCCCGAGGGCGGCGGCGAGGGTCTTGAACGTGCCGGCCCCGACGGCGGTGTCCACGATGTCCTTGGGGGCCTGCATCAGGGCCACCTGCTGCACCGGTTGGGCCGTCGCATGCTCGCGGACGACCGCGGGGTGGACGACGGTATGCGACTGCACGACATGTCCGCTATTGCCTTTGCACGGCGCGGCAGAGGCGGGAGACGCGAGCAGGGGCAGCCCGGCCACGGCGATCGCGAAAACATGGGGGATACGAGACGAGTTCATAGAAGACTCCCGGAAGGGTTCATGAAGGGGCCGGCCCACGAAAGCGTGCCCGCGTTATAGGGTTGAAAACCGCACCGCCGAACAACCGCTAACCGTGATCGTCACGGATGCCGACGCAGCCCTTCGGGCCTGCTCCGGCTTACCGCGGGGCTCGCCTGGAAGGCGAGCCCCGCCCCGGCATTCGAGCCGCACCTCGGCTGCGGCTCCGAATGCCCAAGCCCGCCGGGGCCATGGATGGCCCGGCGGGCGTGAAGCTAGAAACAGTCGTTCCGCACCTCCTGGATGATCAGTTCCTTGAGCCGGCAGATGGCCTGCTGCTCCTGGGCCTTGGCATCGCGCCAAAACTGCTTGAGTTCCTCGCGCCACTCGGCGTTGGCCATGTACTGGTCGTACCGCCAGAGCGAGTCGAGTCGGCGGCTCAATTCGTGGACGAGATCGTGATCGTGGTCGGCGCAGCCGGCGGTTTCACCGAGATGGCTCAGTTCCTTTTCAGCGGCGAGATACATGGAGGCGGCTCCTGGAGCGACGGGGAAGATCACCCTTCCCTGGGCTCGTGCGCCGCACCGATGCCTGTGCGACGCGGCAACCATGGCCATCGACGGCAGCGCGATCAAGCGCCGCGAAGGCGGCCGCACCGACGGGCGGAACGCCTCGCGGACACTTCGTTTCCCCTTATAATCCTCGATGCGGGCACGACAGGGGCCGCCCGCCCGAGTTCGCCATGCACCGACCCGACCATCCGCTCACCGTCGAACGCCATTCGGCGACCACGCTGCTCGAATCCTTCGACAGTTGGGCCCAACTCCTGCGCCATGGCCCACCGCCGGCGCCCGTCCTCCCGGAAGCGGAGCCCTACCGGCCCACGCTGCGGCCACCGCTCGCCCTGCTCCATGTGGTCGATGACGGCCGCGACGACGGGGAGACGATCCGGCTCCGCGGCGGCCGTCTGGTCATCGGCCGCACGGCCGGGGATGTCACGGTCGAGCACGACATCTCCATGTCGTCGCCCCATGCGGCCCTCGAGCGGACGCCGGATGGCGGATGGCGGCTCGCCGACCTGGGCAGCGCCGGCGGCACGTTCGTGCGCGTGCTGGCGGCGCGGCTTCACCCCGGCTCCTGCCTCCGGCTGGGTGCGACGCGATTTCGCTTCGACATCGGCGCCGGCCTCGAGCCGTGCCTCGTCGAACTCGTGCCCGAGGGCGACGGCCTGCGACATGCCTGCCGGTCACCGGTCACGACGATCGGCCGCCGCGGCGGCGGCGGCGACGTCGCGATCAGCGACCGGTTCGTGAGCCCGCTCCACGCGGAACTCCGCCATGCGGCCGACGGCTGGTGGATCGAAAACCGCGGGCTCAACGGGCTGTGGGTGCAAATCGACGGCCCTGTGCGGCTCGCGTGTCCGTCGCAGTTCCAGTGCGGTGAGCAGCGATTCGTGTTCGTGCCGCTGGGCGAGTGACGGTCCAGGATCGTCCCCAGTCACTCGAGGAGCCACTCCGGAAGCCGCCGCACCCGCCCCTCCCGATCGACGCATACGACGACGGTCCGACCCGAGGCGATGATCACGCGGTCGCGGACCACTTCGTAGGTGTGCGTGATGCTCGCCCCTCCGACCTTCTCGACGTAGGTCTTCACGACGAGCAGGTCGTCGTACTCGGCGGCCGCACGGTAGCTGCAAGACGCCTCCGAGACCACGAGAAACAGGCCCGCGTCCTCGAACTGCCGATAGGTCGCCCCACGGGCCCGGAGCATCTCGGTCCGGCCGATCTCGAAGTAGGTGAGGAAATTGGCGTGGTGCACACGCCGCTGGCCGTCGGTCTCCTGATAACGGACGCGGATCTCCGTCTCGTGTGCGGCCAGTGCCATTCCTCTGCTCCTCGTCGTCTGGGCCGGCACCTTCGTTGACCGGCATCCGGGTGAGACTCTATTCTTTGCCGAGGCTTCGAAGCAAAGGTTTGGAGGCGCGGGCGTGAGCATCGGCGACCATGGCGAGGGTGGAGCAGTCGGCTACGCGACCGCCCGCGGCCGCAATTACCCGACGCTGCGGCAGTTCACCGTGTTCCTCGAAAATCGCGTCGGCCAGTTGCTCGAGGTCGTGCGCCGGTTCGACGGGTCGAGGGTGCGGATCGTCGCGCTGTCGATCACCGACTCCGGTGAATGTGCCTTCGTGCGGTTTCTCCTCAGCCATCCCGAGCAGGGCCGCGAGATCTTGGAGCGGGCCGGGCTGGCTCTCATCGAGAGCGACCTGATCGGCGTCGAATTGCCTGACGGCGACCAACCGCTCCTCAGGATCTGCACCGCGCTGCTTCAGGCCGAGGTGAACATCATCCAGGCGTACCCGATCCTCGTGCGGCCGCGCGGCCGACCGGCGGTCGCCCTGATGGTCGACAACACCGAGATGGGACTCGAGACGCTCGGTGCCAAGGGCTTTACGATGATCACCGAGGGGGATCTCGACGAGAACGAGTAGCCCTGCTACTCGAACATCCCGTCGGGAAGTCCCTCCACCTGCCGCACCACGATCTTTTGGATCGAATCCCAGGCCACGGCCGTGAGCGTGACCGTGCCATCGGCAGCCTGACTGGCGAACAATCCGTGCGTCCCGCGGGACCACCGGGCCTCGTACCACTCCGGCAGGATGATGCTTCCGCCCGCGAGATGCAGTTCCACGATCCCGCCGTGGGCCCGCTCCACCCACAGCCGGGCGACGAGTTGCGCCGTGGGGTGCTGTTCGCCATCCGACTCGTTTGGCGCCGCGAAGTCCTCCGGAGCATAGCCGGCCACGACGTCGCCTACGGCGCTGCTGCCGCCGCTCAGGGTCTCTGGGCCCGCACCGCCCACATCCACCACGATCTCGTCGGCGACCGTGGGCTGTGCCGTCGGCCCCTGCTCGAAGAGGTTGGCGAACGAATCGACCGCGTCGCGCGGGGGCGCCGGCGAGGCATCCGCCGGCAGCGGGGCTACGCCCGTCTCCGACGGCAGGGGAGCAGGGCTCGGCTCCGACGGGATCGGCGCGATGCTCGGCTCTGCCGCAGTCGACGTCGCAAGAGGAATCACGACGGGAATCCCGCACTTCGAGCAGGTGCCGCGTTTCCCTGCGAGTTTCACCGGGACGACGATCCGATGCCCCTTGTCGCAGTGGAACGTGATCGATGCCCCGCCCGCCTTCGGGGTGGGACGCGGCACGATCCTCGTTTTTTCCTCGGACATTCGACCGCTCCCGCGTGGATTCGCACACCTGCCCGCGACCGGCAGTGAAGTCTACCGTGCGATGGCGCACCTTGACGGAGCGGCGGCGGCCTCTGACACTGCCTTCGCCCGGCATCGACGGCCGGTGGCCGGGGGTCGATCCCCCGATTCTCTCGGTCGTACGGGTTCTGCCATGCCGATCCAGGTCGTTTGTCCGGGCTGCAAGGGCCGGTTCGCGGTCAGCGACCAGTTTGCGGGGCGCACGGGGCCGTGCCCGAAGTGCAAGCAGCCGATCAAGGTGCCCACCCCCGCGGCGCAGTCCGTCACGATCCACGAGCCCGAAGCGCCGGTCGCGACCTCGGGAGGCACCGGCAGGATTCCGACCGCGCCGCTGAAGAACACCGAGAAGCCGGTGTCGCAGCTGCAGTTCTGGCTTGTCGGCGTCGGGGCGGTCGCCTGCCTCGCGCTCGCCTTCCTGACCCGCCTCGCCTGGGGGCCGGGTGGTGCGCCGGCCTGGGCACTGGCGGCGGCGGCGGCCGTGCTGGCATGGCCGTGCGTCGCGATCGGGTATCGCCTCATGCGCGACCGCGAACTGGAGCCGTGGCGGGGCCGGGCCTTCCTCCTCCGCACGGCCATCTGTGCCGTCGTCTACGCCGGGCTGTGGGGCATCCGGGCCATGGTGCCGGCCGAGATGACGACGGAGATGTGGCAGTGGCTCTATGTGGCGCCGATCTTCTTCGGCATCGGGGCGCTCGGATCGTTCGCCACGCTCGACCTGGAGTGGGGCTCGGCGGTCGCCCACTTCTCGCTCTACGTGCTCGTCACCGCCTTCCTCCGCTGGCTGGCCGGCTTCCCGCCGATCTGACATGCCCTGCCGCGAACTTCCGGAACTCGTCGCCCTCGACTCGGCCAGCGAAGGCCTGCGGATTCCGCCCGACCTCACGGTGCCGCTCACGCCGCGTGTGCGGGTATTGCTCGACCTGCCGCTGATGCGCCGGCTCGCCCGCATCAGCCAACTCGGCCTCGTCTCGCTCGTCTACCCGGGGGCGACCCACTCCCGACTGGAGCACTCGCTGGGCGTCTACCGGCTGGCGCTCGAGTTTCTCCAACGGCTCGCCCGCGACGGGCGATTTGCGGCGGTGGTCGGGGAACACGATGCGTCGGCCTTCGTCGTCGCCGCGCTGGTCCACGACGTCGGCCACTGGGCCTACTGCCACCCGCTCGAGGACATGGGGCTCGAGGAGCTTCCGCGGCACGAGTCGCGCGTGCGCGGGCTTCTGTCCGATGGCGAAACCGCGCGGGTGCTGCGCGAAGTGTGGCGGCTCGAACCGGGGCGGATCGCGGACCTCATCGAGGGGACCGCCGCCGACCCGGCCGGTCGGCTCCTGCATTCGCTGCTCTCGGGGCCGATCGACGTCGACAAGATGGACTACCTCGCCCGCGACAGCCTCCACGCGGGGGTGCCGTACGGGCGACACTTCGATCAGGAGCGGCTGCTGTCGAGCCTGTGCGTCGATGGGCCGGGCACGGCGCTCGCCATCACCGAGAAGGGACGCACCGCCGCCGAACTGATGGTGTTCGCCCGCTACGTGATGTTCAGCGAGGTCTACTGGCACCATGCCGTGCGGGCGGCGACCGCGATGCTGCAGCGGGCCGTGTGGATCGTCCGCGGCGCGATCGACCCCGACCGCCTGCGGCAGTTCGACGACCATGCCTTTTCGGGCTGGCTCCTCGACGCGGCCCGCGGCACGCCGGCCGCCGGCCTCGCCGACGGGCTGTTCGGGCCGGTGCGCCGCTTGGTCAAGCGGGTGGCGACATTCGACTCGATGCACCAACCGCAACTCCACCGGGCGCTGGCCGGCCGCTCCTACGCCGCCACGGTCGGCATCGCCACCAGGCTCGCTCGTCTCCTCTCGGCCGAGGCGGGCATGCGGGTCGAGCCCGAGTCGCTCCTCATCGACGCACCGCCCGCGGAGCGGGAAGTCGAATTCCGCCTCGACATCCGCGAGCGGCCACGGGCCCAGGGTGAACGCGTGACGATGCGGCCGCTCGAAGACCTGTCGCCCGTCGTGCGGGCGCTGGCCCACGAGCAATTCGACAACCTCGTGAAACGCGTACGCATCTTCGCGCCCGCCGACATCGCCGGCAACCTGGCCGCGATTCCCCGGCTCGACCGACTCGTGCTCGACGCCTGTCAGGGGGCCGACGCGTCCGGAAACCGGAGCGGTTCGGCGGGCTGATCCGCCTTCGTTGCCTCGGGCCGCACGAGCACGCTCACGGTACCGTCGGCGGCCGGTTCGGCTGCCGCAGAGGAGGTGCCCGCCACCGGCGTCGGCACCGGGCGCACGGGCGCCTCGTAGCCCGTCCGCGCCACCTCGGGCCGTGATGCGGCCTGCGGCTTCGGCGCTGCGGCCTGCGGCTTCGGCGTGGCCGCCTTCGGCGGCTCAGCCGGCTTCGGATTCCTGGGGAGCGAAGCGGCTTCGCGCTCGAGTGCGGCCTCGGCCCGCGCGAGCCGGCGCTCGGCCCGCAGCAGCGGTCCACGCAAGGGCCGCGCTTCCGCGGTGACTGACAGCATGGCCAGACTGGCCCATGCGGCCATGGCCAGGGTGCAGAACCCGATCCGTCGGCACACGTGCCTCATGTGTTCCCTCACTCTCTCTTGGCTTGCAAACCGTCCCTGGCCGGGGTGCCGTTGGGGCACCCGGTGCGGCCGAACTACTTCGCAGGGGCGCCGGGCAACTTGCCCTGCTTCAACAGGTCACCGAACGTGGCGCCGTCGGTGCCGCTCGGCATCGCCGCCACGGTCTCGAGGGCCTTGCGGATCTTGTCCACGTTCTTGGCGTCTTCCTTCTTGTCGAGCAGGTCGGCCAGAGCGTTGCCGTAGTCGTTGCGCTCCTTCTTGCTCGTTCCCGCATGGCAGACGTTGCACTTGGCCGTCTCCACCTCGGCGACGAGGGCCTTGTCGTTGGCTTCGGCGCTGTCCGGCTTCACATACACCGCCTTGAACTCGTCGAAGAACTGCTTGATCGCGAAGGCGGGCCGCGGCGCCATTCCCACGACGAGGGCCACGGCCGTACCGAGCATCACGACACGAAGGTTGCGTCCAGACATCGATGCACTCCCAGGTTGGAATTCGCGGCGGTCCCGAACGGCGACCGCTGAGCAGTCCTTCACTAGACATCGGCCCCCGGGCCCCTGTCAAGAATCGGGAGCCTCGGACCACCAGCCCTCCATGTCGGCGTCGATCTCCGGCGCATGGGCGAGCGGCTGGCCGGAAGACGCGTAGTCGGATTCGACGCGTTCCGCGGCGCTATCGATCCTGCGAAACACGCTGCTGCCGGTGTAGCGGCTTCCAGCGTCGAGCCAATCGGTGACAAATCGGTAGCGGTCCGGCTCCTCGAGGCCCGACTGCTCGAGGAGGGCCGCCCCGGCAGGGACCGCGAACCGGCACGCATCGGCGAACGCCCTCAGGACCGGCAGCCCGGGCCGCGCCGGCGAGTCGAGCAGCCGCGCAAAGCCGCCGCGGCAGGCGAAGGGCGCATCCGCCAGCGAGAGGCTGACGGTGGGCCCGGGACCATCGGCGCGCTCGCCCCCCTCGGCCACCAGAAACGTCTCGGCGAGCACGCAGCGGCCGCCAAACCAGATCACGTCCACGTGTCGGCTGCCGACGACGTGCAGGAAGCCGCCTGCGCCCTGGACCACGGTCCGCGACATGCGCACCTCGCTGCGGGCCGCGGACTCGACGCCGTCCCCTGCCGCCCGGACGAGAGCGGCGCTGGCCGCTGCCGGCGGCTCGAATGCGTCGTCGGCCACCGGCACGTCGAACCTGCAGTCCTCACACTCGAGCGTGGCCCCGGCGCCGAGTGCAAACAGCGTCAGGCCCGCGGCCATGTCGCCGGGCATAAACACGACGCGTACCCGCTCGATCGAGAGCGTGCCCGATGCAACCGGCCACGCGGCGTCGGGCGGCGAGGAGGCCTGGCCCTCGGCGGCCGATGACGCGAATCGAATGCCGGGCGTGCGCCCGGCCGCGCCGCGCACGGTCACATCGCCAGCGACCGGCGGCAGCGGCGGCTCGTCGCGGATCCCGTCGTAGGCGAGTTCGATGACGGCCCTCGGGCCGGCCCGCCCGAGCGCCGCGGCCAAGGATGCCGTCTCGCGGTCGCCCGCCGGAGCATCCACCACCCGCCACGGCACCGACTCCGCCGTCTGATCCGGGGCGGTCACGGCGGCCGACGACTCGACGAACGACGGGGGCGGCCTTCGTACCGCCGGCGACATCCACCACAACCAGGCGACGAGCGCCGCGAGGGCCGACACCGGCAGCAGCCACGGCAGCATCGATCCCGCGACGGGCCGGCTCGGTCGGGCCGGCTCGACGGCGGCTACGGTGGCCGACTGGGCGGCGGACACGTCGATGTTCTCTTCCGCGGCGATGCCCAGCAGGTCGGCGATGAGGTCGGCGGGCCGCTGGTAGCGGTCGGCCGGATCCTTCGCCATCAGCCGCGTGATCGCGGCCGCGAACCGGTGCGGCACGTCGGGCCGGAGCGGCTCGATCGGCGGAGCCGGCTCCTGCTGGTGCTGCAGCAACTTTTGCACCATCGTGCCGTCGGCGAACGGGGGTCGGCCCACGAGCATGTAGAAGACCGTGCAGCCGAGGGAGTAGAGGTCGCTGCGCACGTCGGCCAAGCGCGGGTCGCGGGCCTGCTCCGGCGAAATGTAGTCGAACGTGCCGAGCGTCATGCCGCTCGAGGTCAGGTCGTCGCGAGCCTCGACGTGAAGCCGGGCGAGCCCCATGTCCACCAGCCGAGCCCGACCGCCGGGCGTGATGATGATGTTCGACGGCTTGATGTCGCGATGCACCACCTCGCGTTCCGAAGCATGCTCCAGCGCGTCGGCGATCTGGATCGTGACGTTGATCGCCCGGCCGACGTCGAACGCGCCTTCGGACCTGACGAGGTCGCGGAGGTTCACGCCCTCGATGTACTCGAACACGATGAAGTGCCAGCCGTCCTCCGAACCCACCGCGTGGACACGGCCGATGTTCTCGTGGTCGAGCCGGGCCGCCGACTGGGCCTCGTTGCGAAACCGCTTCAGCATCTCCTCGTCGGCCGACTGCTGCCGCGACAACACCTTCACGGCGACGATGCGGTCGAGCGTGGTGTCGAGGGCCCGAAACACCGCCCCCATGCCGCCGCCACCGATGAACCGCTCGAGCTGATAGGCCCCGAGCCTCCGCCCCTCGAGGACGCGGCCGATCTCGGCCATCGAGAGCGGGCCGACGGGCGGCTGCCCGGAGATCACCGTCGCGTCGCCACCCGCCGCCGGCGTCTGCTCCCGGATCGATGCCATGAACCGACCCTACCACCCCCCTGCGCGGAAGGTCAATCGACGGCCCCCGGTTTGCCCAGGGTCGCGCAGCCCCCCAGGCCATCGCCGGCCCCGCAGCCCCGATGCGAAACCTCATCCTGCGGAAACGGTTGTGCCGAAAAAACCGGATGTGAGGGTCACAGGCTTCGTGCCGCAAGGCAGCGGCACGGAACGGGGAGGGAGTGAGCGTGAGGCCGGCAGCTCGAAGTGTCGTCGCGTGGACCATGCTCGTCGTCTCCGTCGGGGCGATCGACGCCGTCTGCCGGGCCGAGACCTACGTCACCGCCGACGCCCTCTTCCTCCAGCGCGACAACCAATCGAACGAGCGGCCGCTCGTGGTCGATTCCAACACCGCCCTCGACGCCGTGAGCACGTCCGACCTGCGGTTTCCCGTGGCGGGCGGCCTGCGGCTGTATGTGGGCCGCCACGCGGCCGGCACCACAGGGTGGGAACTCGGCTATCTCGGCGTCTACGGCATGACGGCCGACGCATCGGCGGCCGGGAGTCGCAATCTCGACATCGCCCCGCAGCTCGCGGACCAGGTGACGAGCCTCCGGGGGGCTTCGCTGGCGGAGTGCTCGTATACGTCGGCGATCAACGGCTGCGAGGCGAACCTCCTCGCGACAAGCGAGTATTTCCACCGGTCGCGCGAGACGGCCTACGCCGCCGACGGCGTCGCGCACACCGCCATGATCGACTGGCTGGCCGGCTTCCGCTGGGCCGGCCTCGACGAGTCCGCGACGATCACGCTCACCACACCGGGCCTCGGCTCGAGCCGCTACGGCGTACGCACGAACTCCAACCTCTTCGGCGGGCAGGTGGGCGTACGCGGACGGATCGACTGGGAGCGGTGGGGGCTCGAGGGGCAGGCCAAGGCGGCCCTCGCCGGCACGGTGCTTTCACAGTGGCAGGCGCCGATCGTGGACGCCTTCAACGGCGCTCAGTATCGACCAGCCCTCAGCGGGCAAGGCGGTGGCGCGGGAGGCATCTTCGACTGGAACGTCGCCGTCGTCCGCCACCTTGGCGAGCACTGGTCGGTGCGGGCCGGCTACACCATGCTGTGGCTCACGGGCGTCGCACTCGCCCCGGACCAGTTCGACTTCAGCACGGCGCCGGGAGCGGGGACGCAGGTCGTCGGCGACAAGACGGTGTGGCTCGAGGGCGCCACGCTCGGCCTCGAAGGCCGGTGGTGAACCGACCGCCGCTCAGGCCCGCGCCGCCGCGATCCGCAGCGGCCCCCGCAGGCTGCCGAGCGGGCCGACCCGGACGCCCGCGGGCGAGACGTTGAGCACGCCCGCCGAGCCGCCCGCGTCGCCCTGCGTGGCGAGGAAGCGATCCACCCGGCCGTCGGCATCGAGATCGACGGCGGCGGTGAAGACCGCCGCATTCGGCCGCGCGAGCGCCGCGAACGCTGCCGACGTCACGAGCACCGCCGGCACGGACTGATCGACACGGCCGTTGTAGACCCGCACGGCCGACCTGCCGCCCCGGCCCGACGATACGACGACGTCCTCGATGGCGTCGGCATCGACCCGCCCCGACGCAACCGACACGCCCCCCTGCGACGGACCCGTGAACGGCCGGATCGTGGTCACGACGCGGGGGGTCGCAGAGATGTCGTACACCTTCACCATCGACCGCATCCCGGGACCGCTGCCCACGACGATCTCCACGTGGCCGTCGGCGGCCGTCGCGCTCGTCAGCCGGCCGGCGACGAACGTCCCGACGTCGGCCACCGCCACGCTCGCCCCGCCACCGTATCCGGCGCCGAACGGAGTGAACGCTCGGTACGGCGAGTTCTCGAACGGATCGGCACCGGCCACCGACCGGAACACGTGCACCGTGCCCGCGCCGCGGGCGAGCGCCGCGACGATGTCGGCGCGGCCGTCGCCATCCACGTCGCCCGCGGCGATCTCGACCCCACCGGTGACACGCGGCCCGAACGGCTGCGTCCGCGCCGCGACATCCTCGACGAGCGTCGTCACGCCGGCGACGACTTGCTGGCGAAACAGGCGGATCTCCGCCGTGCGCCCCGCCCCGGAACCGACGAGGAGTTCCGGGATCCGATCACCATCGGTATCGGCCACGGCCACGCGGACGCCCCCGCGGAACGCCCGCTCGAACGGCGTCGTCTCGGCAAGGACCGCACCGGTCGCGGCGTTCACCAACCGCACGACCGGCACGGCCAGCGTGCCGACTTCCGTGCCGACGGCGACCACGCTGCGGGGCGTGACACCGGCGGACACCGGCGAGTAGCCGCCCGTGCCTGCCGACGAAACGGCGGCCACCCGGAAGACGTAACTCGTGCCATTCGTAAGCCCCGTGACCGTGGCCTTGGGCGTCGTCGCAACGCCGTCGGCGACCGTGGTCCACGTCGCGCCGCCGTCGCTGCTGCGCTCGACCACGTAGTCGGTGATCGGCAGGTCGCCGGCCGAGCCCGGCGCCGCCCACGCGAGGTTCACGAATCCGCTGCCCGGCATGGCCACGACGATCCCGGGCGCTCCGGGGCCCGACGGCGGCTGGCGGACCACGGTGAACTGATCCTCGGCGAAGTCCGCCGGGTTGAACACCGATGTGGCCCGGACCGTGATCACCGCGGTGCCGGTTCGCCCGGCGGCATGATCGAGCCGGAGGTTCGTGCTCGCGGCGTCGGGCACGAAACCAGCCGTCACGAGACCAGGGTCGCTGCTCGTCACCGAGTAGACCAGTTCGCCAATCCGACGGATCGAGGGAAACGCCACATACTGCCCGGGCTGGATCACGAACGGATTGGGGATCGGGGTGGGGACGTCCCGGAGCGGCAGGTCGCTGAACACGCCGCCGAAGTTGAATCGCGGCACGGCCGCCAGAGCATCCACCGCGGTCATGCCCGAGCCGACCACGCGACCGAACGCCGTGAACCCGCCATTCTGGCTGTCGAGATTCGCGGAGTTGTCGGCGAGGTTGAAGAACCACTGGTTGGTGGCGCTGTTGGGATCGTCACCCAGTTTCGCCATCGCGATCGTGCCGCGGACGTTCGTGTTGCCTGGTTCGTTCACGACGGCGGGCTGCGTGGGAATCGACGTCGGGCTGCCGCCAGGCTGGTTCGAAGCGGCGGTCGGGGTGCGGAATCCACCGCCCTGGACGACGAACCCCGGCACGCTCCGATGGATGATCGTGTCGGCATAGTCGCCGCGATCGACGTAGCCGAGAAAATTGGCGACGGTCTGGGGCGTTGTGCGGGCCCGGCCCGTCCCGGGCTGGTCGAACAGTTCCACGAACACACGGTCGTCCGGCGCCGCCGAGTTGGTGGTGAACTGCACGAGCGTGCCGGTGACGGCCGTGTCGTCGAACCGGCCGGCGATCGAGAGCGTCTGCGCCGTCGCGGCATATGGCGCGGTAACGTCGGCGAGCGGGTTGCTGACCGTGACGGCGAGGGCCAGCCGTGGCTCGAGCGGCTCGATCCGGCCCGCCTCCCGACGACTCGAGGTTCCGCGTCGGCCATGCGACCGACCTGGGGATGATGCCCGCCTCATGACTGTGCTGCTCCCGCCGGGATGGCCGTCGGCGCGACGACCCGAGTCCTCTACGGGTACAGATACACCATGGTTCGAACCCGGGCCAGACAAGGAGTTTGCGCAGGACAGGCTTCAGCCTGTCACGCTCCAACCTCGACCGCCGCCAAACGGCCTGGCTTTAGGCCTCCCGACGGCCTGCAAGCCCCAGCGCCTGCCCCCCGCCACTGGCGGTCAGCAACCGCTCGAGGACCGCCCTGGCATCGAGCCCGCTTTCGATACCGTCCTCGACCAGGTAGGCGATCTCGTCGTCGTCGAGTTCGATCCGCCGGTCGCGTTGGATGGCCAGCGACAACGCCGACCGGTCGCACTGACCGACGGTGTCCCCGAGCCAGGCCCGAACAGCCTCGAGCGGCGAAAGCGTCTTGAGCGCGATGATGCCGTGTTCTTCGTTGCTGGCCATGACATTTCCCTCCATGTGGCGTGTGGACGATCCCCCCCGAACAGGAGTGGTACTGTACCGGTCTTCATCCGGAAAGCAACCACAGTCAGGGCCTCGAACCCGAAGCCGCGAATACGCCGCGAAGCTGGCGCGTCTGCGCGGGCTGCGCCGCCTCGTGGGAGAGGCTTCAGCCTGTCGTGTCTCCACTCACCTGCCTCCGGCTCGGGGCTGCCCACAGCCTCCCGCCTCGCTCAACTCCACGAAAGCCCGAAGCGCAAGCGAGGGAAAAAACCAATCCCTCGCTTGCGCTTCGGGCTTCCGCCGAATCTCCGCGATCCGTTCGGCCGGTGGTTCGGCCCTTGCATTTCGCGACGACTCTCATGCGGTGTGACCGCCACGCCAGCCTCGGTTGCCCCGGCGAAGACGCCGCGGCCGCCCCTCGTCATTCCGGCGGGGGCTCGCTGAACACGGCTTTCCTCTTCGCCGTCGGATCGTCGACGAGCTCGAGGTCGAAGACGTTCGGTCCCGGTGCAACTTCCGCCCAAAACGCCCGATCCTGGCCATACCGTGGATGGATCTTGGCACTGTTGCCTTCCGGCACGGTCACCCGCACCTGATGGACGCCGACGATCGCCCCGAATTTCTTGTTGCCCGTCCGGAACGCGCGGTAGCGGCCATCCGCGTCGGTGACCCCGAACGCCGCGGGCAAAATCTTTTTGACGTTGGCGGGCTGGCGCGGCTCGAACTGCACCACGATACCCTCGACGGGCTTCCCCTCGAGCGTAACGCGCCCCGTGACCTCGGCTACCGGGAAAGGCTCCCTGCCGCACCCGGAGGAAAACACGGCGAGGCAAATCGCCGATACGGCCAACGTGGATCCGCGTTGCTTGTCCATGAGCTATCCGGTTCGTGCCGACAGCCGCAATTCCGTTTGAGTCACGGAGTCAGTAACTGGAAATACTCACCGTCCGCGGAGCGCGGTCCGCACGGTTCGTCAGTTGCGACTGAACCGACGTGGCGTTATCGGAGACCATCGCGACCGCCCCATCCGCAAACAGGTACTGCACCCCATTGGGATGCGGGCTGCACATGTTTTTCCCGACGTTCTGATTATTGTTCAATCCGTAGACGTCCCAATTCTGATTGCCGGGCCTTCCCAGGGCGGAGCAGGTTCCTTTCGGTCCGTAGTCGCACGTGCTACCCACGCCGACCCACGTGGCCGCGAGGCCGTGCGCGCTGCGCTCGCCCACCATGATCACCTTGCTCGTGCCGTCGGAGATATCGCTGATCCTCACGCCCAGCGGCAGGGTGGCCGAGCCGGACGCCGACGACGCCAACTCGCCGAAAAAGATCCCGCCCGTGTCGGCGTCGCTGTGCGGGGCGCAGTAGTAGGTGGTGTTGCTCACGCAGACGCTTGTCCCGCTCCCCAAGACGCACCCCGCAGTCGCCGTGCCGGACACACTGTGGCCGCCACACGACCCCACGTAGTTCGCGGTCGCCACTTGAAACGGAGGCGAAGAGCCGAAGAGGGCGGTTTCGAGCGAAATCGACGAAAACTTTTGCCGATCCCGCAGATCCGGCGACGTATCCGACGGGCAGCGATACTGCGCGATCTTTGTTTGGAGCGCGTCGATATCCGTTTGGCTCGCCGTCGCCGTGACGATCGTGCTGAGCTTTCGCTTGTCGGGCTGGAGCGTTTGATAGAGATCCATCCGCTCCATGTAGGGCAGGATGATCGTCCCCCATCCCCACGCCCGCTCGGCCGATCCGGAATAGACGTAGCCTGCGGGAAAAGCTTTCCGCGAATTCTCGTGGTTCAAGATCGCGAGGCCGATCTGCTTGAGGTTGTTTTGGCAGGAACTCCGCCGCGCCGCCTCACGGGCCGCCTGCACGGCCGGTAAGAGCAGCCCGATCAGGACGCCGATGATGGCGATCACCACGAGCAGTTCCACCAACGTGAACCCACTCCACGTCGCGCGCCGATGCATTGCTCACCTCACGGTTGACAGCCAAAACCCCCCTAGCTCGACGGGCCGAAACCAGCCGACCCATCAATTGAAATTCTACCTTCTATCCGATTATAGTTGTACAGGAATGCGGGGAAGAAAGAACCAGGATTTTTCGCAGGCTGCGGCGTTCCGCGCGGCCGTGGGGAGGAGTTCCATGGGGCTATGCATGCGAGTGCACGGACGGAAGGCGTTTGGAGGGGTTCGCCCGAGGGCGTTCACGCTCGTCGAGCTGTTGGTCGTGATTGCGATCATCGGCGTGCTCGTCGGGCTCTTGCTGCCGGCCGTCCAGAGCGCCCGCGAGTCGTCCCGCCGGGCTGCCTGCACCAACAAGATCAAGCAGGTCGCGCTCGCGGCGATCAACCATCACGAGACGAAGAAGTCGTTGCCGAGCCGCAACGGCGGAACTTGCTGCAGCGGCTCGAATCAACAGAATTCCGGCCGCCGCAGCGCATTCGTCGAGTTGCTGCCGTACATGGAGGAGACCGTGATGTATGACGACATCATGGCCGGCGATGCGACGTACCCGCCCGGAGGGCCGTATGCCTACTCGGGCTGGACGCCATGGAATACGGCACCGGCGACCCTTTCCTGCCCCGACGAGTTTTCCCAGTACCGCTCCGCGGGCCACAACTACGCGATCTGCGTCGGCGACTCCGTCAACTTTCAGAATTACCAGCGGATCGGCATCGACTCGGGCGCGACCGTGGCTCGAGCTGCAGGCCGGGGGTTGTGGAACGTCGGGTTTTGGGATGCGACTGCCAACCCCACCGCGGCAACGCGAATGAACACTGGCGTGAAGTTTCGAGAGTGCGCCGACGGCCTGAGCAAGACGATCCTGTTCAGCGAACGGCTGCGCGGCCCCGACAACTTGACCTGGGCGACCAACTCCCCCGATATCCGGCAGGCGATCGCCCAGGTGACGACCGTCGGTTCGTCGCCCGCCAACTGCCTCGCGGTTTCAGATGGCCGAAATTACGTCGCGGGAACGCAGACCAAGACCTTTTGGGGCAACATGTGGACCGACGGGCAGGCCGAGCGGGTCGGATTCCACACGATACTGCCCCCAAACGCTCCCTCGTGCGGCGGAACAAATATATACGCCGACAACACCACCGCCGTCCTCCCGCCCACGAGCGGCCACCCAAACGGCGTCAACGTCGCGTTTGCCGACGGGGCGGTGGCCTTCATCGCCAACACCATCGACACCGGCACCCTCACGGTCGTCGTTTCCAACACCTCCACGATCCCGAGCCCCTACGGCGTCTGGGGCGCCCTCGGCACGAAGGCCGGTGGCGAGGGCACCGGCTCGTACTGATTGACGCTGGGCGCTCGGCTATAGTTCGCGTATGACGTCCGTCGCACTCTGCAGGATCGGCGCGATGGCGTTCCGGATCGCCAGGCTGGGATTGCTCGCATTCGCCCTCGTCCCCCGGCCCGGTGCGACGACGTTCGCCGATTCCTACGACGCCGACGTCCGCCCGATCCTCGAGAAATACTGCTTCGACTGCCACTCGGGCGACCGGGCCGAGGCGGGGATCACGCTCGACGCCTACCGTGAGTCGCGGGCCAAGACGCACGAGCGGAAGGCCTGGGTCAAGGTGCTTCGCCAGCTCGAGGGCCGGGCCATGCCCCCCGACGATGCCGACCAGCCGACCCGCGACGAGTCCGCCGCGGTCGAACGCTGGATCACCGGCTATGCCCTTGTGCCCGACTGCTCCAAGGGGGAGCGGCCGGGTCGCGTCACCGTGCGCCGGCTCAACCGCGAGGAATACAACAACACCGTCCGCGACCTCTTCGGCATCGACATCCGCCCCGCCGACGATTTTCCCTCCGACGAGATCGGCTACGGCTTCGACACGATCGGCGACGTGCTCTCGATCCCGCCCGTGCTCCTCGACCACTACATCGACGCGGCCGAGGTCGTGGCCCGCGCCGTCATCGCGAGCACCGACGCGGAGGCGGCCCCCGCCCGCCCGATCGAGGGCGGCCGGCTCAATTCCACCGGCCAATTCACCCGCGACATCGACATCGCCGAGGAGGGCAACTATGTGCTCCGCGTCATGGCCTGGGGCGATCAGGCCGGCCCGGAACCCTGCCGCATGGTGATCGGCATCGACGGCAAGCCCCGCCGCAAGGCCGACGTCCCCAACGGCCCCGGCGCGCCGCTGGAATACGACGTCAAACTGCGTCTCGACCGCGGGAAACACCAGATCGCCGTCGCCTTCCTCAACGACTTCTACGACAAGGCCGAGAAGGATCCGAAGAAGCGCGACCGCAATCTTGCCATCGACAGGATCACGCTCGCGGGGCCGGTGGGAATCCTGCCGACTACGCTACCCACCTCGCACATCCGGTTTTTCTCGCGACCGATCGAGCCGACCGCCGACCTCACCGAACAGACCGACCAGCTGAAGGCGATCCTCACGCCCGTGGCCTCGCGGGCCTTCCGCCGCCCGGTGACGAACGACGAGCTTGACGGGCTCGGGGCCGTGTTCTTCGCGGCCCGGCGTGAGGGGGAAACGATCGAGCGGGCTGCGCAACTGACGCTCTCGGCGTTGCTCGTGTCGCCGTCATTTCTCCTCCGGTTCGAGGGCGACCCGCCGCCCGGCCGGATTCGCAGCCTCAACGACTACGAACTCGCCGCGCGGCTTTCGTTCTTTCTCTGGAGCAGCCTGCCGGACGACGAGCTCTTCCGCGCCGCCGCCCGGGGCGAGGTCCACACGCCCGAGCAGCTCGCCGCCCAGGCCAAGCGGATGCTCCGCGACCCGAAGGCGACGGCGCTCGTGAAGAACTTCGCCGGCCAATGGCTGCAACTCCGCGGGCTCGACGAGGTGAAGCCCGACCCGAAGCGGTTTCCCACGTTCGATGCCGATCTCCGCACGGCGTTTCGCCGCGAGACGGAGGAGTTTTTTTCCCACATCGTGCGGGAGGACCGCAGCGTGCTCGAGTTTCTCGACGCCGACTACACGTTCGTCAACGAGCGGCTCGCCCGGCACTACGGGCTTGCCGACGTGAAGGGGGAGGCGTTTCGCCGCGTGTCGCTCGACACGAGCAAGCGTGGCGGTCTCCTCGGCCAGGCCAGCATCCTCACCGTGACCTCCAACGCCACCCGCACCAGCCCCGTGAAGCGCGGCAAGTGGATCCTCGAAAACCTGTTCGCCGCGCCGCCGCCCGATCCACCACCAAACGTGCCCGAACTCGACGGCAACGGCGCGAAGCTCGTCGGCACGCTGCGGCAGAGGATGGAGCAGCATCGCGCCGACCCGTCATGCGCCTCCTGCCACAAGCTCATGGATCCCCTCGGCTTCGGTCTCGAAAACTACGACGCCATCGGCGCGTGGCGCGACCGCGACGGCGAGGCGGCCGTGGACTCGGGGGGCGAGCTTCCCGACGGCCGCCGCTTCCAGGGCCCGGCCGAGCTCCGCGCGATCCTGGCCGCCCGCAAGGACGAGTTTCGCCGCTGCCTGATCGAGAAACTCCTGACCTACGGCCTGGGACGGGGGCTCGAATACTATGATGCGTGTGCGGTGGAGCGGATCGCCGCCGCAAGTGCCGCCGAGGGGGACCGCTTCTCGGTCATCGTGGCCGAGATCGTGCAGAGCCCCGCGTTTCGCCAGCGTGAGTCGGGAGCCGACATCAAATGACGACCACACTTTCGCGTCGCACGATGCTCCGCGGCCTCGGCACGGGGATCGCCCTGCCGCTCCTCGACGCGATGGAATCGCCCGCCCTCGCAGCCCCGGCCCGGAAGGCGACGGCACCCGTCCGCATGGCGTTCCTGTACGTGCCCAATGGGATCCACATGCCCGACTGGACGCCGGCCGAAGAAGGTTCCGCCTACAAACTCCCGCCCACACTCGAACCGCTCGCCGATCTGCGGGGCGACTTCAGCATTCTCACCGGCCTTGGCCAGCGGTGCGCCAACGCCAACGGCGACGGCCCAGGCGACCATGCCCGGGCGATGGCATCGTTCCTCTCGGGCGTGCAGGCCCGCAAGACGGAAGGGCTCGACATCCACTGCGGAACGACCGTTGACCAGATCGCGGCCGCCGCGCTCGGCCGGCGCACGCAGTTCCCGTCGCTCGAGATCGGCGCCGATCGGGGCAAGAGTTCGGGCACCTGCGACTCCGGCTACAGCTGCGTCTATTCCTCGACGATCTCGTGGCGGACCGACAGCCAGCCGCTGCCCAAGGAGAACGACCCGAAGGTGATCTTCGAGCGGCTCTTCGAGGACGGCCGGCCGGGGGAATCGGCCCAGGCCCGCGCGAAGCGCGACCGCTTCAGCCGGAGCATCCTCGACTTCGCGCTCGAAGACGCCCGGCGGCTGGAGCGGGATCTCGGTGCATCGGATCGCCGCAAGCTGGATGAATACCTTTCCGCCATCCGGGAGGTCGAACAGCGGATCGACCGGTCGCACCGGGCGAACGCCGCGGGCGTCGCGAAGATGAAGAAGCCCGACGGGATTCCGCAGGACTACGAGCAGCACCTGCGGCTCCTCGCCGACCTGCTCGTGCTCGCGTTCCAGACCGATGCCACGCGGATCGCCACGTTCGTGTTCGCCAACGAGGGCAGCGGACGGAGCTACCCGTCGATCGAGGTGCCGGAGGGGCACCACGACCTCTCTCACCACGGCAACGACCCGGCCAAGCAGGCCAAGCTCGGCAAGATCAACCGCTTTCATACCCGGCAGTTGGCCTACTTCCTCGGCCGGCTCAAGGCCACTCGCGAGGCCGAGTCGAACCTGCTCGACCGCAGCATGATCCTCTACGGCGGGTGCATCGGTGACGGCAACCGCCACGACCACAACCACCTGCCGATCCTCCTGGCCGGCCGTGGCGGCGGTACGCTCTCGCCGGGCCGCCATCAGCGGTACGAGGCCAAGACGCCGCTCAACAACCTGTTTGCCTCGCTGCTCGACCGCATGGGTGCGAAGGCCGACATCCTGCCCGAGACGACAGGAAGGCTCGAGGGAATATGAACGGCAGCCTGCCCGCGGTCGCGCTCGTCGTGGCCCTCGTCGCATCCGCCTCCGCGTCGGCGGCGCCCAAGGATCCTCGGCCGCAGCGGTATCACCTCCAGGCTCGGGCGAGCGAGCTCGATCCGCGGGCGAAGCCGCATCCCGAGATCGACTTCGTGTTCGAGAAGGACGGCAAGCCCGCCGACGTGGAACACGCTTCGGTGGACACGCGGGTGAAGCCGCGGGGCCGGCTCGTGGTCTGGCTCATGGACTACAACGATTCGCTGTTCACGCTCCTCAACGAGTACGGGCTGCACGCCGTCCAGCCGCATTACGCGAACAAGTGGTTCGGCATCCTCAAGCCCCGCGACCGGATGGACCGCGGCAACGTGCGGCTCGAGGCCGCGACGGGCCGCGACGTGAGCGACCAGCTCGACGTGCCGCCGCCCGACGGGATGATGGAGCGGGTGCGGGCCATGCTCCACGGTCTCGCCCGCATGCACCCACAGGGTGACTGGAAGCAGTTTCTTTCATCCGACGGGTCGGAGGTGCGTTGGAACAAGGTGATCGTCGCCGGAGCCTCGCACGGATCGACCACGGCCGCGCGGTTCGCCAAGGAGGTGAAGGTGGACCGCGTCGTGATGCTCTGCGGCCCTCGCGACCAGGATCAGGACTGGCAGTCGCTGCCGTCGGCGACGCCAGGGGAGCGGTATTTCGCATTCTCGCATGTGCTCGACGGCGGCTGGTCCGGAGACCACTACTGCCGGTCGTGGGAGCTCTTGGGGATGAACGAGTTCGGCCCGATCGTGAACGTCGATGAGGCGGCTCCTCCGTACGGCAACTCGCGCCGACTGATCTCGGCGTTCGACGTCGGCGGCGATGAAAAGCGGGCCCATTCCGCCGTGCAGCCGGGGAAGGGATCGCCGCAAGGCCCCGATGGGAAGCCGGCGTACGAGCCCGTGTGGCGATATCTCTTCACGCACCCCGTGGACGAGGTGGGCGCACCGGTCCAGAAAGACCCCGACTGTCTTCAGGACCACCCGCTGGGCCGCTGACGCCGGGTGTCAGGCCCCTTCCTCGATGGCCCCCCGTCCTGCATCCTCGACCATGGAAAAGCCCTCGACCGTGAACCAGCGGGTGAAGAGGGCGAAGTCGCCGGTGTCGGGCCAGAGTTTCTCATCGGGCTGCCATGCCTCGAGTTCCCGTCGGAAGATCTCCTCGAAGAGATCCTCGACCACCTCCTCGATCTCCTCGGGATGGTGGCAGGCCGGGATCAAATACACGGCGCGGTCCGCGATCTGCTTCCGTTCCTCGATCACGTCGCCGGAGATGCCGGCCGTTTTGAGCCAGCCGTAGAACGCCGCTTCGTGCCCGATGACGACGGCACTTCGATTGAGCATGGGGTCCGCCGGTCTGCTGCACGATCCGGCGTCTTGCCCGGGAACCAGTTCGCCGCATTTCCCGGCGGTGAAGCCACGACGCAAACCTTATACGCCCGGCCCCGACAAGGAAAATGCGTCCGCCAGTCGGCCAAAATGCCCCTCGGGTATCATGGATGGGTGACACGGCTTCCCTTTCGCGCCCGTAGCTCAGGTGGATAGAGCATGGGATTTCTAATCCCAGGGTCGCTGGTTCGAGTCCAGCCGGGCGTATTG
>JBBAVM010000056.1:0-22434 GCA_040397685.1 Pirellulales bacterium
GGGCAGGTGGAGTGCACGATCAACGGCATCGGCGAGCGGGCGGGCAACTGCTCGCTCGAGGAGGTCGTGATGGCCCTGCGGACGCGGGGCGACTACTACGGGTGCGACACCCGCGTCGTGAGCCAGCGGCTCGTGCCCACGAGCCGGCTCGTCGCCAACATCACCGGCATCCAGGTGCCGCGCAACAAGGCCATCGTCGGCCGCAACGCCTTCGCCCACGAGGCCGGCATCCACCAGGACGGCATGCTCAAGGAGCGCCGCACCTACGAGATCATGCGGCCGGAGGACGTGGGCCTCGAGCGGACCGATCTCGTGCTCGGCAAGCATAGCGGCCGGGCGGCGCTCGCCGACCGCGTGAAGGCGCTCGGCTACCAGCTCTCCCCCGAACAGTTGCAGACGCTGTTCGAGAAATTCAAGCTGCTCGCCGACCGCAAGAAGGAGATCTACGACGGCGACATCGCGGCCCTCTGCGAGTCGCAGTTCGCCGAACTGCCGGAGCAGTTCACGTTTGACCGCTACGTGCTCTCGAGCACGAGCGGCGCCGCCCCGACGGTCGAGCTCCACGTGCGGCAGAACGACGCGCCAAAGGCGGTGACCGTGACGGCGGGCGACGGCCCGATCGACGGCATCTTCCTGGCGATCGAGAAGCTCACGGGGATGACGACGGTGTGCCGCGACTTCCGGGTGCAGGCAGTGACGGTCGGCAAGGACGCCCAGGCGGAAGTGACCGTCGAGCTCGAGCACGCCGGCCAGGTGCAGCGTGGCCGTGGCGTCTCGACGGACTCGCTCGAAGCCTCGGCGAAGGCCTTCCTCGCCGCGATCAACCGCCTCGCCCTCGGCGCGGCGCCACGCCTCCACCCGCAGCGCACCTAGGGCGGCTAGACAGCTTCTTGACCGCGTTCGCCGGTGCGAATCCGGACGCATTCGTCCATTGGCAGCACGAAGATCTTGCCGTCGCCGATCTCCCCCTCCTCACCAGAACGGCCGCCCTTCACGATCGCGGCGATCGTGGGCTCGACGAAATCGTCATTGACGGCGATCTGGAGCTGCACCTTGCGGAGCAGGTTCACGCCGATTTCGTGGCCGCGGTAGGTCTCGGTGTGGCCGCGCTGCCGCCCGAAGCCCTGCACGTCGAGCACGGTGAGCCGAAACACCTCGACATCGGAGAGGGCCTGCTTGACCGCTTCGAGCTTGTGCGGCTGGATGATCGCGATGATGAGTTTCATGGAGTGGATTCCGCCAGGAGTTTCCCATCGTAGCGGTCCAGCGACGCGAGCACAGGCGGCGAAGCCGCCGCAGTGCCCTGCACGGCCAAAGGCCGTGCCCACGGCCGGCTGGATGCCGGCCGCCGGCATTCGAGCCGCACCTCGGCTGCGGCTCCGAATGCCCAAGCCCGCGGGGGCCATGGATGGCCCTAGCTGTCGCGCCGCAGCATCCCTCCGGGCCTGCTGCGGCTTACGCGAGGCTCGCCTGGAGGGCGAGCCCCGCCCACGGCCGCCCGGAGGTGCGGCCGCCGGCATTCGAGCCGCACCTCGGCTGCGGCTCCGAATGCCCAAGCCCGCGGGGGCCATGGATGGCCCCGCGGGCGTGAAGCCAGAATGCCCCGGCCTGGGTGAGCTAGGCGGAGTGCCCACCCAAGCCGTTGGGGCATCCTTCTGGACGGTATTACTCGGTTCGCACCATCACGAAGCCGTGGTAGGCCTCGTTGCCGTGCTCGCCGATGTCGAGCCCCTCGATCTCCTCCTGCGGGGCGACCCGCAGGCCGACGAGCGACTTGATGATCAGCCAGCAAATCGCCGACACGGGCACGACATAGGCACCCACGAGCAGCACGCCCACGATCTGGGCGATCAACTGCTTCGTGCCGCCACCGAAGAACAAGCCGGCGTACGGACCACCGACGGCCGCCGCCCCGACCGGCGTGTTGGCGACGGTCGTGGACAGGTCGCTCGTGGTGAACAGGCCCACGCAGAGCGTGCCAAAGATGCCGCACACGAGGTGCACGCTCGTGGCGCCGACCGGGTCATCGATCTTGATCCGGTCGAAGAACAGAACCGACAGCACCACCAGCACGCCGGCGATCGACCCGATGATGGCGGAGCATCCGATGGAGGTGAATGCAGCGCTCGCCGTGATGCCCACGAGGCCGGCAAGGCAGCCGTTGAGCGTCATGCCGATGTCAGGCTTGCCGAGCAGCAGCCAGGCGGTAAGCGTCGCGGTGAGCGTGGCGGTCGCTGCCGCCATGTTCGTGTTCACGGCCACCTGGGAAGCGAGCGCCCCGCCGTCGGCGGCCACGCCAAAGGTGCTGCCCGGGTTGAAGCCGAACCAGCCGAACCAGAGCACGAGGCAGCCGATGAAGGCCGCCATCATGTTGTGGCCCGGTAAGGCCTGCACCTTGCCAGTCGAGGAGTACTTTCCGATGCGTGGGCCGAGAATCATCGCCCCGGTGAGAGCCGCCCAGCCACCCACGGAGTGCACCGCGGAGCAGCCGGCGAAGTCCCAGAAGTTCCATTCCTTCGCGAGGTAGCCGTAACCCCAGATCCAGTGGCCAGTGACTGGGTAGATCACGAGGGCCATCAGGAAGCTGAAGATGATGAAGGCGTGGTACTTGATCCGCTCCGCTACGGCTCCCGAAACGATCGTGGCGGCCGTTCCGGCGAACACGAGCTGGAAAAAGAACTTCGTCCAGAGCGGCACGCTCGCCCACGCGATCGAGCCGTACTGACCGACGTACTTGTCGCCCACGGCCGGGCTGTTGTCGAGGGCGGCACGGGCGTCTGCGCCGAGGAATGAACCGACGCCCCACGTCCCTGAATTGCCGATCCACGAACCGTCGCCACTACCGAACATCAGGTCCCAGCCAAAGAGAAAGTAGGCCAGGGATGTCGCCGCGAAGACGATGAAGTTCTTCGAGAGGATGTTCACGCAGTTCTTCGAGCGGGCGAACCCCGACTCGACGCAGCCGAACCCCAGATTCATGAAGAAGACGAGCATGCCGCAGACGAGCACCCAGACGGTGTCGGCGGCGATCCAGAGCTTCGGCACGATCTCCTCCGCCGTCGGCGGGGCCGGTAAGGCGGGCGTGGCCGAGGCCGTCGCTGCGGAGTCCTGTGCAAAGACGAGGGCGGTATCCGTACCCAGGGCCGACCCCAGCCAAAGCCCCAATGCCAAACAACACAACAACCGAGGAGTAGAACGCATGGTGCGTCTCCAGAAGGGTGGGAAGAAACGGAAGGGGGCACCTCCGCAGGGCCTTGACCTTCCGTGCACCAGGGACGTCCTGAATGCCCGTACTGCTTCGCGAGTGACGGAATGCAAAGCCCATGCCAAACCAGTCGCCGCACGCACCGCGAGCGTCCCGGCGCGACCACGCAACCATCGTTTTTGTCCATTTTTCCAGCCTGTCTCGCAGCGACGCGGCGTGCGAAAAGACGCGCTCGATCGTCGCTCACGCCGGTGTCGATCTGGAGAAGAGCGCGATTTCGGGGCATCCACGTGCCCAGGAAACGGGCATGATGCTGACCCCCGCGGGCGCATCTCGATCCGCCACTCCCCCATCACGATCAAGCCGCCATGACCCGTCTTTCGGACCTCGAAGCCGCGCTCCTGGGAAACAGGTCGATGATGCTCGAGCGGTTGACGGAAGTCTTCCACGCGTCGCTTCGTCCACCACCGATCGGCGTCGTCCCCCGGGTCGGGATGACCGGTGGACGCCGTGCGGCCCTCGAGCGCCTGGCCGGCATCGATCCCACGGCCTACGCCCGCACTCGCAACCACACGCGCGGCGCCGTCACGATGCTCTCCCCTTATATCCGCCACGGTGTCCTCGGCCTTGCCGAGGTTCGCGACCGCGCGCTCGCGCTGGTCCGAACCCCCGAGGACGCGACGAAACTGGTGACCGAACTGGGCTGGCGCGACTACTGGCAGCAGGTCCAGGCGGCGCTCGGCGATGGGATCACCCGTGATATCGAACGCCCCGCCGCCGGCTGCCGGAAGTCGCAGCTCGACCGCGTTCCCGACGACGTGTTGGCCGGCAGCACGGGGCTGGCCTGCATCGATGCCTTCATCGAGACATTGCACGCGACGGGCTGGCTCCACAACCACGAGCGGATGTGGCTGGCGTCGTGGCTCGTGCACGTGCGCGGCGTCCGCTGGCAGGCCGGGGCCGACTGGTTTCTCGAGCATCTCCTCGATGGCGACCCGGCCAGCAATCATCTCTCGTGGCAGTGGGTCGCCGGCACGTTTTCCGCGAAGCCCTACATCTTCAATCGCGAGAATCTGGAAACGTTCACCGACGCGGCGCACTGTCGCGGGTGTCCGGTGCTCGGGCGATGCGATGTCGAAGGCTCGTACGACGACCTCGCCGCGCGGCTCTTCGTCACACCCGCACCGTCGGCCCGCGCCCCCCTCCGGATCTTCCCTGCTCCTCCATGGGCACCGGCCCCTCCCCGTGCTCCCGGCACCGCCGCCCCGGAGCCCCGCCGACCGCTCGTGTGGGTGACCCTCGACTCGCTCGCGACCACTGCCCCCGCCGCGGCCGCGTGGCCCGATGCGCCCCGCGTCTTCAGCTTCGACCCCGAGTGGCTCGCCGCCGAACGGCCGACGCTCAAGCGGCTCGCCTTCGTCGCCGAATGCCTCGCCGAGATGCCGGGGGTCGAGATCCACGCGGGCGACCCGCAACGCGTGCTCGACGCCCGGGCCGCCGCGCTCGGCTGCGATGGAATCGCGATGGCCGATACCTCGTGCCCGCGAGTGCGGCGGCAGGCCGCCGCACTCGCGGTTCGCTGGCCGATTTCCGTCGCCCGCTGGCCGGCGTTTTGCCGTCGCGACCGGGTGCGCGATCTGGGCCGCTTCTCCCGCTACTGGTCGCAGGTCGGCACGTCGGCGCTGCAGCCCACCGACCGGCAGACCTGATCGATCTCGGCGGCAAACGTGGCCCACGCCGGCGCGGATGGAGGCGGCGCGTCGGCCGAGATGGGCCGCCCGTGCGCTGGATGGGGAAAGGTGAGCCACACGGCGTGCAAGGCGAGACCATCGGCTGGAGAGCCTCCGTACAGCCGGTCGCCGACGATCGGCACGCCGAGCCACGCGAGGTGCGCCCGCAGTTGATGGGCGCGACCGGTGACGGGTTCGAGCACGACGAGCGTGCGGACCGTGGAGTCCGACTCGCGCTCGGCGACCCGCCACCATCGCGTCTCGGCCCGGCGGCCGTGGATCGGATCGATCCGCTGCCGCGGGGGCGACAGCGGATCGGATCCCAATGGCAGACAGATCGTGCCGCGATCGCAAGGCGGCCGTCCGGTGACGACCGCGAGATACCGCTTCGCCACGCTTCTCGTTTCGAACGCGAGCCCGAGGGCCGCTCGCGCCGCCGGCGTGCGGGCGACCACGAGCAGGCCGGACGTGTCGCGGTCGAGGCGATGCACGGCCTCGACCTGCCCGTAGCGCGCGGCCAGCCGCTCCATCACGCTGGGAGGGTCGAGCGGCGTCCGCGCCGGAACGCTCGGGATTCCGGCCGGCTTGTCGATCACGACGACGTGGTCGTCGCTGAAGACGACGCGGAGTTCGCCCATGCGCCGGTCGCCGGCTCCTGTCAGAGGAGACCGAGCGCCTCGACCCAGCGGCACAGGTCTTCGGCGGGCGGGGCATCGCCGAGCACCTCGGGAAGCAGCCCGACCTGGTAGCCGTTCGCGTCAAGCGCCCGCTGGTCGGCATCGGCCTTCGCCGGCGCCGCGGTGAGCGACCGCGCGAACAGCACCCACCGGCTACGGCCCGGCTCGGTCGGCTCGATCACCGCCTGTCGCGGCAGGGCGGCGTCGAGCAGCGCGACGCCGCGCACGGCCGGGCCGAGGGCTTCGGCCACGACCCAGGCGAACGCACCGCCCGGACCTCGCCCAGCCACCGCGATCCGCGTCGGATCAACGGACCGTTTGGCCCGCAGCGAGTCGAGGCCGCGGGCCACCGAGGCGACATCCGCGCGGCCCCAGCGTTGCGGATCGGCCGCCCGCGGCAGCACGACGGCGACACGGTGCCGGGCGGCGGCCTCGAGCCAGGGAGTCGCCGCCTGCGTGGCGGCTGCGCCGTCGCCCGCGCCGGGAGGCGGCGCGAAATAGACGAGCACGCCGAGCGGCGGCCCGGCCGCGCCACCGGGCATGATGACCAGCGGCGGACGGGCCTCCTCCGCCGCCTCGAGCCGCTCGAGCCGCGCCGGACCGGCGGGCTCGTTCACCGGCACCGCCTCGGGCGGGAGCGTGGCGGGCAGCGGCGCGACGGCGAGTTCGAGGCGCCGCTCTTCACCGTCTCGACGGACGGTGAGATTTACCGTGCGGCCCGGTTCCATGCCGCCGATGGCTCCCGCGAGGAGCGTGGGGGAGGCGACGGCCTGTGGTTCACCGTCCGCGTCGGCGACCGCCGTGATCCGGTCACCCGGCTGGATCTGCGCTGCCGCGGCCGGACCCTCCGGCCAGACCCATTCCACGATCACACCGTCAGACTTCGCGGCGTCCCCCTTCGCCGTCGCGGCGTCCCCCACGCTTCGCCGGGGGACGAGGCCGAGCATGGGTCGACGCCACGGTGGCAGCGACTCCGCGAGCGTGGCCTCGGCCGTGACGCGCTCCGCCGCCGCGTCGCCGCGTCGCCGCTCGACGACGACCGTCAAGCGATCGCCGGCATATTTCGGAACGAGCACGTTGCGCAGATCCGCGATCCTCCTCACCGGCCGCCCGTCGGCTTCCACGATCGTGTCGCCGGACCGGAGGCCCGCCTTGGCGGCAGGCGAGCCGGCCCGACAGGTCGCAATCGTGGCCGCGGCGGTGAACGGATCGCGGGATGCGTAGCCGATTCCCAGGATGCCCGGTGCGAGCGTGCGGCCCTCGCGGAGCGCGGGGAGCGTCCGCAGGATGTCGTCGAGCGGCACCGCGAAGCCGATGCCCGCGTCGTAGAGTTCCGTGCCCGAGGTCATGCCCGCGGTGTCCGCAGGCAACGGCGACAGGATGCCGATCACCCGTCCGTGGATGTCCACGAGCGGCCCACCGTAGTTCGCCGGCGATACCGACGCATCCGTCTGCACGGCCCGCCCCCAGGCCCGGCTCGTCGCCGACAGCACGCCGACGGCCACGCTCGGCGTCGCGGCATCCCAGGTACGACCGAGCGCGAGCGTCCATTGCCCGACCGCGAGCGAGTCGCGCGGGGCGGGCTCCGGCACGACGAGCCCCGCGGCGGCGAGCTCGGCATCCGACAGGCCGGCGACCTGGAGCAGCACGAGCCCCCGCGACAGGTCGCGGCCGACGACCCGTGCCGCCTGCCGCGTGCCCGCCGGCAGCACCACGATGGCCTGCCCGACATCGCGCGGCACGGCGAACGACGTCGTGACCACGAGCCCGTCGCCCGCCACGACGGTGCCGGTCGAGGGTCCCGCGGCGGGAGCCGCTTCGGCGGCGGCCCCCACGTCGGCCGTGGACGGCCCCGCAGGCTCGACCCGCACGACGGCGCCGGCTACCCGGGCGACGGCCGCGCGGAACGCCTCCTCCTCGAGCGCGAACACGTCGCTCCGCGCCGGCGCGGCGGCAGACCACCACGCCGCGAGCGCGACCCATCCCATGCAGACCATGCCGCGCACGCTCATCGCCGGCCTCCGGCGGGCCGGGGGCCGAGATCGCACTCCACGATGGAGCCCGCGCGCACGACGGTGATCCGCACCGGGTCGCCCTCCGCCACGATCGCGAGCGCCTGCCGCACCGCGGATCGCGACGACACCGCGCGACCATTCACGGCCACGACGAGGTCGTCGGGAAGCAGCCCCGCGCGTGCCGCGGCGGAATCGGGCCGCGTCGATTCGACGAAGGGGGGCGTCTTGTCGAGCAGATCGGGCACCAGCACGAGTCCGAGCGCGAGCGGATCGATCACGGCGGCCGTGGCATCGGCGGTCGGAGGCGCGAGCGGCTGGCCGGCGAGAATCTCGCGGTGGGCGCGGGCGACCTCCGCGACCGGCAGCGCGTAGTTGAGCCATACGCCGCTGGCGGCGGACCGCAGTTCCTTGCCCAGCAGCCCCACGAGCCGGCCCTGCAGATCGACCAGCGCCCCGCCGGGTGAACCGGGGTTGTTGGTCGTGCAGTCCAACACGTAGACGTCGCCCTGGAACGGCGCCTCGTAGGCCCCGCGGCGGGCGGCCAGTGGCACGAGCGCCGCGATCACGCCGTGCTGCGCGCTCACCCGCTCGTCACCGACGGCCACCCCGAACAGGTTCGACAGGGCGAACACGCGGCTGCCGACGCCGAGCGGCGGCGATTCGTCGAGGACGAAGGCGGGAAGATCCTCGCCGTCGAGCGTCAGCACCGCCAGTTCGCGGCGCGGATCGATCCCGCGGAGCGTCGCCCGAAACCGTCGGCCATCGTCGAGCACGCAGGCGATGTCGTCGGCGTCGAGCACGGTGCTCGCCACGGTCACGACGTGGCCGTCGGGGGAGACGAGCACGCCGCTCTGATACGACTCCAGGCCGCGAATGCCCCCCGCCCCGTAGACCTTCACCACCTTCCGCGCGGCGGCCGCGATCGTCTCGACCGGCGTGCCCGCTCCCGCCAGCCCGCCGGCCCCGCACCAGACGGCGACAGCCACCAACGGCAAGAGCCAAAGTACCGCCATCCGACCGCGCCGCTGTCCGGGCTTCACACACCGCTGCCTGGGCTTCACCGGTCCGGGCTTCATGAGGTTTCTCCCGCCGCCTCGGACGCACCCGGCTCGAACGTCATCTCTTCGACGTGAAACGTGCCGAACAGGACGTCGCCGTGCCGCACTTCGATCAGGCCGGGCATGCCGGCCGATCGGCCCGGCTGGGGCTCGATCCGTACGTCGCAGGGATCGACGTCGGGGGTCGGCCAGAGTTCGATGCCGATCACGGCGCCCTCCGGGGCGACGGCGAATCGGGCCTCGACGGCGGCGGCCGACGTCTCGAGGACGTCCACCAATGCGGCGCTCGCGGTGTCGGCGAGGCCGCGAGGATCGCGGGGCTGTGTGCCCCAGTAGTTCGTGCGGCCCAGGTGCGCCGGCCCGGCGATCAACAGCCGTCGCCACAGCGACAGTGCCGCCAGGAACCCGCCGCTCCCGGGTGGGCCGGGATCGCTGTCGAGTTCTCCCGTGGCGTCCACCTCCGTCGTGCCGGTGGGCAGGTCGATCAGCGCCCGCTCGGCTGACACCACGATCCGGAACGGGGCCCCCGTCCCGAGGCGGCCGCGCAGAACCCAGGCACCCGCGGTGCCGGCCCATGAGGCCGACGTCGCGATCCGCGCCGCCACCCGATCGCGCTCGAGAATGTTGAAGTGGTGGTTCGCGAAGCCGGGCCGGGCCTCGTAAAGGTCGCGCAGCGTGTCCGGAAGCTGCGGGGCCGGCCGGGCCGGCTCCTGCCCTGGCTCTCGTTCCTGCTTCTGGCCCGGCTCCTTGGGCTGCTGCTCCTGTTCCTGCGCGGCGACGATGCGGGCGAGTTCCGTCGGTCGATGGAGCCCGGCGAGCCTCACGAGAATCTCCTGCGGCCGGCCCGCACGCCGGTAGACGAGCGGCACGCGCCAGCCGGCGGGCAGCGTCCCGAGCACGTTCTTCAGGGCATTGACCGTCCGCACGGGCCGGCCGGCGACCGCGACGATCTCGTCGTCGTAGCGCAGGCCGCGACGCCAGGCGTCGGACGATTCCAGGATGTCCGACACCACGACGCGACCGTCCGTATCGGTGCCGACCGTGGCCCCGAGCGTGGCGTGATCGACGAGCCGGCCGCCCCTGAGGAACCCGAGAAAATTCCGCACCTGGTTCGCGGAGATCGCATAGCCGACGCCGACGTTGACCCGCCCGCGCTTCTCGAACGAGGCGCGACCGTTGATGCCGATCAGCCGGCCCCGCGCATCGAACAGCCCGCCTCCGGAATTACCCGGATTGATCGCGGCATCGACCTGGATGCAGTCGGCGTACTCGAGGATCGTGCCGGCGGGAAACTGGTACCGGTGCACGCCCGACACGATGCCCGCGCTGATCGACGGCCGCAGGTCCGTGGCGAGGAGAAACGGGTTGCCGGCCGCGAAGCAGAAATCGCCCACCTCGACCTCGTCGCTGTCGGCGAGTTCGGCGAACGGCAGATCGGTGTGGCCCACCACCTTGACGAGCGCCACGTCGCCGGTCGGATCGAGCCCCACGAGAATGGCGTCCTCGACACGGCCGTCGGAGAGGCTGCACTTCATCGCCACGCCGGCCGGCTGCACCACGTGGAAGTTGGTGAGCGCGTAGCCATCGGCGCTGATGAGCACCCCCGAGCCGCCCCCCGCCTCGCCGGCGAAGATGGCGACCGCGGCCCGGGAACCCCGCGCGATCGCGTCGATCCGCTGCCGCTCCGCCGCGAGCACGTCGGCGGGCACGTCCCCCGCCGCGGCCGCCGCCGTCCCCAGGGCCGACGCCGCCACTCCGGCCATCGCCCATCCGAGGATGCGACCACGCTGCCGCGGAAGATGCCGGCGCCCGATGCTCATTGTTCGATGACCGGCTCCACGAGACGCACCACTCCCGCCATGCCGCCTCCGGGGCCGAAGTCGATCGCCACGACGAGCCGCCGTCCGCCGGCGACGTCCACATCGACGGGCACCGTGCCCGCGCCGGACACGACCTGCTCGAAGACCGGCCGCTCATCGACCTTGATCGTCACGGACGCCGGCCCCGCCCCGGCCGTCGGCACCAGCCGGGTGCGAAACCGCCGGGCCTGGGTCGGGATCCGCCACGTCGCCACGGTCCGCGGCCGCATCACGAGATCGAGTTTTTCGTCTCGTCCGGCGGCAGCCACCGCGCGCGGCGCGAAATATGCGGACAGTGCGGCCACGTCGCCGAGCGCGCCAAAAAAAGGATCCACGTCGAGTTGCTCGGGGGGCAGCGTGGCGAGCGGCGTGGAGCGGCCGGCGGCGTAATCGATCCCTTCGAGCGTTGCGGCGGGCAGCGTGATCCGCAACTCGTCGCTTTCCCCGTCGAGCACCAACCCCGCGGGTGTCCACGCCACCATCTCCGCCCGCAGGGTCCCGCCCCTGACGCGCACGACCGTGCCGGCAGCCGGCGACTCCCCTCGCAGCCAGCGCAGACCGATCACCTTCGATCGCCGCACCGGAATCGTCTCCTCGTCGAGCACCACGGTCACGCTGTCGGCGGACACGGCCGTGATCGCACATTCCACGAACTCGAAGCCGTCCGCTTTCCCGACGACGACGAGATCGCTCGTCGCGCTCTCGGGCGCCGCCTCGAGCCACTCGTGTCGGGCGGCGGCCTCCTTGCCGGCGACCTCGCCTCCCGGAAACTCGACCTGGCGCACCCGGGCGAGCGGGATCTCCGCGCGGCCGCCGGCGATGTCGAGCGCGGCCGTGGCCCCGGCCACCGCAAACCCGTCGCCTGCGAGCGCGGTGCCGTCGGTGAGCGTGAGCCGGACCGTTCCCCCGACCGGCGCCACCTGCCCTTCGATCTTCCGCACCGTGCCGATCGGGATCGAACGGGGCGTCCCGTCGGCCGCCGCGATCTGGATCATCTGCCGATCGATGGCGAGGAGCGTGCCCGTCTGCCGCGTGTCGTCGCCCAGTTCGACGCTGACCGCCGGCGCCGCAGCGGCGGTCATGCGCGCCGCCGCGAGGATGACCATCGCCAGGCAGGTCGCATCGAGCCGGAACGTCGTCGCGAAGGGGCTGCGCATGGCTCGATTACGGCGTTTCCGCTCCCGCAGCCAGCCGCTTGAAATACTGCTCGATCACCTCGCGATAGTGGGCGGGGAACTCCCGGCCGATCTGCTGGAGGGCCTCGTCGCGGCGGTGCGGCGGCAGGTTGCCCCAGCCGTCGGTGCCGCCCAACTCGCGTCGCGTGACCTCGCCCGGCCCCTTGCCGTCGGCGATCCTGCTGTCGTCCATCGGCTTCCCCTGGCCGCCGCGACCGGAGCCGCCGCCACCGCCGCCTCCGGACTGGCACTGCTGCTGTTGTTCCTCGAGTTTGGCGATCAACTTGTCGAGCGATTCGATGACGCCGTCCTGGACGGCCCGCGTCCGCGGTCCCGCCCGCCCCTGGTCCAGCCGCCGCGTGATGTCGCGCATCCGCCGCGCGATGTGGTCGAGCGACTCCTCCTCGAGCGCCGCGATGTCGGCCCGGAGCAACCGGGCCACGCGCTCGTAGCGCACCGGAATCTCGCCGGATCGTTCGAGCAGTCGGTCGAGTGTTTCGAGGGCCACATCCGCCTCGAGCAGCCAGTGCTGGCAGGCGGCCCGATGAAACAGGAGCGTGGCCGGATCGACGGAGGTGGTCGGGTCGAGGTCGGCCAGCAACGCGAGGCCGTCGTCGAACCGGTCGCGGCGCACGCACTCGCGGCCGAGCCAGAGTCGCACTGCATCCCGCAGGAAGGGATCCACACCGGGACCCGCGAGCCACGTCTGGTCCGCGTCGAGATCGGCGACGACCGCGGCGACCCGCGGCTCGACCACGGCACAGGCGACCACGACCCGATCGAGCGCGTCGGGCCGGACGGTCGCGTCGGCCCAGGTCCGGCGCGCCGCCTCGCGCACCTCGTCGGGCGCCGGACTCGAGCCGATCCAGGCGAAGAGCCGCTCCTGCACGTCGGCGACGGCCGGAAGGCTCCACGTCGGCGGCCGCTCGAGATCCGGCTCGCCAGCACCCCGCGCGACCTCGGCCGCCGCCGAGCCGCCGATCAATGTGCAACCCACCGTGCAGCCGACCATCACGGCCGCCAGCGCCCGCACGGCACCCGAAGATCGAGCCGTCATGAGAAGGAGGACTCCCGAGTCGCCCACCATCATACCCGTGGCCGGGCCTTTCGGCGCGGGTCCGGCAGGCTCACTCCGTCCGGCCGGCGACGATGTCGCGGGCGGCCCGCTCGATCGTGTGCTGCCGCTCGGCGAGCCGTTCGATCGCCCGGAGCAATTCCGGCTCCTCCGCCCGCTCGACACCGTCGGTCAACAGCTGCGCAAACCGACGCGTGCGGGTGTTCACGCGCATCTGCAGCGAGCGGATCATCTTCAACTCTGAAATCTTGTCCACGAGCGGCTGTTCCCCCGGCTCCGCGGGCCGCCCCCCGGCGCCCCCCTGCTGCCGGGCCTGCTGCTCCTTCTGCGCCTTCTCGAGGGCCGCCAGCATCTCCTCGAGATTCGCGACGATATCCTGCACGAGCCCGCGCGTTGTCTCGCCTGTGTCGCCGCGATCGAGCCGCGCGGCGGCCTGCGTCGCATCGTCGCGGACCTGCTCGAGGGCCTCGGGGATCGCCACCGCGGAACCATCGTCGCGAACCAGCACGAGCGCCTTCGCCGCGTCGGCTCCCACGGCCGCCTGCTCGCGGCCGAGCCGGGCCGCTTCCAATTGTCGCTCGCGATCCCCACCAGCCGGTGTCGCCGCCGACTCGGCGGCCAGTTTGCCGACGCCGGCCAGCACCGCACGCTCCACCCGCAGCATCCCGCGCAGCCGCGCCTCCAACTGCACGAGGAGCTTCTCGACCTCCTCCTCCCGCATCTGCCTCAGGATCTCCTCGAGTTCGGCGCGGGCCGTCTCCAGCTCCTCCACCGCCTTCTCCTGCGCAGCGCGGGCATCGCGCCGCTGGGCTTCCTCCAGCCGGTCCCGCGCCTGCTCCATTCGCTTGCGGGCCGACTCGAGCCGCTGCCGGGTGCGGCCGGCACGCGACGCCTCGTCGTCGCCCTCGATCGGTTTCTCGCGGTCCTGCTGCCCGGTCGGCGGGCCGGACTCGGCGGCGTTCTTCGCACTGCCTGCGGGATCCTCGCCGCCCACCGGCTGCTCACCCTGCGCCCCACCCTGCTGCCCGGGACTGGCACCCTCTCCCGACTCGCCGCTCTCGCCTTGGCCTTTCTTGCCCTCTCCCTGCTCTTCAGCAGGTGCAGCGCCGTCGGGTTCGCCCGCCGCGCGGGCGTCCATGCGTTTGGCGAAGCCGTCGATGTCCTGCGCGAGCGCCTCCGTCTCCTCGGCGAGTTTCCGCTGCCGCTCGGCGAGCTTCGCCCCGTCGCCTCCGGCCTCCGTCGATCCCTCGATGTCGCGCTGCTTGGCGATCGCCTTGGCGACCCGCGACAAAAACTGCTTCACCTCCTCCTTCGCCGTCGCCCGTTCGCGCTCGCTGTCGCCGGCCTCCAGCAGGCCGAGCAGTTCCTGCAGCTTGCCGATCGCCGTCGCCTGGCTGCTGCCCGCCTTGAGCAACTGCCCCTCCTCGAGCAGTTTCACGATCACGTCGAGGCGATCGCCGACCTCTTCGTCGCGGGCGCGGGCGAATACCGACCGCAGGATCGCCGACCGACGCGGATCGCTCGCCGCCAGCAGGTCCGCGAGCCGGAGAAACGTCCGTTCGAGGTCGCGAAACTGCGCGGCGAGCTCCTGCTCGCGCGAGGCGAGCTGCGGTGCGGCGCCGGGCGCGGCCGGCTCGGCGGCCTCCGTGCGGCGCGGCGTGGGCGCGGAAAGCAACACGGCCGCGACGATGGACGCTGCGACCGGGCGGAACATCCGCGGGAATGCCGAGCCGAATCTGACTCCGCTCACACCCCTGCCCTCCGAACTCGTGGCTGCGACGTCATGGCTGCTCGAGCGCCTCGCGTGCCCGCTGCTTTTGCCGCTTCAGCGTCTCCGCCCGAATCTCCTCCTGGGTCCGGATGAGACCCCGGAGCAGATCGACGACCTCGTTGAACGACTCGAGCTCCATCATTCTATCGAGCACGGCCCGCATCCTGGCGAGCACGTCGTCGGCGAGCCGCTGGGCCTCCTCCCGGGCAACGCCGCGACGGCAGGCGGCGATCACGCCGGGCAGATCGGTGGCGGCGATTGTGGCGAGCGGGTCGGCGATCTGGGCCACGAGCCGCGTGTCGAGCTCGGGCGAGAGGAGCCGGTTGTTGTCGAGTTCCGCGCGGATGAGCCGGAAGGCGTCGGCGATCTCGGACGTCTCCCCTGCCGCACGGGAGGCCGCCTCCGCCAGCCGCGCGACGGCGTCGCCGCCGCCCCCCGAGCCGTCCCCGGCATCCTCGTCCCGTCCCGCAGCGGCGGCCGGCGGCTGCGCGAGGCGGTCGCGGACCTGCGTGAGGTCGAGCACGCAGCTCTCGAAGCGGCGCCGCAGGATGATCTCCCGCGCCTCGAGCATCGCGAGCAGCGCCTCCGGCGCGACGACATCGAGACTCCAGGCGTCGGAGGTGCCGGTGTTCGGCCCGGCGTCCAGACGGCAGCCGTCGGTCGCTGCGAGCGACACGGAGATCCGTCGGCCCGGGGCGAGGCCGAGCGGCTCGAGCGCCGCGCGTTCGGGATCATCGGCGGGCAGTTCGACGAGCGTGGCGCCGGACTTCACGCGGCCGAGCGGCAGCACGGTTTCGCCGCCCTCGACGACCTGCAGTTGGAGCCGGGCCGATGCGAGCCCGTGGTCATCGCTGATCGTTCCGGTGAATGGAAGCACGGCCTGCGGCGTGACGGCCGTGGAGATGCCCGGCATGCGCACCGCCACCTGCGGCGGAGCGTCGGGTACCGCCGAGAGTACGAACGAGATCGGTTCCCGGTTGACGAGCCCGTCGGTGTCGGTGAACCGCACCACGATCGTGCGTTCGCCCGCGACGGGCCCGACGGCGGCGGTGATCGTGCGGCCGGCCGTGCCCGTGGGGAGCGTCGCGAGCACCTGCTCCCCTGCCTCGGAGACCACGGCGACCGTCGCGTTGGCCAGGTCCTTCGTGGCCGTGCAGGCGATGTCCACGGTCGCCCCGGCCGGCACCTGCACGAGCCGCGACGCGGGCACCCGACGACGGCCACCACCGAGGTACTCCGGCGGCATGGCGGTGATGTCGAGCCGCTCGAGTCCGGGCGCATCGACCACGACCAGACGCAGATCGCGCAGCCGCGCGTCGCCGCCCCGCACCTCGAGGACGAGATCCTCCCCGACGCCCTTGAGCACGTGCCCGAACGCCTGCGCGCCGTCGGCGACCCCGCCGCGCGTGCCCATGCGGTCGGTGCGCCAGCCGCCCGCCCCGCGGCTGCGCAGATCGACGACCTCGGGCACCCGTCGATCGGAGGCGGCCTTCACGATCACCTCCACGTCGGAGCCACGGGCCACCGTCCGCCGGCCAGCGACGAAACCTTCGGCCGTGAGCACGACGTCGCGCGGCCAGGATTGATCGCGAAACAGCAGGTGGCGGGCCACCCAGAGGTCGGCCACCGCGGGCCGCGCGACCGCCAGCGCCGCGATGCTCGCCGCACCGGCGAGCCCGGCGAGCAGGAGGCCCACCAGCCGTCGGCGCCGGAAGAACCGGCCGGTGTCCACCTGATCCACGAGCGCGGTGGCTTCCGCGACCGTCCGCGCGAGCAACCGCGGATCGACGTCGGCGCGCGGCTGCCCGGCGAGCTCGATGGCCGTGGACAGGCTGTCGCGAAAGGCCGGATGGCCGCGTTCCACGAGCGTGGCCAGCGCCGTGTCGGAGAGCGGCACGGCGAGCCGCGCCGCGAGTTTCCCCGCGAGCATGCACCCGAGCCCGAGGGCCGCCGCCGCCGCGACGGCCATCCGCCACCAGGCGGGCGGCTCGAGCAGCCAGTCGGTCGCCAGCGTCGCCCAGAAGAGCGCCGCGCCGGTCAGGCAGACGAGGCCGATGGTCTCGATCCAGACCCACCGCCGCGCGCTCCGCCGCAGGCCGGCCAGCAGGCCGCGCAGGGGCGCAAGGCCGGTCTCCAAGGCGGCCGGCGACGCGACTTCGAGCGGCTCTGGATCGGCGACGACGGACACGGGCGGGGTTCCAGGAGTGACGTGGGGGCGACGAGGTCAGGCGAGACGGACGACGCGGCGGAGGATCCATTCGACACACAAAAGCCCGCAGGCCAGGGCGAGCAGCGCGGCGTTGAGCCACCGCTTGAACGAGGCGTCCGGAGCGCCGGTCTCGTACTCGCGCCGCGTGCGATCGGGAAACAGCGTGGCCAGGGCGTCGGAGGCCTCGGCCGTCCACGGCTCCCGGTCGAGGTAGCGGGCCGAACCACCCGTCAGCACCGCCACCTGGTCGAGCACGCCGCGGTCGAGCCGCGGGCGTTCCAGCTCGCGGTCGGGCAGCCGGGCCTGGATGCGGCGCGAGAGCCGTTCGCCCGAGCCATCACCGAGATCCACGTCGATCCGCCACGTCCCCTCGCGGGCCGCGACGAACGCGCCCTGCACGATGCCCGGGCGGCCCGCTTCCGGCACCAGCGGCACCCGCACCGCCGCACCGTCGGGCCCCACGGCCTGGCAGTCGATGGCCGCGACTCCTGCGGCGTCGGCTTCGCCGGCCGCCGACACGATCCGCACCACGACGCTCGCGCCGACGGCGCAGCGGTCGCGTTCGACGAGCAGCCGCGCGCGGCGCGAGCCGCGCAACAGCCGCCCCTGCGACACGTGCCGCACGAGCTGGGTCGCAAACCGCTCGTAGGCCGCATCGTCGATGCCGCGCAGCCGCCAGGTCTCGCCGCTGCCCAGGTAGAACACGCTCCCTGAACCGTAAAACTGGCCGACCATGTAGGCCGGGTTCGCCTCGCCCGCGGCCGTGGCGCCCTCGCCGCCGGTCCGCGCGCGGGCGTAGACCGTCGCTCCGGGTTTCGCGGCCGCGGTGGGAAAGCATGCGTAGACACCCTTGAACTCCGACCACACGGTCTCGCTGGCCACGCGACTCGCGGCGAGCCAGAGAAACTCCGCGTCCTGGCCGTCGGCCGTGAACACGAGCGGCATCGGCTCCTCGCGGCCCTGCGGCGCGTCGGCGGCGACCTGCAGGGCGCGCCGCAGCTCGACGGGGTGCAGCGCCCGCAGGACGGAGGCCTGCGCATCGGCGAGCCAGGCCTCCGTGAACACGCCGCCGGCGACGAGCACGAGGCCGCCGGACTCCCGTGCGACCCAGCGCTCGAGCCTACCCTGCGCGGCGGCGTCGAGCAGCCGCCAATCGTAGTCGAAGGCCACGATCGCGTCGTATTCGGCGAGTTCCTCAGCCGTGGCCGGGAAGGCGTCGAGAATGCGCCGGGCGTCCTGCGAGATGCCGGGCGCCGCCGTGCCGAGCAGCACGTCCACGGCGAAACTCTTGTCGCGTTCGAGCACGTTCCGCATGAACTGGTACTCGCGCGACGGCCCGCCGGCCATGAGCAGCACCTGCGTGACCCGGTCGACGACCTCAACGTCCACCGCCTGCTGGTCGTCGGCCGGATTGCGGTCGCCCGGCGGTGCGGCGATTCGCAGGACGAGTTCCCGCCGGCCCGTGGCCTCGAGACCGGGCACGTCGAACCGGGCCACGGCCAGCGCCCCGTCGGCCCCGAGCTCGACGTCGGTGGCCTCGATCACCCGCGCCGCGCCGGCCGTGTCCCGCTCCGCGAGTTCCACGCGGGCCGTCCGCCCCGCGAAGCCGTGTGCCTGCACATGACCGGTGACGGTGAATCGGTCGCCGGGAAACACCCGGGCGGGCGCGACGAGGTCGGCGACCCGCACGTTGGGCGGGATGGTTTCGGAACCGACACCGATCGCGTGCACCGGCACGCCGGCCCGGACGAGCCCGGCGGTCGCGGCCGCCGGATCGAGTCCCGCGTTGTTCGCACCATCGGACAGCACGACCACGCCGGCGAGCACTCCCGGGGGCTCCTGCTCGAGCACGTGCGAAAGCGCGGCGCCGAGCCGGGTCTCGAACCCCCGCGGCGCGAGCCGCTCCCGCCACGCCGCGGGGACGTCCGCAGCCGCCGGGGTGGCAGCCGCAGCCGGTTCCTCCGCAGAACGGCCGCCGGCAGACAACACGGCGACCGCTTCGGCGTCGGCGTCGAACCGCCACAGCGAAACCTCGTGGACTTTCCCCAGGGCGGCGAGCAGGCCGCCGTCGTCGAGCACCGCGGCCGCCCGCTCGGCCCGGGTCCGCGCGGGTTCGGTGGCGGCGCGGCCGTCGTCGATCGTCATGCTCGCGCTGGAATCGACGAGCACCGCCACGCGCGACGGAAAGACGACCTCGTGCTCGGCCGTGCGCTCGAAATCGAGATAGGCGGCGGCGAGCGCCGCCAGCGCCCCCAGCCGCAAGGCGGCCAGCACCCCCCCGACGCCGCGCGGCAATTCGGCGGCGTCACGCCGGTAGAGCCAGAGCACGGCTGCGGCGACCGCCGCCAACGCCGCCACGAACAGCGGCATCTGCCACCAGTGCGAGAAGCCATCGACCACCGCGCTCGTGACGCGGTGGTGCACCTGCTCCGTGACGGCCAGCATCGGAATGGGAAGTTGAATGGTCATGCGATGGGAACCGGGGCGGCCTCAGCCCTTCCGGCGGGCGGCGGGCAGATGGTAGCTCGCCGAGGCGGACACGATCTGTTCCAGGAGCAGGATCGCGAGCAGGGCGTAGAGCAGAGGGTGCAGGAGCGATACGCCGGCCAGCGCGCCCGAATCGGGCTCGAGAGAGGCGGCGCTGTCGTAACGGAACGGGATGCCGACGAGCGTGCGGTCGAGGCCCTCCCTGCCGATCCGCTCGAGCCGCCCCTCGTCGGGGGCGACGTTCACGGCCCAGGCCCGCCCCTGCTCCGTGCCGTCGAGCCGCTTCCACAGTGCCGAGTAGGCTCCCGCCACCGTCGTCGGCAGCCGGGCCGTGAGTCGTCCGTCGTCCGCGACGGCGGCGGACTGATGCACGATCGCGCCCTGGGGCGGCACGCTGAAATCGACCTCGTTGCCATCGACGCCGGCATCGAGCACGAGCCGCACCTCGTCGCCCACCTCGAGCGAGCCGGCGCGGCGCCGGGCGGCGGCGAGATGGCTCTCGAGTTCGAGCATCACGACCACCCAACTGGGGTTCCCCCGGGCCCAGTTGTTCCAGGCGGGCCCCGCCGTCGAGAGTGCCGCCACCACGAACCCGGCGCCGAACGGTCTCTCGACCATCAGCGGCGCGCCGTTTCGCAGCGACAGGAGCCGGCGCAGACCGGCGGCGGGGGGCGGCTCGTAATCCCGCTCGACCGCGACGTAGCGGTCGATGCGCACGGCGTCGAGGAGCGGGTTGCGCTGCCCGGAGAGCACGGCCACGACCGGATGATCCTCCACGCGCACATCGGGGCCCGGCGCCGTGGCCCCGCCGCCGAGATCCACCGCGCCCGCGAGCGGCACCGGATACAGCCCGGTGCCCGCGCGATGGAGCGTGCGATTGACCGCCTCGGGATCGGTCCGGGGCCCGGCGAAAAACACGGCTCCTCCGCCGGCCCTCACATACGCCTCGAGCGCCGCGACTTCCGGTGGATCGAGGGCGGCGACGTCGAGCAGCCAGATGCAGTCGAACGCGGCAAGATCGAGGCTGGAGAGGGCCCGTGGCGGCTCGATCCGCGGCCGGAGACCCGTCGGCGCGCCCGCCCCCGGGGCGAGCGCGGTGGCGAGGTAGAAGGCGTCGCCGTTCCTGCCGCCACCGCGCGGATCGCCGTCGATGATGAGTACGTCGATCCGGTCGGCCACGTCGAGCGCGAGCGTCCGCTGGTTGTCCGAGGGCAGGGCGTCGGCGGGCAGTCGGGCTTCGATCACGTGGCTGCCGGCCGAGGGAAACCGCACGTCGAATCGCTGCGTGACGCTGCCGCCCGGAGGAATGTCGCCGACCCGGACACCCGGCCGCTCCGCGCCGTCCTCCCGCAGGTCGAGCGCCGCGCCGGACACGGGTCGGTCGGACGCGTTGCGCACCACGACCTCGATCGGGACGACCACGCCGGTCGCCGGCACGCCGCCGGCAACCTCGAGCCGCTCGAGCCCGAGATTCCCGGCGGTGCGCTCGGCGGCGCAGTCCACGAGTCGCAGTTCGACGCCCGCTGCCGTGAGCCGCCGCAACGTCTCGGCGGTCTCGTCGGCGGCCTTCCAGTCCCGGGCGCGGTAGTCGCTCACCAGCCACAGCACCCGCGCCGCCGCGGAACCCGTGCCGAAGGCATCGAGCGCCGCAGCGAGCGGCGGCCGGGGGCCGGCATCCGTCTGCGAGCACGCCATCCGGCCGAGTTCGTCCTTGAGGCGTTGCACCTCCGCCGGCGTGACCGTCTCCCGGGCGATGTCGAACCGCCCCGCCTCCCGCGCGGGCTCCTCCGTGCCGGCGAACCGGGAGAAGCGGCCGAACGTGAGTTCCTGCACACCCGACGACCGCGCCAACTCCCCGGCGATGCGCTCCACCACGAGGCGGCCGCGATCGAAGGCCGACACGTCTCCCACGCGCTCCTCGGCGGAAAGATCGCCCATCGAATAGCTGTCGTCGAGCAGCACGACGTGGCTCGTGCGACCGCCGCCGAGCAACTGCCCGAGCGCGTTCTGCCACCGTGGCTGGGCGAGTGCGAGCACCACGCCGAGCACCGCCGCGACGCGGAGGCAGAGCAGAAGGATCTGCTTGAGCAGCACCCGCGTGCGATACTTCCTCTGGCTGGCGAGCAGAAACTCCATCGCGGCCCAGCGGACCGGCCGATGCCGCAGCAGGTTGATCAGATGGATGATCACCGGGGCCGCGACGAGCGGCAGGCCCCACCAGACGAGCGCGGGAAAGTCGAAGGTGGGCATGCGTCAGGCCGGCATCCGGGCGCGGCGGGAGAGAAATTTCACGAGCGCCGCATCGAGCGGCTCGCCGGTCCGCACGAGCGCGTAGTCGCAGCGGGCGGAGGCGGCCCGCCGGCGGGCATCGGCGAGAAACTCCTCGAGCGCCGCCAGGTAGCCGGCCCGCAGGGCCCGCGGATTGCACGCGATCTGGTCGGCCACCTCGAGCCCCTCGAACCGCGTCGGCCCGTCGAACGGAAAATCGAGCTCGTCGTCGTCCATCACGTGGAGCAGGACGAGGTCGTGGCCGCGCTTGCGGAGCATCTGCAGCCCTTGAAACACGCCGTCGCGATCGCCCAGCAGGTCCGACACGATCACCACGAGCCCGCGCCGCGGCAGCGTCTCGGCGAGCGAGCGCAGCACCGGCAGGAAGGCGGTGCCCCGCCCCGCGCGCGGCGTCTCCAGCACCTCGACGACGCTCGTGAGCTGAGAGCGTTTCGTGCGGGCGGGCACGCTCGCCCGCACGCGGTCGTCGAAGACGGCGCAGCCGGCGGCGTCGCCGTGGGACAGTGCCAGCCAGGCGAGGCTCGCCGCGAGCGTCGCCGCGCAGTCGTACTTCGACAGCGGCCCCGACGCATACTCCATGCTCGCCGAGGCATCGACGAGGAGCGCGAGCCGGAGATTCGTCTCCTCCTCGAACTCCTTCACGTAGAGCCGATCCTGGCGGCCCCACACCTTCCAATCGACACGCCGCAGGTCGTCGCCCCGGACGTATTCCCGATGCTGAAGGAACTCCACGCTCTGCCCCTTGTAGGGGCTCTTGTGGAGACCGGCCAGCACGCCCTCGACGACGGCCCGGGCACGGAGCTCGAGCCGTGCGATCCGCGCGATCGCGTCAGGATGCAAATATCGTCTGGAAGCGGGCGTCACGCGTGAGCTCGTCCTCTCGG
>JBBAVM010000057.1:0-2225 GCA_040397685.1 Pirellulales bacterium
TAGAAGGCGAGGTTGATGTTCTTGAGGAGCTCGCGCTGGCCGAACTTCTTGTTGAGATCGATGATCTGATAAATGAAGGCGGGACCCATCGGCTGACTGCGTCGCTCCGTGCAGGCGAAGAGAGAATCGAGAACTGTCGCCCAATCCTACCGGACGCGGCAAGCATGCAAGGGCCGCAGACGCCACGGCCTCGTTGCAGGTGCACGGGGCATGCCGTACCATCCTGTTCCAGCCGGCCCTCGCCCCCACGGAGCCCGACCATGGCAGACTACATTCACCCCGAAATGCTCGTCTCGACCGAATGGGTGGCAGCCCATCTCGAGGACCCGACCGTGCGGATCGTCGAGTCGGACGAAGACCGGGCCTTGTATGTGCAGGGACACGTGCCCGGGGCCGTGGAAATCGACTGGATCACCGACCTCCAGGATGCGACCTGCCGCGACTACATCGACAAGGCCGCGTTCGAGCGGCTGTGCGCGGAGAAGGGCATCTCCAACGATACGACCGTCGTGTTCTACGGCGACAAGAGCAACTGGTGGGCCTGCTACGCCTTCTGGGTGTTCAAGCTCTACGGCCACGACAAGTGCCGGATCATGAATGGGGGCCGCAAACGCTGGGAACTCGACGGTCGCCCCTGGTCGAGCGACCGGGTGAGCCCGCCGCGGGCCCACTACACGGCCTCGGAGCAGGACGGCTCGATCCGGGCCCTGCGCGACGAGGTGCTCAAGCACTGCCGGGCCGGCAAGCAACTCCTCGACGTCCGCAGCCCGGAGGAATACCGGGGCGAGCGGATGCACATGCCCGATTATCCGAACGAGGGCGCCTGCCGCGGCGGCCACGTCCCCGGGGCCGTCAACGTGCCGTGGCCGATGAACTGCAACGACGACGGCACGTTCAAATCGGCGAAGGAACTCGAGAAGCTCTACATCAAGGAACTGAAGATGAAGCGGCGATCCCCCACGATCGCCTACTGCCGCATCGGCGAGCGGTCGAGCCTCACCTGGTTCGTGCTCAAGTACCTGCTCGGCTTCGGGAACGTGAAGAACTACGACGGGTCGTGGCTGGAATGGGGCAACTGCGTTCGCGTCCCGATCGCCAAGGGCGCCGAACCGGGCGGGCTCGTCGCGCCGGCGGCTTCGACGCACTCCTGACACGCGGCCCCTCCATGCCCACCGTGCAGGAACGCCTCGATGCCATCATCGCCGAGTTCGCCGACCTCGACGGCCGGGAGAAACTCGAACTGCTCGTCGATTTCGCCCGCGGCATGCCGCCGCTGTCGCCCGAATACGAGCAACGCAAGGCCGCCGAGGACCGGCGCGTGCACGAGTGTCAGACGCCCGTATTCCTCTGGATGGAGTCCGACGCCGGCCTCGCCCGGCTCGTCGCCGAGGTGGCTCCCGAGGCCCCGACGGTCAAGGGTTTCGTGGCCATCCTTGCCGAAGCCGTGGCCGGCCGTCCGCTGGCCGAAGCCTCCGCGCTCGGCGAGGACATCCTCGAACGGATGGGGCTGACCGAGATTCTCGGCATGATGCGATCCCGCGGGCTCCACGCGATCGTGAGCCGCGTCCGAAAAGGCCTTCTCGACCAGGTACCCGCATGAACGCGATGCGATTCGTCGCCGGCGTCGATCTCGGCGGCACGGCGATCAACTACACGTTTCTCGACGAGGCGGGCCACTTTCGCATCGAGGGACTCTGCGAACACCCCGCCCGCAGCGTGGACGGTCCCGACATCTGCCTCGCCCAGATCGCCGATGGGCTGGAGATCGCCGCGCGGCAGGCGGGAATCGACCTCGCGCAGGTCGTGGCCATCGGCCTCGACACGCCCGGCCCCGCGTCCGCGGCCGGCGTGCTCAGCAGCCGCGGCTCCACCAATTTCGTCCACCCCGACTGGGCCGGGTTCGACATCCGCGGGGGCGTCGAGCAGCGGCTCGGCCGGCCCTGCGTCTATCTCAACGACGGCAACGCCGCCGCGCTCTGGGGCCACGTCTCGCTGTTCGGCTCCGACAACCGCACCACGAGCCTCTCCGCGATCATCGGTACCGGCCTCGGCGGGGGCGTGATCGTGGACGGCCGCGTCGTCACCGGCCGCCTCGGGTTCGGCGGCGAACTCGGCCACGTGCTCATCCCGTTCCACGCCATCCCCGGCATCGAGGGGCTCGTGCCGGCGTGCAACTGCGGCCGCGTCGGCGATCTCGAATCGCTCTGCTCGCTGACCGCCATCCG
>JBBAVM010000057.1:2325-19690 GCA_040397685.1 Pirellulales bacterium
GCCGGTTCGTAGCCGCAGTGCACCATGCAGTCCTGGCACTTCGCGTTGCCGCTCGCCCGACCGTAGTCGTCCCAGTCGGTCTCCTCCATCAGTTCCCGGAAGGTCTTCGCATAGCCCTCGTCGAGCAGATAGCAGGGCCGCTGCCAGCCGAAGAGGTTGTAGGTCGGCGTGCCCCAGGGACGGCATTCGAGATCCCAGCCGCCCTTCAGAAACTCCAGGAACACGGGCGACTGGTTGAACTTCCACCGCGCCGGCGCGTCGGCGAGGATCCGCTGAAAGAGCGATTGGCTGCGCTGCCGCCGCAGGAAGTGCTCCTGATCGGGGGCCTTCGAATAGGAGTAGCCCGGCGAGATCATCATCCCCTCGACACCCAGGCCCATCACCTCATCGAAGAACGCGCGATACCGCTCCGGGTCCGCGTCGGCAAAGAGCGTCGAGTTGGTCGTCACGCGGAAGCCTGCCTTGCGGGCCGCCCTGATCGCCGACACGGCCATGTCGAACACACCCTCGCGGCACACGGCGTGGTCGTGCTCCTCGCGTGGGCCGTCGAGGTGGACCGAAAACGCGAGATATGGCGACGGCTTGAAGTGGGGCAGCATCTCCTCGAGCTTGATCGCATTCGTGCACAGGTAGAGATACTTCCTGCGGGCCACGATCCCCGCCACGATCTGCTCGATCTGCGGATGCAAGAGCGGTTCGCCGCCGGGGATCGACACGATCGGTGCATCGCACTCGTCCACGGCTCGGAAGCACTGCTCCGGCGTGAGGTGCGACCGGAGCACCTCGGTGGGATGCTGGATCTTGCCGCAGCCGCCGCAGGCGAGATTGCACCGGAACAACGGCTCGAGCATCAGCACGAGCGGATACCGCGCGTTGCCCCGCAGCCGCTGGATCGCCACGTGCCGCAACACCGACATCATCTGCCCGACCGGCACGCTCATGCCACACGCTCCCGGAGGATCTGCCTGGCCCCCGCCGCACGCTGCACGAGGCTCCACCGAGCCAGGGCCATGAGCGGGAAATAGATGGGGTAGAAGTGGTAGCGGAGGTAGAACACCTTGGGGAATCCTGTGCCCGTGAATTCACGCTCCTCCCAAGCGCCGTCTTCGGCCTGCCGCTCGACGAGCCAGCCTGCCCCGCGCCGCGCCTCGCGCGACGCCGCACGCCCGGCCGCCACGAGCCCGGCCAGGGCCCACGCGGTTTGAGACGCCGTCGGCGTCCCCACGCCGGCCAGCCGCTCGTCGGCATAACTCTCGCAGCTCTCCCCCCAGCCGCCGCACGCCTGCTGCCGGCCGGCAAGCCAGTCGGCACCGCACGACACGGCCGGATCGTCCCCGCCGAGCCCCACGGCACGCAGGCCCTCGATCGCCTGCCAGGTACCGTAGATGTAGTTCACGCCCCAGCGGCCGAACCACGCCCCATCGGGACGCTGCTGGCCACGCAGATACTCGATGCCGCGATCGACCGCGGGATGTCCGGGCCGCAGGCCGAGCTTGCCGAACGCCTCGAGCACCCGCCCGGCCAGGTCGGGCGAACTGGGATCGATCATCGCGTTGTGGTCGGCGAACGGAACCCGGCACAGCAACTCACAATCGTTGTCGCGATCGAACGCGCCCCAGCCACCGTCGCGGTTCTGCATGGCTTCGAGCCACGGCACCGCCCGCGCCGCGGCCGCCTCGATCCGTGCGAGGCGGCTCAGGCCGGCCGGCGTCTCCGCCCCCGCCTGACCGACCGTCTCCCGCCACGTGGCCAAGGCGATCAACACCATCGCGGTATCGTCCACGTCGGGATAAAAGCGATTCGCGTACTGGAAGCACCACCCGGACGGCGCGACCTTGCCCGCCGACTGCGCCCAGTCGCCGGACACGCGCACCTCGCGGTCGAGCAGCCAGTCCACCGCCTCGGCCAGCCGGGATGCGTGGTCCGCCGTCCCCAGGGCCGCGGCACCGGCGGCCGCCGCGTCGGCGAGCGCCCGCAGGCTGATGGCCGTGTCCCACACCGGCGACCGGCAGGGCTCGAGCCGCGTCGTGCCATCGGGCTGGGGCTCGACGAGCCGCTCGAGTTGCCGCCAGCACTCCTGCACCTCCGGCGAATCGTCGTCGCAGCCCATCGCCCGCAGCGCCACGATGCTCCACACGATCGGCGGAAAGATGGCACCGAGCCCGTCGCTGTCGGCAAACCGCTCCAGCATCCAGCGTCGGCACGCCATCACCGCCCGGCTGCGCAACGGGCGAACCCCGAGGGCATCGAGCATCTTGATCACGTGGTCCACACCACGAAAGAAGATCGCCCACCCGTCGCATCGCCCATGCCGCGGCGCCTGCCGCGGACCGGCGGCGGCGAAGAGTTCTCCGATGCCGCGCTCGGCGGAAATGGCCCGCACCGGCTTGAACGCCCACATGAGCGACAGCGGCACGATCATGGTGCGCGACCATGCCGAGACGCGATCGAGGCTCACCGGGAACCAACCCGGCAGAAGCACCATCTCCGGAGGCACGGCCGGACACGCCGAGTAGGGGACCTGCCCCAGCAGCGCGAGGTAGAATTTTGTGAAGCTGTTGACGGCCCACGGGCCACCCGCCGCGGCGATCGCCGCCCGGGCACGGGACAGCGGCTCGCTTTCCGGATCGTGGCCGAAGATCTTGAGGGCCAGGTAGGCTTTCACGCTGGCGCTGACATCAACCGGACCACCGGGGTGGATCGCCCAGCCCCCGGTCGGCAACTGTTCGGCGAGGATGCGCCGGCAGGCTCCTGGAGCGTGCGGGTCGGACGTGCGCCCGGCCCACGCGAGGATGAGGAGATATTCGCTTTCGAGGATCGTGTCTCCCTCGAGCGGTCCGCGCCAGTGCCCGTCGATCGCCTGGCGTTCGTACAGCCAGTCCGCGGTTCGGGCCGCGGCATCGGCGGTGGCCTCCTGGCCACCGCCGACGAGGGCATCCGCACCGCCCGCATCCGGAAACCCGAGAACATCGCGCAAGACCGCGTGCCTCGATCGCGTGCCGGCAACGGAAGCATGCACGACACCGGTCGGGGAAAGTGCCGCTCCGACACCGCTGTCGGTCGGCCGCCATGCAGGGGCGAGCGCCTGCCCTGGGGCAGGCGAAGCGTCATAACTCATAGGGGCATCCATGCTCCAAACTCACGGGCTCCAAACCATGAGCCCGAATCGCAACGCCGGCGGAGGATAGAGAAAGCCGGAAACACCGACAAGCCCGGCCGCCGCCAAATACGCCGTCGCGTCAGGCCAGCGAATCTGGGCAAACCCTGCCGCCTACTGGCGTCGGGACGGCCACCGTGACCGTGGTCCCGCTCCCCGGACGCGACTCGATGACCACGCTTCCGCCGTTGGCCTCGATGAACCGCCACGCCTTCGAGAGGCCGAGGCCGGCGCCGCGGCCCGCCTCGCGACCGCTGAAGAAAGGATCGAAGGCGCGCCGGACCGTCGCCTCGTCCATGCCACTGCCATGGTCGGCGACCGTGACCTCACACGACCGCCCGCCGTCGCCGCCAGCCCGGGCCGCGAGCGTCACCCGACCACCTGAGGCCGACGCCTCCACCGCATTGGTGACGATCGCCCGCAACGCCTCCTCCACCTGCCCTCGATCCACGAACATGCTGCCCGGTTCGGCCGGCGGCGTCACCTCCACGAGCACTCCCCGCTGCCGCGCGGCAGGTTCGACCGCCTCCGCCACGGCGAACAGCAGGTCGCCGCCATCCACCGCCTCCGCCACCGGCTTGGGCGGCCGCGCAAACAGCATCAGGCCGCCGATCATGTCCCGCGCCCGGAACGCCTGATCCACGATCGTCGCGAGCCGGCGCCGACGCTCGGCATCGCGTTCCTCGATCAGGAGCGACTGCGCACGCGTGGCGATATTGGCCAGCGGATTGTTGATCTCATGACCGGCGCCGTAGGCCAGCTCGCGCGCCGTCTCGAGCCTGGCCACCTCGATCGCCCGGCCGAAATCGCTCGCCACGCGCGCATGGGCGAGCATGCGCTCCACCGCCTCGACGAGCAGCATCGCCTCGAGGGAAGGATCCGTGGCGGCCGACCGCGTCGATCCACCGACGGGGGGCGATCCCACTACGAGATCAGCCGCCAGGCGTTCGAGAAGCGTGGCCTGCATTCCTGGCCACGGCCCGGACACGCGAAAGACCGGCTCCGCACCGGCCTTCCCGTCGGCCGCGAGCCAGGCACACACCGCCTCGTCGCCACCGCAGAGCGCCCGCCACCTTCCTGCATCGGCACTTCCCGCGAGCACGGCCCTCGCCAGGCCGAGACAGGCCTGGCGAGGGACCGGCAACGCGACGTCATCACTGGACCCCGGCGTGGCAGCCCGCGACCGCACGACCAGCCACGCCCCGGAATCCTGCGACACTTTGCATACTCCACGAGCCGCCGGCCAGCGCCGGAACGGGCCGGGTCAGGAACCGGCGGCCACCGACTCGATGTCGAGCAGCCCGCAGATGCGATCGACGAGGACTTCCGCCTCGAACGGCTTCTGCAGAAACTCGTTGGCACCCGAGGCCTTGAGGTCTTCGATCTTGTCGGGCTCGCACATGCCCGAGATGCAGATGATCTTCACCTCGTCCATCGTCGAGTCGCTGCGAACCCGCTGGCAGACTTCCTTGCCGTTGATATCGGGCAGCATGACATCGAGCACGATCAGGTCCGGGCGGTAGTCCTTGACCATCATGCCCGCGTCGAAGCCGTTGTTGACGCTCCGAGTCTCGAACCGGCCGTCCCGCTCGAGGACGTCGGTGATGAGCTCGACGAGATCCTGGTCGTCGTCCACCACGAGGATCTTCCGCCGGCCGCTCTCGAGAGCATCGGTCGGGATGCCGTTGTCCCGCATGAAGAGAAACAACTGGTCGCGGGGAATGCGCCGGAAGCGGCTGCCCGGAACCCGGAATCCCTTCAACTGTCCCGAGTCGAAGCAGCGAATGATCGTCTGCTGACTCACCTTGCAGATCTTGGCGGCTTCGCCAGTGGTATACACCGTCTTTTGCATTCGAGGCCTCCTTGTTGCCTTGTTGCGGACCGACCGGAACCAACTTCGGGGGGGAAGCGTCCGGAGCATCCAGCTCCCGATCGACCGCTGCCCTGCTTGCCATCCTTGCCCGATACCTGACTGTACAGCCATCTTGCGCAGGGAGTCAATATCGCTCCATTCGCCGCAAACGGCTTCAGCGCAACACTTTCGGCAAAGGCCCCGGAACGACGATTTCGAGCAACTCCACCGCCGGTGCGCCATCAAGCGCGATCTCCGCCACCCGCCCGAATGTCCGTCGCTGCAGCGGCTCCATGGCTGGATCCAGCTCCACAATCGCCTCGAATTCCGGGCCGATGTCCACGCCCAGCAGGCCGACCCGTTGCACCTCCAGCAGCATGCCGGCCGCGATGAGAATTCGGCCCAGTGGCTCTCTCGCCGCACGAATCCGGTCCGCGACGGCTGGCGACACGCAGCCCAGATCGATTCGCACGATGCCATACTGCACGAACTGCCCCGCGGCCGACCGCAGGAGGATCTCCCGCTCGTACCAGGCCCGGCCGTCCGCCGAGCCACCGTCGCCTCCGCGAACGGCCACGACCACGACCTCCACCGGGCCGCCGTAAAACCGCTCCATCGCCACGGTCATGTGGCTTGCGTGGTCGAGCAGGCCCCTGAAGGGCTCCGGCACGTCCTTCGCGTCCACCGCCGCGAAGCGGCCGAACCCCTCGCCGTCGCGGTGAAACAGCCGCACCAGCCGACGGGCCCTCGCGACACGGTTCGCATCATCGTCGGCCGACGGCATCAGGCACCGCTCATCCACTCGTCGCGGAACCGGCGAGCGACGCGGCCGCCTGCTCGGGCACGGCCAGGTCGAGCAGGAATTCGAGCACGTCGCGCAGGCGACCGCACCGGCATGTGGCGGCGGCGGCGGCGGCGAGTCGGCGTTGCTCGGTCACGATGGCCGCCGCCCGGGCGAACACATCCGCCTGCTCGTAGAGGCCGCGGGCCGTGGCGATCGCCGCCGAATCGGCGGTCGTCGCGGCGTCGCGAGCGACCGCCGCGAGCCGGGCCACGTCAGCCTCGGCCAGCTGCTCGAGCGCCAGGGCCCACATCACCGTCGGGCGACCGCCGAGGAGATCGCCGGCCGCGCGGCGGTCATTTTCGAGGTCGCCATGCCAATCCTTGAGATCGTTGAGCACCTGGAACCCATTGCCGACGTGGAGCGCGTACCGGGCGATCGCGCCGGCATCCGCCGGCTGAATGCCCGCCAGCCTGATCCCCATGGCGAGCGCCGCCTCGAACGCCGGCGACGTCTTCAAGCCGTAAATCTCGAGCGCTTCGGCGGAGGAGAGCCGCTTGTCGGCCGCATCCCGCCACGACAGTTCCGCCCCCTGTCCGCGGGCCAATCGCACATGGGCATCTGCCAGGATGGCGACGAGGTCCCGCTGCATGCCCGCGTCGATCCCCGGCAGGCTGGAGACGAGGCGATAGCCCAGCCCCAACAGGTAGTCGCCGGCGTTGATCGCAGCCGGAATGCCCCGCTCCAGATGGAGCGTGCGACGGCCATACCGCATCGTGTCGGCATCCTCGATGTCGTCGTGGATCAGCGATGCCTTGTGGAAAATCTCGATCGCGACGGCTGCCGCCTTCACGGCTTCGCGGGGGGCCGCCGTCGGTCGCGTCGCCGATTCGGCCCGATCCGACACGATCGCATCGAAGGCCGCAAGCGCGATGAAGGGCCGGAGAAATTTCCCGCCACGGGTGAGATACTCGCCCGACATCGCGCCCGTCGCATCCATCGGCGCCCATGGCGTGGCGGAAGCCGACCCGAGCGGCCCGAAGGCGTCGGCGACGCCACACCCCGCGGCGACCTGGCCCAGCGCCTCCGGCGCGAACATCTCGGCCGCTTCCCGCAACAGCGGGAGATAGTCAGCCACGGGCACGGACGCCCCACCGGCGACGCCCAGCAGGCCGAGGACCCAGTCCACGTCGAGCATCGCAGCCGACAGCGATTGGCCGCACGCCCCGCCGGCCGCAACCCGCGTGGGGTCGTAGGGCACGGCCGCAATCGGCAGCGAGAAGGCCGGCAACATGGCGAATGCCTTCTCGAGGTGCGAGAGTTTGGCGACGCCGAGAATGCCGTCGTACTGCCCCGTGAGCAACGCCCCGATGGCCGGCACGGCACGTTCGGTGGACTCGACCACCCAGCCGCTCTCGCGGGCGGCCGACCAGATCGTCGCGATCGCACACGACGGACCGCAGACGTGGGGCACCGTGGCGTCGGCTCCGGCCGCGGGAGCCACCGGGCAATCGGGCAGGAGGAGCAGCCGGCGGCCCGGGGTGCCGGCCGCGAGCCGCTCCCGCCAAAACTCCGACACGATCGTGACCATGGTCCAGCCGACGAGTTCGCGGCCGCCGCCAGCCCGCTGCACGAGTGATTCGGCCTCGTGCCGCAGGCCCGCCGCCGACCGCGCGTTCGACGGCATGACTCCCGCCCGCCACGATCCGACAAGATCCGCCGCCATGGCCCGCAGCCGCTCCCGCAGAGGCTTCGACTCCGGGCAGGCCAAGCCCGGGCGGGGCGGCACGATGGCCGGGCCGGGCGTCGGGGAGGGAAGGGTGCCGGTCGAGTTCACGAGTGCTGTCGGTGATGCCACGCGGATGCCTCCAGAGCCCAAAGTCTAGGCCCGCCGCGGGAGGCTTGGAGGCGGAACCGCCGCATTGTCGGCAAAAACCCGCCCGGTTGTCACTCGAAAAACCGGTGGAGGAGTGCATCGACCCGCAGCAGGCCGGCCCGATTCAGCACGGGGCGGGGCGTCCGGCTCTCGAGCCACCCTTCCTGCTCGAGCGACGCCCACTGCGCGGCCCACTCGGCGAGCGGGTCGAGACCATACTTTTCCGCAAGCCGTTCGACCTCCAGCGAGCCCCGCTTGAGCCCGAGCACGACTTCCCGCAGCAGCAGTTCCCGGCGCGTCGGCACGAGCCCTCGCGTGAGCGGAAGCCTGCCCGCCTCGACCGCCGCGAGGTACTCGCCCCAGTGCGTCGCATTCTGGTAGTGGACACCCGACAGGTGACCGAAGCTCGCGACGCCCAGGGCCACGAGGTCGCTCCCCTCCCAGAGCATGTCACGGTAGCGGAAGTGCACGCGGGCCGGGTCGCGCACGAGCGTGTAGCCGCTCGAGACGACGTAGCCGCGGGCGATGAACGCCTCGAAGGCCTCGCCCACCCAACGGCGCTTCGTCGGCCAGTCGGCGACGGCGGTCGCCGCGCCGCTCGTCTTCGCGTCGTGCACGAACACCGTGTTGGCCGGCAGTTCCATCTGGTAGATCGTGACGCTGTCGGGCTCGAGCGCAAGCGTCCGCTCGACGGTTTGCCGCCACGATGCGTCCGTCTCGCCCACCATGCCGGCGATGAGATCGACGTTGGTGTTCGGAAAGCCGGCGTCCTTGATCCACCCCCAGGCCCGGTCGATCTCGGCCGAGAGGTGGGCCCGGCCGTTGGCCTCCAGGATCGCGTCGGAGAAATTTTCGACGCCGAGCGAGATTCGCGTCATGCCCAGCCGCTTGAGCGCCTGGACTTTCACCTCCGAGAGCGTGCCCGGCTCGCACTCGAACGTCACCTCCTCGGCGTCGTCCCAGCCGAAGCTCTGGTGGAGCCGCTCCACGAGTCGCTCCAGCTGCTTCACTGCGAGAAACGAAGGCGTGCCGCCGCCGAAATAGACGTACTTGAGCGTCCGGCCGGCCACTGCCGGCTGCGCGGCGGCGAGTTCGGCCTCGCGGCCGAGCGCCTGCGAATACCGCTCGACGTCATCGGCGGACACGTCGGTGTAGACGCGGAAGTAACAAAACTTGCACCGCTTGCGGCAGAACGGCACGTGGAGATACAGCCCGAGCGGCGCCGACGTGGGCGGGGCGGCGAACGCGGCGAGCACGGCGGGCACCGCCGCCTCGTTCCACCGCGCGAACGGCGGATAGTTGGAGACGAAGTAGCTGCCCGGCTCGGTCGGCTGAAGCTGACCGGTCCGCTCGGTCTCTGCGATCATAAACCTCTGGCCGCGAGAAGATCGTCGAAGTCCCTGAGATGATAGGCGACCCCCGCCTTGTCGAGCACGCGACACAGGGCCCGCAGCGCGATCCCCATCCCGTCCGGCCCGCTCGTGCCGCCGAACTGCCCGCCGCCGCGGACGTGGGGCTCGAGATCGACGAACACGCCCGGGATGCCCCGCTTCTCCAGCCGCTTCGAGAGCGCCGGCAGCATCGTCTTGAGGTCTGCCAGGATCTTCTCGTGGCCACCCGCCCCGATGTCGGCCGGGACGAAGTTCGCGAGCGCGTGCTCCTCGACATGCCGGCCGCGAGCCTTGCCCGACACCTTCCGGTAGTCCTTGATGTGCACCCAGCCGAGCCCCGGCTTCATCGCCTCCCACTCGTGGTAGACCTCGGCCGTGGAGAAGCCCTGCACGGTGAGATTCGCCGCGTCGAAGACGAGCACGAGGGCGGGGTGGTTCACCCGCCGGTGAATCTCCGCCAGGAGCGTGCCCGTCTGCCCGACGAGATTCGCCTCGACTTCCAGGCCGAACGTCAGGTCGGAGCGGTGGCAGGTCTCGGCGATCTGGCCGAGCCGGTCGGCCGCCTCCTCCAGATACGCCTCGGGCTTGGCGGCCTTCGGAGGATAGAACGAGAACCCGCGAATGAGCTTCGTCTCGAACGCGTGGGCGAGCTCGCAGGCCCGCGCGACGTCCTTGGCGAGATACTGCTTGAAGGGCACGTACACGTTCTTCGTGCCGTCGGCCTTGTCCACGAGTTTCACCTTGCCGATCGGCGACGCGATCGAGGCGACGTTGAGCCCGTATTCGTCTTCGAGGTGGCGGAGTTTCTGGATCTCCGGGAGCGTGAGCTTCATCACGTTCTTCACACCCTTGCCGACGTCGATGTTGCGGAGGCTGTAGTACTCCAGGCCGAGGGCGGCGAGCGCGGTGAACTGCTCGACGGCCGTGAGGTGAAACGCCGCCTCGTCGGCGAGGGCGGAGAGGAGGACGGGCGCGGACTTTGCCATGGCGGAAGAGGCCTTTCAGACGGGAGAGACACGGACGAGTGGCGGATCAGCCGGCGGCCGGCATGTGGTCGCCCGAGGGATGCGAGACGACGATCCGGGAACTGATGCCGCCGCGCGGCGTGAACTGGGCCACGAGCGTCATCCGCCGCGGCTTGAGCACGGCGACGAGATCGTCGAGGATGCGGTTGGTGACGTTCTCGTAGAAGATGCCTTCGTTGCGAAACGCTTGGAGGTACAATTTCAGGCTCTTGAGTTCCACGCACAGTCCGTCGGCGACGTAGCGAAACGTGAGCGTGCCGAAGTCGGGCTGGCCCGTCTTCGGGCACATCGACGTGAACTCCGGGCAGACGATCTCGATCAGGTAGTCGCGCCCCGGAAACTGGTTGGCGAACGTTTCCAGTTGGTCGCGTGACGGACGTGGCAGGGTGTGGCTCATGACAAGAAAGAGTGTGCCATGAAACCGAATCCCGGCAAAGCCGCCGCCGAAACGCCGCCCGCCGCAGGACGCACGGCCGTCGTGCTCCTCTCGGGCGGCCTCGATTCCGCCACGGCCGCCGCCTGGGCCATCCGCGCGGGCTACCGCCTCGCCGCACTGTCGCTCGACTACGGCCAGCGGCACCGCTGCGAGCTCGACAGCGCCCGCGAGGTGGCCGCCACCCTCGGCATCGCCGACCATGTGATCATGCCGGTCGATCTGGCCGCGTTCGGCGGCAGTGCGCTGGTCGATCCCGCGGTCGCCGTGCCGAAGGGCCGCTCCGCCGCGGCGATCGGAGAGGGCATCCCGATCACGTACGTGCCGGCCCGCAACACCGTCTTTCTCGCCCTGGCCCTCGCGATGGCCGAGACCCGCGAGGCCGAGGCACTCGTCATCGGCGTGAACGCGATCGACTACAGCGGCTATCCCGACTGCCGCCCGGAGTTCATCGCCGCCTTCTCAGAGGTCGCCCGGCTGGCGACGAAGACCGGTGTGGAAGGCCGGCCGTTCGAGATTCTCGCGCCGCTCGCCACGCTCTCGAAGGCCGAGATCATCCGCCTCGGGCTGGACCTCGGCCTCGACTACGGCCTCACGACGAGCTGCTACGATCCCGACGCCGCGGGCCGCCCCTGCGGCGTGTGCGACTCGTGCCTCCTGCGGGCGGCCGGATTCGCCGCCGCCGGCGCGGCCGATCCGCGGCCGGCCCGCTTCCCGCCGCCGGGCGGCCTTTCCTGAACGGCGGAGCCTGCCCCGTGCGCATCGCCGAGATCTACGCATCGCGTCAGGGAGAAGGCCTCCTCGCCGGCACGCCGAGCACGTTCGTGCGCACGAGCGGCTGCAATCTCCGCTGCGCGTGGTGCGACACGCCGTTCACGTCGTGGCAGCCGGAGGGACGCGACCGGAGCGTGGCCGACGTGCTCGCAACGGTCGCCGCGCTCGAGCCGCGGCACGTCGTCGTGACCGGCGGCGAGCCCATGCTCTTCGCCGACGTGGCCGACCTCTGCCGGCAACTGCGGGCCGCGGGGCGGCACGTCACGATCGAAACGGCGGGCACCGTCTGGCTCGACACACCGGCCGACCTCATGTCGATCAGCCCCAAGCTCTCGACCTCGGGGCCGCCGGCCGACACGCCGGGCGGCTGGCAGGCCCGGCACGAGGCCACTCGGCGGGCCGACGACGTGCTCGCGCGGCTCATGGCCGCGGCGCCCTACCAGCTCAAGTTCGTGATCGACTCGGCCGCCGACATCGCCGAGGCGCTCGCGTGGGTCGGCGACCTCGAGCGGGCGGGCACGGCGGTCGACCGCCACCGCGTGCTCTTCATGCCGCAGGGCCGCACGCCCGAGGAGCTCGCGACAAAGACGACGTGGCTGGCCGACGAGTGCACGCGGCACGGCGTCGGCCTCGCCCGCCGCCACCACATCGAGTGGTACGGCAACGTGCGCGGCACGTGACGTAGGACAGGCTTCAGCCTGTCACGGAAATCCATCCGGCGCCAGCAGGCCCGACAGGCTGAAGCCTGTCCTACTTGGCGTGACCACGCGGCCCGAAGGTGAGCACGGTCGCGGCGCCGACGGCGACGATCAGCATGCCGGCGAGGAAGAACGGGCTCACGGCCGCGGGCGGCGTGTGCGCCAGCGCGACCGTGGCCAGCGTATTGAGCACCGGGGCACAGCCGAACACGACCGGCATCACCGTGAACGGCTTGCCGCCGCAGGCGAACGCGAGGATCGTGCCGAGCGCGCCCAGGGCCCCGAGCGAGCCGGCTCCGAGGCTCCAGAGCGTGCCGCGCATGTCCCACGCCCCCGTGTCGCCCATCGGCACGAGGAGCGCGAGCGGCACGAGCACGGCGATCAGGAAGTAGGCCACCCCGATGCAGAGGAGCGGCCGCAGCCGGCTGCCCCCCATCGCCCCCTGGCCGCGATGGAGCACGGGCCCGTACGCACCCCACGAGAGCATGGCGAGGGCCGTCGCGAGCAGGACCTCGACGAACCGCTCCACCTTCCGCTCGGGCGTCTGCACCGCGCCGCCGGTCCCGGGCTCGGCGGCGGCCGCGGTGGCCGGGGGCGTATGGGCCGGCGGCTGCGGCTTGAACACGAGCACCGTCACGGCCCCGAGCACCACGAGGATCAGCCCCGCGAGGAACGGCGCCTTGAGCTGGTCGAACGCCTTGTTCATGAGAGCCGTGAGCAGCGTGTTGACGACGGGCGCCCCGCCGAACACGAGCGGCATGACGTAGATCGGCTTGCCGCCGAATCCCAGCGCGAGAATCACGCCAAGGGCGCCGAGCGCCCCGGCCGTGCCGGCGAGCAGGCTCCAGAGCACGCCCTTCGACGACCACGCCCCGCGCTCGCCGCGCGAGGCGAGCAGCGCGAGCGGCGCCAGCACGGCGATGAGGAAGTAGGCGAGCCCCACACACATGAACGGCCGCAGGCTCGAGTGCATCGCCTCGCGGCCGAAGTGCAGGACCGGGCCATAGATGCCCCAGCAGAAGGCCGTGAGCGCGATCGCGCCGATGAGGCTCAGGAACTGCAGCACGTGGAAGTCTCCTGGAGAAGTGCGATCGTCGCCCGCCCCACATCTTCCACCGAAAGCAGCCGCATGCAATCGTGGTGACCCAATGGGCAGATCCGCCTGCCGCACGGGGAGCAGGGGAGGTCGAGCCGCAACTCCACGAGCCGCGGATGCTCCGAGCGGCTCAGCCGCGGATCCATCGGACCGTGGAGCACGATCGTCGGCCTGCCGAAGGCGGCGGCGATGTGCCGCGGCCCGCTGTCGGTGGTCACGACCGCGGCAGCCCGCCGCATGACGGCCTTCGAGAGCCCGAACGGCAGGTCGGGCTCGTCGGCGAGGCTCCGGACGGCCGGCAGCGCGGCCTCGCGCTCGATCGCCCGCGCGTCGTCGCGGTCGCCGGGGCCGCAGTGGACGAGCACGCGGGCAGCGGGCACGCGCTCGACGACGAGGCGGGCGAGCGCCGCGAACCTTTCGCTGCCCCACGACTTCGAGGGCCCGAACGCGCCATTGTCGTTGAACACGACGAGCGGCGCGGCCGGATCGCGGCCCGGAAAGAGCCGCGTGAGGACGGCGTCGGCGCGGGCCTCGTCGGCCGCGGTCGTCGCGAGTTCGAGCACGAGCGGCTGCCGCGGCACGCCGATCCGCTCCGCAAGATCCATCGCATGCTCGGCGGTGGAGACGGGACGGACGCGAAAGCCCTCGCGGGGCGGGATGAGCGGGTCGGTGAGGAGCAGCCGCCGGCCGTGGCGGGCGAAGCCGACCCGGCGGCGTGCGCCCGCCATGAAGGCGAGCGCCGCCGTCGAGAGCGAGTTGGGGACGATGAGCGCGACGTCAGCCCGATCGGCCCGCAGCCGCCGTACGACCGCCCGAAACCGCCGCGTGGGATCCTTGCTGCGCCGATCGTAGAACACCATCGAGTCGAGCCACGAGGTGCCATCGAGCAGTTCGGCGAACATCGGCTTCAGCACGCCGGTGATCCGGGCGCGGTCGCCGAAATGCCCGCGCACGGCGCGGAGCAGGGGGGTGGTCATCACGAGGTCGCCGACCCACCGCGGCAGAATCACGACGATGTGCATGTGCCCACCGTAGCGGCCGCCGCCCGGAAAACACAAAGGCACTTTCACGCCCCGGCTCAGGCTCACGAGCGCCCGCACACGCTCAGGCGGATCGCAGGGCCTCGCGCGGGCTCACGCGGACGGCCCGCCGCGCGGCCAGCATGCCGGCCACGGCCGCGGCGGCGAGCGTGAGGACCGAGGTCAGGGCGATCCAGCCGGTCGGCACGGCAGCCCGACCCCCGAGGAAGGCCGGCACGAGCGCCACCAGCCCCGCCAGCCCGCCCGCGAGCAGGCCCAGGCCGACGAGCAGGATCGACTCCACGACGACGAGCCTGCGGATGCGCTCGGCGGCGAACCCGACCGCGGCGAGCAGGCCGAACTGCCCGAGCCGCTCGAGCACGCCCTGCGCCTGCACGGCCGCGACGCCCGCGGTGCCGAGCAGGAGGCCGAGCAGGCCGAGCGTCTGGAAGCCGGCGAGAAACGTGTTCTGCACCGCCGAGATCCGCGCAAGCCGCCCGAGCGTCGGCTCGAGCAGGACGCCCGCATCGCTCCAGGCCCGCGCCGCCCGCTGCTCGAGGTCGGCCGGCGACTCGCCCGCGGCCCCGCCGAGCAACGCCAGCGCATAGCCCGAGCGGCGCGGGAACGCCGCTTCGAACGAGCGTTCCCCGACAACCACGAAGCCCTGCAGGATGCCCGGTGCGAGCAATCCCACGATCTCATACTCGACGGCGGCGCCGTCATCGTCGGGCACCGTGAAGCGGGAGCCGATGCCGCCCACCTTGAGCGCCCACTGGGCCGTCGCCTGATCGAGGATCGCCGGGATCGGTCCGCCTGCCTCCGTCGGCCGCTCGAGCAACGTCCACGGGTTTCCGATTCCCTCCGGCAGGGGCGTGTGCGCGACGAACGAAAAGCCTCCGCGGGCGACGAATGCCGGCCCCACGCCGAGCACGGCGGGCCGCGTCGCCGCGTAGAGGTTCGTGCAGTTGGCATCGGTGCCACCGCTCGACCGCGCGAGCGCGACGTCGGCCCCGGTCAGGTCGGCGGCCGACTCGGCGCTCACGGGCGTTCCGAACGAAGCGAGGAAGGACCAGCCCCCGGTCGGTGAGCGTACGTCGGCCGGTGTCGGAGGCGGACGGAGTTCGAACGCCGACAGCGCGACGATGAGAAACTCCGCGATCGCGACGATCGCGATCACGGCGAGCGCCCGGGCGCGGTTCGCGGCGACGGACCGGTGGGCGAGCGTCCGCAGCGATGCGACGACGCCCGCGGACGGCATCACGGCCCAGCCGTAGGCCAGCGTCACGAGCGCGACGAGCGCCAGGCCGCCGGCCACGAAGAACGACGCGATCGCCTTTTCCGCCGCGGCTCCGAGGCCGAACGTGGCCGTCGCGACGGCGATGGTCGCCGCGGCGACCGCGAGCCCCGCCCGCCACCGCCCGCCACCGCGGGGCGGCGGCTCCGCGCCGTCGCGCAGCAATCGGAGCGGCTGCATGCGCGCCGTCCGCGCCGCCATCCACGCGAGCGTACCGAGCGAGACGACGACACTCGCGACGATGGCCGCGGGAATCGGCCGGGCGGCGTTCTCCGTCGTCGCCAAGGCCGGCACGTCGCCTCCCGCGACCGCGGTCGCCCAGGCGCGCTCCAGCGCGTCGAGCATCGTGGCCGCCCACGCCGGCCCGAGGCACGCCCCGACACAGCAGCCGACGAGCGCCGCCCCGAAGCCGAGGAGCGTGAGCAGGAGCGCAAGCCGTCGCGGCGGCCAGCCGACGGCCGCGAGAATGCCGATCTCGCGTCGCCGCGCGGCGACGAGCAGCCGGAACAACAGCCACTCGAGCAACAATCCCGCCAGCACGACGAACGACGAAAGCGCGAGAAACAGCGGGCCGAACGGCGTCGAGCCCCGGGCCGCCATCCGGGCCTCGGCCGCGAGCGGCACCACCCGCAGGCCCCCCGCGTCCGGACGGATCGCCGCGGCCAGGGCCTGGCGCACCGCCGGCAGGTCGTCGATGCGGTTTCGCGGCACATGCCATGCGGTCGTGCGACCGAAGCGGCTGCCCGCGATCCGCCGCGCCGTCGCGAGCGACACGAACGCTTTCGGTGTCGTGCCGTGATCCTTCCAGTAGCGATCATCCTCGTCGTGCGGCGGCGTCGTGCGGACGCGCCCCGCATCGAACGGGAACGGCGGATCCCAGTCGGCGATCGAATCCTCGTCGCTCACGCCCTCCACCTCCGGCACGAGCGTGCGGTCGATCGCGGCCCCGCGCATCTCCGCGATGCCGACGACACGCAGCGTTTTCCGACTCTCCTCGATGCGGCCATGCACCGTCTCCGGCAGGAAGGAGGCGATCGTGAGCGGGTCGCCCACCGCCACCGGGCTGCCTTGCGCCGCGAGGTCGTCGGCCAGCCAGCGGTCGATGACGACCTCGTCGAGCTCGGGCAGCGGCAGCGCGTTCCCCTCCGCATCGACGAGGTCGCCGACCGGCAGGGCGGTGGAGTTGATACCGAGCACCGTGGAGTAGGGGACGGACGCCCTGGTCGCGGCGCCCGCCTCGGTGGCCGGGCTCCCGAGCCCGGCGTCGATCCCCGTTTTGTGCCCAGCTTCGATCCCAGTGGCGAGAAACACGAGCGACGGGCGGCCACCGAGCGGCGCGAGCACGGTTGCGGCGGCGCGATCGACCTCGGGCGGGAGGATCAGCCGCCGGCTCGTGAGCCTGATGGCGCGGGGGTCGGAAGGCACCTCGTCGAGCGTGAGGCCGTAGTCCTCGAGCGTGGGAGCGAGGCCGGCCCGCAGCGTCGCGGCCACGTCGGTCGGGGCCGACGCGCCGGCCGTGCGCGGGACGGCGAACACCACATTCGCCACGTCGCCGCGATCGAGCAACCGTTGCACCGTGGAGAGCGAAGCGACGACGAGGGGCCGCGTGACCTGCGTCGGCTGCACCGCGAACTGCCCGAGCCCCGCCGCCGGCAGCACCTCCGCGACGCCCACGCGCCGGCCAACCGACCGCACGTCCCGCCGGCCGAGCGGGATGTCGGCCGGCGCGGCCGACCGCTCGGCGACGCGCAGGATGAGCGTGCCGCCGGCCTCGACGCCGATGACCGCCGCCAGCGGCGCGTTGACCGCCACGGAGTCGGCGGCGAGATCGGGCGAGCGGCCGGGAAAGCCGAGTGCGGCCGGATCGGCACACGCAAGCACCACCGCCCGCGTGCTCCGGACATCGGTCGTCGCATCGGCGGCCGTCTCCACGGTGGCCTCGATGACGATCGCGGGGACGAGGGCGACG
>JBBAVM010000057.1:19790-21485 GCA_040397685.1 Pirellulales bacterium
CACCCCGGTTCCGCGCCATCTCGGCGGCAAGGGCGCCGCGAAAAAAATCCTCGCCGATCACGGCCGCGTCGATCCCGCCGAGCCGCGCCCGCGCCAGCCGCGCGAGGCCGCTCTCGACCGCCGCCCCCACGCCGAGCGCGCCGGAAATGGTGGCGGCCACCACGCCGCAGGCCGCCGCGAGCGCGGCGAGCTGCCGCCACCAGTGGCGGGCCAGCCGGAGCACGAGCCCGGCCGGCGATCCGACCGGCCGTGGCCCGCCGTCGGGCACCGATTCCGCGGCGGCGGTCATGGCTGGAAGCGTCCGGAGGCGAGATGCCGCGTGGCGCCGATCCGGCGGGCCACAGCGTCGGAGTGCGTGGCCACCACGAGCATGCCGCCGCGCTCCGCCGCCAGTTCCACGAGCAACTCCGTCACCGCGGCGGCGGTCGCCGCATCGAGCTGGCCCGTCGGCTCGTCGGCGAGGATCAGCCGCGGCTCGAGCACGAGCGCCCGCGCCACCGCCACGCGCTGCCGCTCGCCCCCGGAGAGTTCACCCGGGAGCGAATGCAGCCTGCCGCCGAGCCCCACGCGTTCGAGCAGCGCGCGTGCCCGCTCGACGACGGGCGCGGCCACGGTGCCCATGGCCAGGGCCGGCAGCACGACATTGTCGAGCGCCGTGCAGCCCCCGAGCAGGTGATGCTCCTGGAACACGAAGCCGATGGCACGGTTGCGGAACGCCGGCCGCTCGGCCGCCGCGAGCGTGAAGGGATCGACACCGTCGAGCCGTACGCTCCCGGCGGTCGGCTCGTCGAGCGTGCCGAGAATCGAGAGCAGCGTGCTCTTGCCCGAGCCGCTCGGCCCCATCACCGCCAGGCGTTCGCCCGCGGCCAACCGAAACAAGACGCCGTCGAGCACGCGGAGCACGCCCCCGGGCGTGGGAAAGTGTTTCGCCAGACCATCGACCTCGAGCATGCTTGGCTCCTGATCGCCACGTCGGGCGGCGGCCTGTCAGCCTGCGCGGAACGCCGCGAGCTTCTCCGCGATCTCCTCCGGAATCGGCACCGGCTCGGGCTTGCGGCCGGGGTGCATCACGCAGCGCACCGCGACGATCCTCCCCTCCGCGACCAGCACGCCGCCGTGCTCGAAGCGGAAGGCGAACGTCACGCTCGACCGGCCCAGGTCCGCCACCGCCGCTCGAATATCGACCTCGTCGCCGAACCGCACGGCCGACTTGTAGTCGCAGGCGGCCGACACACGGGGCCAACTCGCCGTGCCACCGGCCGGCAGCGGATCGAAGACCTGCAGCCCGGCGGCCCGCAACAGTTCGTGCTCGGCCGACTCCATCCAGAAAAAGAAGGCGGAGAAATGGACGATTCCTGCGGCATCCGTGTCGCGAAACTCGACTCGGCGCCGGGTCGTCAGAGCTGGCATGAAGGCCGCGGCGTCACTCGCCGACGTAGGGCAGGAGCGCCATGAACCGCGCCCGCTTGATGGCGCTCGTCACGGCGTGCTGGCTGGCGGCGGTGCAGCCGCTCTTCCGCCGACCCAGGATCTTGCCCTGCCGGTTGATGAGCTTGCCGAGCAGTTCGAGGTCCTTGTAATCGACGTACATCGGCCGGGGACGAGCGCCGTCGATGAAGATCGGGTCCTTCCGCTTCACCTTCGTGCGCGGCTTGGCCTTCTTCTTGGCGAACTTGGCAAACTTGGGATTGGCAG
>JBBAVM010000058.1:0-21380 GCA_040397685.1 Pirellulales bacterium
GGATGCTCATGATCGACCCGAAGATGGTCGAGCTCACGCCCTACAAGTCGCTGCCCCACCTCATGCACCCGGTCGTCACCGACATGAAGAAGGCCGAGGCGATCCTGGCCTGGGCGGTGGACAAGATGGAGGAACGGTATGCGATGCTCGCCAAGGTGGGCGTGCGCCACCTCTCGCAATACAACGCGCTCGGCCGCGAGACGATCCTCGAGCGGATGGCTCCGGAGAGCGACGAAGAGGCTGCCGCGATCCCCACCACGATGCCCTACATCGTGATGATCGCCGACGAGATTGCCGACATGATGATGACGGCCGGCAAGGAGATCGAGCAGCACATCATCCGGCTCGCCCAGAAGAGCCGGGCCGTCGGTATCCACCTCGTGCTTGCCACGCAGAAGCCGACGGTGGACGTGATCACCGGCCTCATCAAGAGCAACCTGCCCGCCCGGATCGCGTTCCAGGTGGCCAGCCGCACCGACAGCCGCGTCGTGCTCGACGAGATGGGCGCGGAGCGGCTTCTCGGCAACGGCGACATGCTCTTCCTCTCGCCGGGCACGAGCCAGATCCTCCGTGGCCAGGGCACGTATCTCTCCGACGACGAGATCGGCCGCGTGATGGCGGCGGTCGGCACCGACAAGCCGCAATATGCCGAAGAGCTCGTGAACCTCCAGCCCGCCCCGTCGGGCGATGCGCCGAAGGGTGGCCCGAGCCCCAAGGACAAGGACGAGCTCTACGAGGCGGCCGTGGAAGTGGTGATCCGTGAAGGCCGCGGCAGCGTGTCGCTGCTCCAGCGTGCCCTCGGCGTGGGCTACGGCCGCGGGGCCCGCCTGATCGACTTTATGGCCGAGGACGGCGTCGTGGGGCAGTATGCCGGCAGCCAGGCCCGCGAGGTCCTCCTCACGATGGAGCAGTGGGCCGAGCGCAACGGCACGCAGCCCGTACCCGCGGATCCCGCCCCGCGAAGCAGGCTGAAGATCCAGCCGCACGCCGCGCCCGCCGTCCTCGAAGACGACGAGGAGGCCGACCGCGAGGAGGCCTTTGCCGACGACTTCGAAGAGGAAGAGAGTGAAGACGACGAAGTCGCAGAGGACGACGAGTACGCCGACGACGAGTAGCCTCGTCTGCCCGGCTTGCGTCGGCTTACGCCATCGCCTTCAGGCGGCGGGATTCGCGTCGTGCAGATTGAAGGGCTCGATCGACGCCACGTGCAGCAGCGGGCAGATATCGAATTCCGCGGGCATCCCGTTATCCGTGATGTCCACGCCGACAAGAATGTCGTTTCGCAACACCCACGCCATCTCCGGATGGCGAACCTCGTATTCCTTGCCGCTCGACATCACGAGCCGAAACGGCTTGAACGGTTGCTGACGCAGCAGTGCGCGAATGCCTTCGGGTGACATGCGAGACCTCCTTTTGTGTGATTCCAAACATATACGGCCGTACATATCCTGTCAAGGAATCGCGATGGGCGGCACCGGCAGCCCGCCCGAGCCCCATTGCTCCCGATTCCCGGGCCCGCCGGCGGAGGCTACGCTTGAGCCATGCGCACGATCGAGATCTACGACACCACGCTCCGCGACGGCAGCCAGGGGGAAGGCGTCAACTTTTCCCTGGAGGACAAACTCGCGATCACCAAACGGCTCGATGAGGCGGGCGTCGATTTCATCGAGGGCGGCTATCCACTCTCGAACCCGAAGGACGCCCAGTATTTCGAGCGGGTGCGGGGCCTGACACTGCGTCACTCGCGGGTGTGCGCGTTCGGCATGACCCGCCGTCGCGGCATGGCGGCCGCTGCCGATCCCGGCATGCAGGCTTTGCTCGATGCCGGCACGAGCGTTGTCACGATCGTGGGGAAGACGTCCGCCTTCCACGTGAGCGAGGTGCTCGGCGTGTCGCGCGAGGAAAACCTCGCCATGATCGCCGACACCGTGGGCTACCTGACGCAGGCGGGCCGCGAGGTCTTCTACGACGCCGAACATTTCTTCGACGGCTGGAAGCTCGACCGCGACTATGCAGCCGAGACGATTGTCGCCGCGGCCCGCGCGGGCGCGACGCGGATCGTGTGCTGCGACACCAACGGCGGCACGCTGCCCGACGAGATCGCCCGGATCGTCGGCGAGGCGGCCGCGGCCCTGAAGGTGGCAGGCGCCGATCGGCCCCTCGCGATCCACTGCCACAACGATTGCGATCTCGCCGTCGCCAACTCGCTCGCGGCCGTCGCAGCAGGCGCGGTGCAGGTGCAGGGCACGATCAATGGCATCGGCGAGCGCTGCGGCAACGCCGATCTCATCTCGGTGGTGGCGAACCTCGCCCTCAAGCTGCCCGGCTACGGCGTGCTCGGTGGCAACGGGGCGGCCCATCTCACCGAACTCTCCCGGTTCGTCTACGAAACGGCCAACATGAGCTACCGGCCGGGCCAGCCGTTCGTGGGGGCGAGCGCCTTCGCGCACAAGGGGGGCATGCACGTCCACGCCGTGGCCAAGGCCACCGAGTCGTACGAGCACATCGCTCCCGAGGCGGTGGGCAACTCCCGACGGATTTTGGTGAGCGAACTCTCCGGACGCTCGAACATCGCCGCGCTCGTCACGCGGGCCGACGTCAAGGAAGACCGTGCCCTGCTCGACAAGGTGCTCGCCGAGGTCTGCCGGCTCGAGAACGAGGGCTGGCAGTTCGAGGCGGCCGGGGCGTCGTTCGAGCTGCTCGTCGATCGCTGTGCCGGCACGTTTCGCCCGGCCTTCGACAAGGTCGCCTACAACGTGGCCGTGGAGAGCCGGGATGGTTCCGATGTTCGCACCGAGGCCACGGTGAAGCTGTCCGTCGATGGACAGCAGCGCCACGAAGTGGCGGAGGGGGACGGCCCCGTGAATGCCCTCGACGCCGCGCTCCGCAAGGCCCTCGCCGGGACCTACCCTGCTCTCGCCGGCATGCACCTCCTCGATTACAAGGTGCGGGTGATCAACGCTCAGGAGGGCACGGCCGCGAAGGTCCGTGTCTCGATCGAGAGCACCGACGGCGACCGCGTGTGGGGCACCGTCGGCGTGAGCGAAAACGTGATCGAGGCCAGTTGGCTCGCGCTCGCCGACTCGTTCCACTATTTTCTGCGCACGTAGGACAGGCTTCAGCCTGTCTGTTCGCTGACAGGCTTCAGCCTGTCCTACTTTTCGTGGGGGTGAGGTTGTCTTCGGATCCAGGCGGAGCGTTACGCGGCCGCCCGGAGCATCCACGCGGCGAGGATCGCCCGCAGCGTCCACAGAACCGTCCGCAGCCAGTTCGACCGCACGAGCGCGGCCACGACCTCCGCTGCGTGCCCGTCGCGCGCCAGCCGAGCATGAAGCGGCATCTGGACGAAGCCCGTCGAGAGCCAGAGCACGAGCACGGCTGCGAAGCCGATGAGCACGACACTGCGCGGCACGCCGCCGGGAGGATTCCAGGCGCAGACCGCCGCGGCGAGCCCCTCGACGAGCATGAACGGAATCACCACGCGGCCGGTGAGCTGCTGGTTTTCGAGCGCGAACGCCCGCTCATCGCCGCTCGAACGCGCAAATAACGGGTAGTGGACGACCTGCACGAACCAGATGATGCCGCACATCGCCCCCGACGCGACCGCCTGGGCGATAAGCAGAACGTCTGACGGAGTCATCATGCGGCGGTGCGACGCGGAACGGCACGCGGACGAACGGCGTCCCAGCCGATCCCATGCCTGCGGGCGGCATGATAGAGCATCAGGCCGAAGGGGACCCACCAGAGCAGATCGTTGGTCGGCAGCGTCACGCCGAAGGCCGGCGGCACCTCCCCCTTGAGCACACCCAGCACGTATCCGATGGGCCCGAAGATCTTGCCCAGAAAGCCGACAAGAACGATCGGCCAGTGGCGAACAGGGTCGGACGCCGCGGCGAGATAGCCGATCCCGTAGACGCCCACGATCATCCCCACGCACTGCCAGATGAACGGATAATTCGGCGGCTCCATCCCGGTGAGTATGAACAGCCACGATGGGATGAGGACGGTGAGCGCACCCCAAGCCAGGTTGTAGATTCCGGCAGCCACGAGCCAGCGGCCCATCCACGGCGGCGTAAACGACGACTCGACGAAGGTGGGCTTCAAACCTGGCACGGCGAACCTCCGGTGCGGGGCGGGCTGGAACACGGACTACCTTTGTCATGAACCGCAGCCGGCCCCAAACACCAACAGGGCCACGCTCACCGGGGCGAATTCGCTGTAGCCCGGAGGGGCAGCATGGGCATCGGCCACCGCTTGTGGTGATCCTGGCCCCCGTGGCCGCGGCGGTCCGCCTTGACCTGCTTGCCACGTGCGTTACAATGTATTACATGGAAACGACGCTGAATGTCAGAATTCCGGCGGATCTCAAGCGTCAACTGGATGCCTTGAGCCGACGACAGCACCGGCCGTCGAGTGAACTCGTGCGGGAGTCCTTGCGGCGCTACATCGCCAGCGAGCAACTTGCGGCGCTTCGGAAGATCACCGTACCCCTCGCGGAAGCGCAAGGGTTCATCACCGACGACGACATCTTCAAGGCTGTCTCGTGAGGGTGGTGCTCGACACGAACGTGTTGTTGGCGGCCATCGCCACGCACGGTTTGTGTCAGGCCCTGGTGACGCTCGTCTTTCGTGACCATGTGGTCATTCTCTCAGAGCACATCCTGGGCGAGGTCACGAAGCACTATCGAGGAAAGTTCAAGGCAACCAAGCGACAAGCCGATGCGGCTGTTGCCGTGCTGAGGGCAAACGCCGAAATCGTGGAGCCAGTCCCTGTGCCGCTCGGGACGGTTCGAGACAAAGATGACCTTCCCGTGCTGGGTACGGCCGTCGCAGGATCCGCGGCCGTCCTCGTGACGGGTGATCAGGAACTGCTCGTACTCGGGCTCTTCCGCGGTGTCGCCATTCTTTCACCGCGGGATTTCTACGAACGTCTCCGCGGATAAGGGCTGGCCGCTGAGGAGAATCACCGTGTCACCGTTTTGATGAAACTCACAAACTGCCGCACTTCATCGGGGCCATCCTGCTCGCCGCCTCGAACGGCGATGTCTAGGCGGCCGAATTCGCGGCGGCCCGGGCGAGCGCAGCGGTTTCCTCGAACGACCGGAGCCCGGCCACGGCCCCCAGCCCGGTGACGCAGCAGGCGGCCGTCGCGGCCCCGAGGAGCCCCGCTTCTCGGAGCGGCATGCCCCGCACGATGCCCGCCAGCAGGCCCGCCAGGAAGGAATCCCCTGCCCCGGTCGTGTCGGCCACGGGGCCGGGCGCGGGCACGCACGGAATCTCGACCCACGCGCCCGCCTGCGGGCTGAGCACGACTCCCTGCGCCCCCAACTTCACCCCCACGATCCCCGCCGCACCGTGGCTCCGGTAGCAGGCCACGATCTCGCGCGGGTCGCGGAGGCCTGTCTGGTGCACCGCTTCGTCGAGGCTCGGCACGTAAAGATCGACGTGCTCGAGCGCCGGGGCGAGCGCGGCGAGCGACCCGCCGTCGCCGCCGGTCTCGAGCGCCACGAGGCCTCCGCCGGCCCGGATCGTCGCCAGCGCCTCGGCGAGCACTGGTTCGAGTGCCGGGAGGAGGCCGACGTAGCCGACGAGGGCGACTCTCGCCCCCGACCAAAGGCGTGTGTGCCGCCGGATGAACGCCAGGTCGAGCGCGTGCGGGGCACCGACGTGATGCGCGAAGCTCCGCTCGCCGCTCGGGTCGATGAGTACGGCCGTCGTGCTCGTCGCGAGAGATGGGTGCGTCTCGATCCCGTCGGCATCGATTCCCTCGGCCGCAAGCCGCGACCGCACGAACTCGCCCCACGGGTCGGCGCCCACGAGGCTCGCGGCCGCCACCCGCAGGCCAAGCCGACGCATGGCGATCCCGCTGTTGCACACGATGCCGCCCGTCGTGGCCTCGATCGGATCGACGTGGAACAGCCGCCCGGCCCCCATTGGCGCCGAGAGCGGCACGGGCCGCACGAGGATGTCGGCCACGCAGGTGCCGCAGACGACGCAGTCGAATCCGGATGAATCGGCCATCGGTATCAGGAGACGATCTCGTGGATCACGTGGCCGTGGACGTCGGTGAGCCGCCGCTGGATGCCGTTGTTGTAAACGGAGAGTTTTGTGTGATCGATGCCCAGGAGATGCAGCGCCGTCGCGTGGAGGTCGTAGCAGAAGGTCGGACGGTCGGCCGCCTTGAAGCCGAGTTCGTCGCTCGTGCCGTAGGCCGTGCCCCCCTTGATGCCGCCGCCGGCCATCCACACGGTGAACGCGCCGGCATTGTGGTCGCGGCCCTTGCCCTGCGCTGCCGGTTGGCGGCCGAACTCGGTCTGGCACATCACGAGCGTCGAATCGAGCAGTCCGTGGGCCTTCAGGTCTGAAAGCAGGGCGCTCGCCCCGCCATCGAGGATCGGGCCCCAGTAGCCGTGGTCGCGGACGACGTCTTCGTGGGAATCCCAGTTGGGCCGGATCTTCTTCACGGCCGTGTTCTCGGCGCCGCAGTAGATCTGCACGAACCGCACGCCCCGCTCCACGAGCCGCCGCGCGAGGAGGCACTGCCGGCCGAACGGGCCGATCTCGGGATGCTCGAGCTGATAGAGCCGTTCCACGACGTCTGATTCGCCGGAGAGGTTCGTCACCTCCGGCGCCGAGAGCTGCAGCCGGGCCGCGAGCTCGTAGGCGGCGATCCGGGCCGACAGTTCGCTGTTGTCACTGCGTGCGGCGAGATGGCGGGCATTCACCGCCGCGAGAAACTCGCGGCCCGCCGGCTCGCCGGCCACGAGGCCGGCGTGGGCCTCGGCCGCAAAGAGATCCGCCACCGGCGGCCGCCCTTCGGCCGTCTCGATTACCGTCCCCTGGTGGATCGCCGGCAGGAAGCCCGCGCCCCAGTTGACCGGCCCCCCTGGCGGCAGGCCGCGGTGGTCGGGGAGCACGACGAACGCGGGCAGGTCTTCCGACTCGCTGCCGAGGCCATAGGTCACCCACGCCCCCATCGCCGGGAAGCCTGGGAGGATGAAGCCGCTGTTGGCCATGAACATCGCCGGGCCGTGGAGCGCGGTCTTGCTCTGCATTGAGTGGATGAACGCCATCTCATCGACATGGCCGGCGAGCCGCGGCAAGAGGTCGCTCACCCAGCGGCCCGATTCGCCGTGCTGGTGGAAGGGCCAGTAGCTCTGCTGGCAGTTGCCGGGCTTTGAGGCGAAAAACTGCACCGTGCCGCTGGTGTCGAACGGCGTGCCGTTCCGCTTCACGAGTTCGGGCTTGTAGTCGAACGTGTCGAGATGCGAGAGGCCGCCCGGGCAGAAGATGTTGATCACGGCCTTCGCCTTGCCCGGAAACATCGCCGGCTTCGCGGCGAGCGGATTGGTCGTGCGGGCCGCGGCGGCTTCCTCGGCGAGGAGCGTCGTGAGGGCCACGCCCCCCAGGCCCCCGCCGAGTTCCCAGAGGAAGTTCCGCCGCGACACGTCGGCGCGGTGCAGGCGGCAGGGAAAGGGATCGGGCATGGTCACACGTCAGTCAACGTAGAGGAATTCGTTGGCGTTGAAGAGCATCCGGCAGAGCTGCGGCAGCCCGGCATTCTCGATGAGCGTCACCGCCGCGGCGATTTCGGCGTCGTCGGGCTCGCGGGCGAGTGCGAGAGCGTAGGCCCGGCGAACCTGGGCCGCCGGGTCGGCTCCCGCCTCGCGTTCCAGCCGCTCGGCCCAGTGGCCGGCCTGTCGGAGCATGAAGTCGTTGTTCAAGAGCGCGAGCGACTGCAGCGCCGTCGTCGTCTCGAGCCGGGCCGGGGTGAGGTTTGCCGGGTTCGGGCAGTCGAGCGTGCTCATGAAGGTGTGCGGCGTGCTCCGCACGATGAAGCGGTAGATGCTCCGCCGCCAGAGGTCGGCCGCGTCGGGCGTGATGTAGCGATAGACCGGGGCATACGCCTCCTCGTAGTCGAAATCGCGGTAGCCGGGCCCGTGCATCTGGCGATTCAGGCAGCCCGTGACGGCAAGCGTGGCGTCGCGGAGGCTCTCGGCGTCGAGCCGCCGCGGGTTTTGCCGCCACACGAGCCGGTTGTCGGCGTCGATGGCCCGGGCTGCCTCCGCCCCGGGCACGTCGATGCTCCGCTGCCGATAGGCGTGGCTCGAGCAGATGAGCCGATGCAGCGCCTTGAGCGACCAGCCGCGGGCGATGATCTCCGACGCCAGCCAGTCGAGCAGTTCAGGGTGCGACGGCCGGCCGCCGCCGATCCCGAAATCGCTCGGCGTGTCCACGAGCCCCGTGCCGAAGTGGTGGTGCCAGAGCCGGTTGGCGATCACGCGCGGCGTGAGCGGGTTTTTGGGCGACGTGACCCACGCGGCGAGCGCCTTGCGACGCTCTCCCTCCGGAGTTGCGGCGTCACCAAAGCTCGCGGGAAGCATGGCCACCGCGGAGAGCGTGCCGGGGCCCACTTCGGAGCCCGTCGTCTCCGGATTGCCGCGGATGTGCACGAGCACGGCCGGCGGCTTCTCGGCCACCGGGCCGAAGACCTTGTCGGGCACCCGCAACGATTTGAGTTCTTGTTCGAGCGTCGCGAGTTTCTGTTCCGCGGCGGCGAGCTGCTGCTTCTGCTCGGGGCTGAGTGACGGCGACATGCCCTCGATCCGGGCGTCCCCGAAAAACACCTGGTCCATGGCAATGCCATTGCCGCCGTCGGTAGCCACGAGCGTGAGAAACTTCGCGTTGGGCGGCAGCGAGATGTCGAGCGGCGTGCCGCCGTCGTCGAAGCCGATCCGCCCGTTGGCCATGAGCGCTCCATCGACGAACACGCAAAAGTCGGCCCCTGCCTCGGGCGTCGTCCCGCCGTAGCCCACCACGGCGCGGAAGTGCGGGTTTGCCACCCGCACGACCGCGAACATCTCCTCGAGGTCGAAGGTGATGCCGGCGTTGGCATGGAGGCCGAGGATCGTGTGGCCACCCGTGGCGTAGTCGGTGTCGCCAAGCTTCGTGGAATGCTGCTTCGCCACCGGCCCGTTGCGGATCGCATCCCAGCCCGCCTTGCTCGTTTCGGGGATTCCCTCGACCGTGAGGCCGGTCGTGGTCACGGGCACGGGGCCCGGCCCGTGCGGCACGAACACCGCATGCACGAATTTCGTCGGCGCGGACTTCGGGGCGTTGATGGTGATGTTCGAGAGAAAGCCGCCCGGTTTCTCATCCACTTTCAGGCCGTTTCGGACGTCGATTCCGACGCCCTTCGTGCCGCTTCCGCGGCCGTCGCCTCCGCCGACGATGTCGGCCAGGTCGATCGGCTTTCCCGCGAGCGCGTGCACCTCGGCCCGGGCGTCGGCCACGGCCGTCGTGAGTTCGGCGTGCTGCTTCGCATACCGCTCCTGCGCCGACCGGCTCGTCGGCGCATCTGCACGCTTGACGCCGGCAAACACCGCCACGAGGGAGTAGTAGTCGCGCTGCGGGACGGGATCGAGCTTGTGGTCGTGGCAGCGGGCGCAGTTCACGGTCACCCCGCAGGCCGCGGTCATCACCTGCGTCACCATGTCATCGAGGTCGTCGGCGCGGGCCTGCCGCCGCAGCACGTCGCTCTTGGTCTCGACCTGGCCGACGAAGTCCCACGGGCCGGCCGTGAGAAACCCGGCGGCCACCACGTGGTCGGGGTCGTCGGGGGCGATCGCGTCGCCCGCGATCTGCCGCCGCAGGAACTCGTCGTAGGGCAGGTCGCGGTTAAGGGCGTCGATCACCCAGTCGCGATACCGCCAGGCGTTGGGCCGCAGTTGGTCGCGCTCGAAGCCGTGCGTGTCGGCGTAGTGGGCGATGTCGAGCCAGTGGCGGGCCCAACGCTCCCCGTAGTGCGGCGACGCGAGGAGGCGATCGACCAGCCTGTCGTAGGCATCAGGCGCTTCGTCGGCGACAAATGCGCTCACCTCCTCTGGCGAAGGGGGCAGGCCGGTGAGGTCGAAGGACAGCCGGCGGATGAGCGTGCGTCGATCGGCCTCCGGGGCCGGCGCGAGTTTTTTTACCTCGAGCGAAGCCTGCAGAAAGCGGTCGATCTCGTTGCGGGCCGGCCACCCGTCGTGCTGCGGGGGTACGGCAGGCATCGACACCGGCTGCCAGGCCCAGTGGTCGAGCCGCGGGTCGCGGTCGGTCTCGCGGGCGATGCGGTCGGCCTCGGCTTCGGGCCATTCAGCGCCGGCGTCGATCCACCCGGTGAGGAGCGCAACCTCGGCGGCGGAGAGCCGCTCACCGTCGGGCGGCATCATCTTCTTTTCATCGCTGCTCGTGATCCGGCGGATGAGCTCGCTCTCAGCCGCCTTGCCGGGGAGGATCACGGGGCCGAAGTCGCCCCCCTTCAGCGCCCGGTGCCGCACGTCGAGTCGCAGGTGGCTCTCCTGCGTGTCGGCTCCGTGGCAGTCGCCGCACCGCTCGATGAGCAGCGGCCGCACCTGCCGCTCGAAATCGATGTCAGCCGCTGCGGCGAGTCCGTGCACGCACAGTGCGGCAATCACAAACCGCGGAACACTGCCGAATAGGGCCGGGGCACAACTCCAAGGCATGGTGTCTACCCGCTGCACATCGCCGGAAACGCGAGCCTCTCGATTCTAGCCAGCCGCGCCGGTGCCGCCGGTGCCAATTTTCTTACGTTTTTTCGGGCGGAATGAGCCCATCGAGATAGGCCCGCGCCCGGTTTACCTCGGCCGTGATCTCCGCGATGCCGGGGAGGATCGGCACGCCACGGGGTGTCGGGTGCATGAAAATCTCCACCGGGCCGACGAACCGCATTGCGGCCAATTGCCGCATCAGCGGTCCGAAGTCGAATGGGCCGCGTCCCGGCATCTGGAGCAGTTCCTCCTCCTTTGGAAGTCTTTCCTGTGATCCCCTGCCGAGCTGCTGGGCGTAGACGAACTTGAGCCGCGGCCCGAGGTCCGCGGCGAGCCGCGCCACGAGGTCCGGATCCTGCGGCAGGTGGTGCGGTGCGAGGGCGACTCCTATGCACTCGTCCTTGATGGCCTCCGCAAAGGCGCGGATGCCGGCGGGCGTCTGCAGCAGCGACTTGGAGTGGTTCTCGATCGCGATCACGCACCCAGTGGCCCGGGCGGCTTCGATGCTCGGCTCGAGCTTCTCAAAAAACGCTTGGATTGCGTTGCCGAGCTCGCCTCCCGTCAGGCTGCCATCGCCCGGAGCCGTCGTCACGAGCACGGTGCCCTCTCCACCGAGCCGCTTCGCGAGCGCGAACTCCCCGGCGAGGTTGAACGCCCCCGGTTTGTAGCAGGCGATCCCGCCGAGCCGCACGCCGTGGTCGGCGAGCATCTTCCGCACGGTCTCCTCGCCGAGCGCATCGATCTCCTCCCGCTGGGTGCCATGCGGCTTTGGCCAGAGATCGATCATGGCGGCCCCGGTCTTGCCGACCTCGGGCAGGATCTCGGCGAGCGGGAATGTGCCGTAGAGCGCCGACGCCAGCAGATACTGCGGCCTCCAGGGCTCGCCTGCCACCGCGTGACCGGCGGGCGCACCGGCCGCGATGACCGTGGCCCCGGCGGCGGTCGCAAGAAACCGCCGCCGACTCACGATACACCGACGCGACGGACTGCCCGCGCCAGCCGCGGTCATGCCCTCACCTCGAAGCCGGCCCGCTGCGGCCTGGAGAGCAAGGCGTCGGCCTCAGGATCCGACACGAACCGCTCGGCGGCGGCGTCCCACCGCACCGGCCGCCCCAGCCGGCAGGCGATGCCGCCGAGGTGGCAGGTGGATACGCTGCGATGCCCCGCCTCGATGTCGGCGATCGGCTGCCGCCGCGCGGCGACGCAGTCGAAGAAATTCCCCATGTGGTTGGCGATCGCCTCGATCTTGCCCGACCGTTCCGGCCGGGTGGCGTTGTCGAAGTCGTAGAGCGTGAACGCGTCGCGCGGGAGCGGGCGATCCGCGAGGTCTTCGACCGGCTTGCCCGAAAGATTCTCGCGGTTCACGAACAGCCGCCCGCCGCTGCCCGTGAACAGGATCCCGTTGCGGCCGGTGTCCGACACGGTCAATTCGACGCCGTTGGCGTAGCGATAGCGGACGGCGAAGTCGATCGGCACGGTGTAGCCGCCGGACGTGTCGGGATACCGTGCGGTCCCCTCGATCTCGGCGGGAAGCGAATCGATCGCCCACTGGGCGATGTCCACATGGTGCGCGCCCCAGTCGGTGAGTTGGCCGCCGGAGTAGTCGAGCCACCAGCGGAACGTGTAGTGCGTCCGCTCCGGCACGTAGGGCACGTCGGGGGTCTGCCCCTGCCAGAGGTTCCAGTCGAGGTTTGCGGGCACGCTCCGGGCGGCGAACGGCCCGCCCGCCTTGTTCTTGCCGAGCACGACCTCCACCTTTTCGAGCTTCCCGATGCGTCCCTGCCGGATCATCTCTACGGCGAGGCGGAAGCGGGCGTCGCTGCGGTGCCACGAGCCGACCTGCACGATCCGGCCGGTGTCGCGGACGGCCTTCCGCATCTGCTTGCCTTCGTCGATCGTGAGCGAGAGTGGCTTCTCGCAATACACGTCCTTGCCCGCCTTCACCGCGTCGATGAGCACCTTGGCATGCCAATGGTCCGGCGTGCCGATCAGGATCACGCCGATCCGCGGGTCGTCGAGCAGCCGCCGGTAGTCCTGGTGACGGTCGGCTGCGGCGACTCCGCCGTAGATCTCCTCCGGCGTCATGCCCGTCTGCGATTTCACGTTCTTGTCGATGATCGTGAGGTCGAGGCAGTCGCGATCCACGTCGGCGATGCCCACGATCCGTCCATACGGCTTTGCCTGGGCCGCGATCACGGACCCCTGGTAGCGGAGGCCCACGACGCCGATGCCGGGCCCGTCGGACGGCGACGCGGAGGGCGCCGAGCCGCCAGCCGGTTCGCCCGCCAGCAGGAGAGCGCGGTGGGCGACGGCCGTGGTCCCTGCGGCCGCAAGGAATCGCCGCCGCGAGGGGGAGGCAAACCGCGGAGAACGCGACATCCGAGCAGGCTCCTGTGGTGCGACCGGCGATACTGTACCATCCGCTGAAGTATCATGCTTACGGAAGGGACTGCACGGTCCATGACTCCACACACAGCGTCGCGCCCCGGCGTACTCATCGTCGTCGGCGATGCCTCCGAGACGGTCGACACGCTCTACCCCATCTACCGGCTCCAGGAGGCGGGCTTCGCGCCGGTCGTCGTCGGGCCGGAGAAGCGGGTTTTCCAGATGGTGATGCACGAGGTGCGGCCCGGGTGGACGATCACGCGGGAGTGGGAGGGCTATCAGATCACGGCGGAAGCCGCATTCGCCGACGTCGATCCTGCGGACTACCTCGGCATTTTTTTCAGCGGCGGCCGGGCCCCTGAATACATTCGCTACGATGCCGACCTCGTGCGGATCACCCGTCACTTCTTCGAAGCGAACAAGCCGATCGCGAGCGTGTGCCACGGCGTCGAGATTCCGGCCTACGCGGGCTGCGTGCGCGGGCGGCGGATGACGACCGTCGCGAAATGTCGGTTCGATCTCGAGGCGGCGGGCGGCATCTATGTCGATGCACCGTGCGTGGTGGATGGCGCTCTCGTCAGCGGCCGCACCTATCACGACCACGGCCACTTCATCGGGCCCTGGATCCGGCTGCTCGAGATGGCGGCCGCGGAGCGGGCGTAGGCGATTACTTCTGCGCCGCCGGCGACTCACGGCGGATCCAGATCGTGGGCACATTCGGAATGGCTGGCGACGGCCGCTGGCGCTCCTTCCGGCCGGCTGTCGCGGCGGCGAGCGGTTCGAAGCCGAGGCCGCTGGCGGGAGAGTCTGGCGGCAGCGTGAAGTTGCCATGCTCCGGATCCTCGAAGAGCGGGTCGGCCACGATCGACGCCGCGTCCTGCCCTGCCGCCTGCCGTGCGGCGAGGTCTTTCCCATCGGGGAACGCGACCGGCTTGCCGCCGTGCCAGTAGCAGTTGGCCTCCGTGACGATCCCCTTCGTCCAATCCCCCTTCACGAGCGGCACATCCGTCGTCCACCACACGATGTTCCGCCGGAACACGAAGCTCGTGTGGTCCTCGACGCGCGTCCGCTGGATCTGCCAGTCGCGGGCGATCGCAAACACATTGTTCTCGATCGTATTGTCGCGACCGTAGTGCTGATGGAAGCCGCCGGAGCTCGTGTGATGCACGAGATTGTTGCGCATCACGATCCCCGTCGAGCCCTCGTCGGTGTAGAGCCCCCAGCCGCCGTAGTCGTGGCTCGTGATGTCGTGGATATGGTTGCCCTCCACGACGGTGCCCGGGGAGACGCCGAGCGTGTACACGCCCCCCATGTCGGAAAGCACGCCCTTGCCGAGATCGTGGATGTGGTTCGACGCGAGCACATTGTGATGGGCGCGGCTGTCGGCGTAGCCCCACACCCAGCCGACCGAGATGCCGGTGTAGGTGAAGTCGTGGATGTCGCAGTGCGCGACCGTGCAGTGGGCGGCATGGCCAATCCAGACACCTACCGCCGCCGAATGGATCCGGCCACCGTGGGCGATCGTGCAGTCGCGGATGGCGATCCGTTCGACCGCCGACGCCTCCCCTTCCACCCGCGCGGGCGTGCCCCACGACATGGGACCGCCGGCCGTGCCGATGAGCACGCCGCCGCCACCGAGATCGATGAGGTCAGATCCCTCGATGCAGCAGTCCTGGCAGCCGGCGCCGAATTCAAAGGCGTAGCGGCCGACGTGCCGGACGGTGCAGTCCGTGAAGGCAACGTGCCGCGCCGCCGTGGCGACGATGCTGCCGCCCAGGTTGACCTCCGCCTGGGGAAACGATTGGCCCTCGGGCGGCATCGTCCAATTGCCGTGGGCGAACGTGAGCCCCTCGAACCGCACGTGCGCGACCGTCGTGCCGGCAGCCGCGTCGCCGCGCATCTCCACGAGCCGGTCGAGGACCGGCGCGACCACGACCGCGGTGTCCGGAGTCTCGCCGTTGAGCGGGCAGTAGGTGAGCGTGCCGGTGGGCCGGTCGAGATACCATGAACCCGGCTCGCCGAGCGCCTCGCGGACGTTTTCGACAAGGAACCGGTTGCCCTTGGGAAACGAGCACCACTCCACGGGGGCCCGCGTGCGGCCGGCGAACGTCACGATCCGCAGGGCCGGATCCATCGGGTGTGGGTCGATCGCCGCGATCGGGAGCCGGCTCATGGTCCAGCGGTGCACGGCGACCACCTCGACGTCGCCGAGGTTGGCCCAATCGGCCCGCAGCGCGTCACCCGCGAAACCGAAGCGGTCGTGCCCCTTGCCTGCGCTCGCCGGCGAAGGATCGACCGTGCCTGCGATCGTGTGCCACGCGCCCTTCGGCAGGACGGGGCGAAACCGGCGCTGGTCGTTGACGAAGAGTTGGGCAAAGCGCCAGCCATCCGCTTTCACAGCGGGGAGGTCCACGGACCAGCGCGGCCGGCCGGCCACGTCAACCACGTTCCAGCCCCTTACCAACCGTCCACCACTGATCACGGGGTTTGATCCTTCGGCCGCGCGAATCACCGTCGGGGCCGCCTCCGTCCCCGAATCGGCGGGCTCGAGGATGAGCGTTGCGGGCAGCTCGTGGCGGCCATCGGCCACTTCGACGACAACCGCAGTGTGGCGGCCGGGTTCGGCAGCCCGAAGTTCCCGGACGCGATCGAGGGCGCGCCGCAGCGTCTTGACAGGCGCGGCACTCGTCCCGGCCGCGGCGTCGTCACCCGCCGGCGACACCACGACATCACCCGCCGCTGCGGCGACACGTGGCATGATTCCGAGCAACGCGAAAACCGCTGCCGAGGTGAAGAGCACGTGACGGTTGGCATGCATTGAGGTGACTCCTGGAGGCGGCATCATGCGCGATGCGTGCGATGACGTCGAGCGGACGCATTGATTATGATTGCAACGATGAATCGAATCGTCACACGATTCTGTGTTGCTTGGCTCATGGCCTTGGGCATTGCCGCGTGGCCATTAGCGTATGCAGCCGAGACGCCAACGCCGACCTGTGCCGCCGTCGCGAAGCCGTGGCTTGAAGACGGCTCGATCGTCGGCGCGGTCGTGCTGGCGACCGACCGCGAGCACACGCTGCTCCACGAGGCGATGGGCCTCGCCGATCTGGCCACTGCGCGGCCGATGGTGGCCGACAGCCTGTTTTGGATCGCGTCGATGACCAAGCCGATGACGGCGGCCGCCATGATGATGCTCGTCGATGAGGGGAAGGTGGCGCTCGACGAGCCCGTGGCAACGTACCTGCCGGAGTTTCGCGATCTCCGTGTCGCTGCCGCAGGCGGCACCGACCGTGCTCCCGCCCGACCAATCACGGTTCGCCACCTGCTCGCGCACACGAGCGGCCTGCCCTTCATGAGCCCGGCCGAGACCCCCACGCTCGATCGCCTGCCGCTCGCGGAGGCGGTGCGGTCATACGCCACCCTAAAACTGCTCTTCGAGCCGGGTACCGCGTATACGTATTCGAACGCGGGCATCAACACCGCGGGCCGGATCATCGAGGTCGTGTCGGGGATGCCGTTCGAGGTGTTCATGGAGACGCGGCTTTTCAGGCCGCTCGGCATGTGCGACACGACGTTTCGGCCGACGGCGGCACAGGTCGCCCGGCTGGCGACCTCGTATCGCCACGGTGAAGCCGGAAAACCTGAGCCCGTGCCGATCGGTCAACTCGCCTACCCGCTCGACGGCCCGGGGCGGTTCCCGATGCCCGGCGGCGGACTCTTCTCGACGGCCGACGACTGCGGGCGGTTTTGCCGGATGCTGCTCGGCGGCGGCATGGCCGGCGGCGTTCGCATCCTGTCGGCCGCCGCCGTGCGGCAGATGCGCACGCGGCAGACGCCCGAAGCGGTGAAGGAGGCCTACGGGCTTGGCGTGCAGATTCGTCCCGACGGCCGGTACGGCCACGGCGGGGCGTTTGCCACCGACCTCCTGATCGACGACGGCCGCGGCGTGGCACTGGTCTGGCTCGTGCAGGATGCCGACCCCAAGAAGCCCTCGCAGGCCTGCCGTGACGCCCTGCTCGCCTGGATCAACAGCCGGCCGCTCACGGCGCGCTGAAGATTGAGGCGACTTGCTTGAATCGAGCGATCGCGAAGCCTACCATTGAGTGACTCATTTTTATACAAATAGGTCATAACCGGTCATGCCACTCGCAAACCACGATCTCCTGGTTTCCCATGCGCGCGCAAACGGGGCGATTTCTACCGACGAGGCGATGCGGTTGCTGGGGGTATCACGGGCCACAGCGCAGCGGCGGCTGCGGAAACTCGTGGCCGACGGGCGGCTGGTGCCGGAAGGGGCTGGGCGGGGAGCTCACTACGTACTTCCCAAGACACGCTGGGAGCGGCCGCTCGACGGGCTCGAGGAAGACCGGCTCTGGGGAGAGGTTCGCCCAGCGTTGGCCGACCTGGGCCTGTCGGAGCGGGAGCTCGGCACCGTGGGCTATACGTTCACCGAGATGGTGAACAATGCGATCGATCACAGCGGCGGTGGCATGGTGTGTGCCACGGCTACGGCGTCGCCGTCTGGGATCATCATCGAGATCGTCGACGACGGCATCGGCGTTTTTCGCTCCGTGCGCGAATCCCAGGGCCTGCCCGACGACGTCGAAGCGGTGTTTGTTCTTGAAAAAGGCCGCTTCACCACGCAGCCGGGCCGCCACAGCGGCGAGGGAATCTTTTTCGCGTCGAAAGCCGCGAATCGCTATCGGCTGGAGTCGGGAAAAGTGGCATGGCTTACTGACAACGAGGCCCACGACACTGCCATCCAGCTCGCCCCGGAGCCGCGTTCCGGAACGCGCGTGACGCTGACGTTTGTGCCGGGAAAAGTCTTCGTGCTTGCAGACGTATTTCAGCGCTGGACCGATCCAGACACGCTGGCATTCGACCGCACCCGCACAACGGTGCGGCTCGCAGGCTTCGGCGTGCAGCTGCTTTCGCGATCCGAGGCGCGGCGGGTGACAGTGGGGCTCGAGCGGTTTCGCCACGTCACGATCGATTTCACCGGCGTGGACATCGTCGGCCAGGGATTCTGCGACGAAGTGTTTCGCGTGTTTGCCGACGCTCATCCCCAGATCGTGCTCGCCCCGACGGGCATGAACGAGAGCGTGACGTTCATGGTCGAACGCGCCCGGAAAAGGGCGTGAGCCCATCTCGAGCGGCTTCGAGCAGGAGCCAGCCGCTGGTGATCACGCGGAGTTTGAAAATGCCTGCGAACCTGCTCGCTGAACCGACCTCCTGATCGACGATGGCCAGCCACTCAACGCCCGCTAAAGATCGAGACCGAAAACGTGCCGGTTCGGGTGTCGCCGTCGGGCGACCCCTTGCCATCGATCGGCGCAAAGCGTGAGAGCGGGACGCGCGTGGTGGCGGATTCCCTGATCGATTCGAGCACATCAGGCTGGTTTTTGCCGCCGCCGGCCCACGCGACGAAGAGCGCGGTGACGTCGGAGTCGCGGGACACGATCATCGCGCCCGTGTCCCGGGGGCCAAGCGTGTGGCTGATGCCGCCGAGCCACTCCAGCCGCGAGCCATCCTCGGCGTGAAACAAGACCTCGGCATTTTCCGTCTTGAACCCCAGGAGCCAGAGGTCGCTTCGGCGCACGGCCACCTGGGCATACGGAATGTGCTCGTTGTCGAGTTGCCGCACCCACGCGTGGACGTTCTCGACCGCATGGCGGCCGCCCTGCCCTCCGACGGCGAAGCCCATCACGTTCGCGGCATACACCTCCTTCGCGCGGCCGTCGGGCCGCGTGTTGCGGTAGAGCTGCCAGACGTCGGCCGTCTGTGCCGCCGGCCCCGGAAACTGCATGTCGCTGTTCCGGGCGTAGTCTCGCGTGTGGTGGAACCAAGAAAACACGTCCTCGAGCACGAGCGGCCGGTCGGCCTCGTGGTCCACGAGGATGCCGCCGGCGCTGACGTTCTGATGGATCCAGAGCGGCTCGTCCGATGGCTCCGCCACGCGGAACATGGCGGCGTCGATCCCGAGCGTCGAGCGGTACACGCTGCCGTGCAGAAAGCAGACCTCACGCACGCTCGCCGGAATCGTCACCGTGCCGTTGACGACATACGCCACGCCGGGCAGGAACACGACCGGTCTGCCGCTCTCCATCGCCCGCTGGATCGCGGCGGTGTCGTCGGTGAGCCCGTCGCCCACGGCTCCGTAGGCCTGCACGTCGGCCCACCGGGAAAGATCAGGCTCCGGCACGAGCGGGGGCATATCGCGGGCGCCGATCGTCAGCGACGCGGCGGGAATCTCGGTCACAGGCCCGGCCGTCGCTGAAGCGAAGCCCGTGCAGGAAAAGCCGCCTACGAACAGATGCCCGTGCTCCGCCGCCACGAGTGCCGCTGCGGCCCCCGCGCGGCCGCTGGCCCGGCTGTCGAGCAGCACCGCCTGCGCGCCGGCATCGACCTGCACGGCGACAGGCACGTTTTCAAACAAGAGCTTCCGGGCGTCGAGGCAGGCATGGTGCTTGCCGACACGCAGCCCCACGGCAGCCTGGCCTTTGAGCGTGACGTGCTCGAGCACCGCGACATTGGCGCCGTTCGCAACGTCGAGTTCGATCCCGGCGTCGAATCCGTCCACCGTGATGTCGCGGAGGTAGCCTTCCACGAACGGCACGTCCATCAACAGTCCGGCACGGCCCCGGCCGTCGCCAGACTGGAGGAGCACGTTGCGGACGCCGCCCCAGTTGGCGGCATTCCAGCGCAGGGCGACCGCGCCTGGATTTCCTCGCCCCGTTGCGATCGTGAGGTTCTCGCAGAAGTTTCCCTGGCTGACGTTCGACCACAGTCCCTGGTGGAAGGCGACGACGCTCTTCGCAGCGCCGGCCCCGAACCCTGGGCACTCATCCGCGAGGCGGATCACCGTCTTCTCGCGGCTCTGCCCGACGATGCGAATGTGGAAATTCTCTGCGGCCCAGCCCTGGCCGCGGCGGCTCTCCATCGCCTCGGGCGAGGCGAGCGTCGTGCGGCGGATCGCGCTCCAGCCGTCGCGGGGGTGCCAGCCGCGGACCGGCCAGCCCTGGTCGATGGTGTCGCGCACGAGGTATTCGCCGTCGGGCAGGTAGATGATCCAGCTCTGGTTGAGTTTGCAGCCGCAATAGGCCCAGCCCTCGCCCACGAGCGGCTCGTACCTCTCGGCGACAAACCGCATGGCGGCCCGCAGCGCCTGCGTGTCGTCGGTCGTGCCGTCGCCCTTGGCGTTGAAGGGCGGCTTCGTCACGTCGAGCACCCGCCCGCCCCTCCCGGCGTGCTGAAAAGCCCCCGGCGGATACGCCTGGCTGATCGGCAGGTTGCGGTCGCCGCACAACGCATGCTCGAGGCCAAAGACGGCCGCGGGGCCGGCGAGCAGGCCGACGCCCATCGCTACGATCATGGAAAGCCGATGGGTCAGCATCGCGGTAGTCATTCCAAGAAGTGACAGAATCCTAAAACGCGGCAACCCGTGCTCCAAGAGCCATCGCCGGTGCGTCGCTCCGCTACGGCCGACTGCGGCGGCGGGGCATCCCCTACCAGACGCTCATGGAAAACGACATCAACCACCCCAACGTCTTCAGCCACACGCTCTTCGCCGACAGCCCGCTCGCCCTGTTCCTCTGACCGCGTCGTCGGAATCAAGTCACCGGCCGCGAACACGAGTCTCCAACGATCGCCATGATGTCATGTGTAGCACATGCAAATATGATGTCAGCATGAGCAAGATGATCCAGATTCGAAACGTGCCCGATGCGGTGCATGCCACGCTAAAATCACGGGCAGCGTTCGCCGGCCAGCCATTGACCGAGTACTTGCTGGCCGAAATCCGCAGGGTCGCCGAGCGGCCCGCGCCGGAGGAACTGGCAGATCGCCTGCTGCGTCGTCCCTCCGCCCGCCTCAAGACCAGTCCAGCCAAAGCGGTGAGAGTCGAACGGGATCGGCGATGATCGTGCTTGATGCGTCGGCCGCCTTGGAACTGCTGCTCCGTGCCGCAGATCATCCGGGCCTCGTCGATAGAGTCTTACGCTCGGGCGAAACGATTGCCGCCCCGCACGTTCTCGACGTGGAAGTAGCGCACGTGCTTCGGCGGTTCGTCATGGCCGGGAAACTCGCGGAGCCCCGCGCCCGCGAGGCGATCGCGGATCACCTCGCGCTTGGGATTTCCCGCTATCCGCACGATGGTTTGTTGGACAGAATATGGCAGCTGCGGGCCAACTGCACGGCCTACGATGCCGCCTCCCTCGCGCTCTCCGAAGCCCTCGGCGCGTCCTTGATCACCTGCGACAAACGGCTTGCCAGCGTCCCAGGAGCCCGCGCCGCCGTTGAAGTGCTGGTTGAATGACGCCTGCGGCTGTTGCAGCTTGGACAACCTCTGTTGAAGGTGCCGCGCGGCCCTGGCCTCCATTCGGTCACTTTGCCGCCAGGGCGTCGATTTCGGCGATCGTGAACCGCACGCTCACGATCGAGCAGC
>JBBAVM010000059.1:0-20736 GCA_040397685.1 Pirellulales bacterium
GTAGGACAGGCTTCAGCCTGTCCCGCCTCAACTCGCCCACCTCGGCTCGGGGTTGCCCCGTACCATCTCGCCGGACGTTCACTGCGCCCTCCGGGCTGCGTTCACTCCGACCGACTGTCGCTGCGCCATCCATGGCTTCGCTGGTCGGTCAAGCCGGCTCAATGGTAGGGGCAACCCCTCGCCTCCCCTGTACGGAAGCCCGAAGCGCAAGCGAGGGAGAGAGCGATTCCCTCGCTTGCGCTTCGGGCTTCCGTTACGGGTACGCGGAAACCCCGAGCCGGCGTGCACCGACTGACCGAGGCATGACAGGCTGAAGCCGTGTCCTACGGGAGGCCTGCCGGGCGCAGGAACGACGCCGAGGTGCGGGCGGTCTCGAGCCAGCGGTGCGACTGGCGCGGAAGTTCGACGTGCAGTCCGCCCGAGTAGCGTGCGGCGGCGAGGACGGCGAGGAGCGGGGGGAAATCGACGTCGCCCGCGCCCAGCGGCAGGTGCTCGTGGCGGCAGGCGAGCATGTCGTCGACGTGGACGTTCACGACATCGGTGGCGTGGGCGCCGAGCAACGCAGCCGCGGGGCGTTCGCCCATGCAAACGAGATGCCCGAGATCGACGGTGAGCCGGAGGTGCTCCGGGCGGCTGAGCCGGTCGGCCAGTCGGGCCTGCCGGGCGAGCGTGTCGATGACCATGCCGGGCTCCGGCTCGAAGCCGAGCACGATGCCCCTGGCCGCAGCATGGTCCAGCACGGGCTGGAGGGCGTCCGTGAGCCGCTGCCAGAGCGTCGCTTCGTCGGCGGCGTCACGGGCGGCTCCCGACCAGAGCGACACGACCGGCGCGCCGAGTTCCACGGCGAGATCGATCGCCCGGATGAGAAACCCGGTCCGGCGGTCGCGGTCGGCCCGGTGCGGCGAGACGAGCGTGGGCTCGTGCTTCACGAGCGGATCGAGGAGATGCCGGGCGCCCGTCTCGATCACGCAGGCCATGCCATGCCTCGCGAGCGCCGAGCGCCACCGCGATGCCTCCGCGGCGATCCCGCTTGAAAACGGATCGAGCAGGTGCCGGTCGGGCGTAATCGCGAGCGACGTGTAGCCGATGTCGGCGAGAATCGGCAGCGCGTCGAGCGGGGCGATGTCGCCGATCGAGTTCGTGCTGTAGCCGAGCCGCATGGTGGTCGTACGACGGTCAGGTGGCCGACACGAGTTGCCGGCCGATGAGAAACGGAGCGAGGAGCAGAAGCACGACGATCGCCCATGCCTCGCCGCAGACGGGGAGCACGAGCACCGACGCGAGCGTGATCATCGACATGATCGCATTCCCCACGGCCTGCTGCACGCGACCGCTCGCCGGATCGAGGATGCCCAGCACGTTGCGCAGCAGGATCGACGCCGTGAGCACGGTCCAGAGCAGCAGCCACGGCACGAGCCGGCCCGATCGCAGCCATGCCGCGCCCCCGCCGGCGGCCGCCAGGAGCCAGGTCGAGGTGCCGGCGATGCAGAGGCCACCGCACATGCCGAGCGTGGCGATCGCGAGCGTGCCGGCGCGGCTGCGGCCGGCCTCGTCGCGGGCGTAGAGCGTGACGCCGCCGGCGTAGAGCCCCATGCCGATCGGGATCAGCCAGTCGGACGGGCTGGCGGGACCGCCGGCCGCCGTCATGCCGATCAGCCAATTGAGGCTGCGGCACGATCCCATCACGGCCGGGCCAAGCGCGGTGCCCTTCGCATGCCGGTCGTACGCCCACACGGCCGCCGCGAGCGTCGCGCCCACGAGGGCCACCGCGGGATGGCCCGAGCCGAAGGCGGCCAGGCACGCACACAGGCTGCCGACGGTGAGCAGCCCCCGGCCCACGGCCGCCGCCGTGCCGGCGCCGATCACACCCGACGGCAACGGTCGCTCGGGCCGCTCGTGCCGGTCGAGTTCGACGTCGAACACGTCGTTGAGCACCATGCCCGCCGCGTAGAAGGCGAGGCTCGCCCCGAGCGCCCACCAGAACGCGCCTGGCAGAGGCCCGACGTCCCGCGTCCGGGAGGCGATCAGAAACCCGGCGAGCACGTCGGCCGCCGCCGTCGCGTGGTTCGGGATCCGCAGGAGTCGCAGCCAGGCGAGCAGCGTCGTCATCGTGTGCCTCGGGGTGCCGTATCCTAGCTCGATGCGCTGCGATATTTCGTGAGAGCGGCCTGGAAGACGAGCCGCGAGACGACGAGGGCCACGACGGCCGCCGTGACGGCCAAGGCCACGAGGCCCCACGCCCCGCCTTCGAGCGGCTGGGCGATGACGCGGGCCGGCACGTTCACGACGAGCAGGATCGGGATCACGAACGTGCACAGCGCCCGCAGCGGCCCACCCCACGGGCCGGCGTAGATTTCGGCCGGATAGCGGGAGAAGTTCGTGAGGTAGAACCAGAAGTCGTAGAGGCTCTGGTTGCGGCCGAGGAGGATCGTGGCGGCGGCGAGCATGATCACGAGGCTGTAGAGGATCGCCACGCCGCAGAGCACGAGGAGCGGGTAAAGCAGCCACGCCGTCGTCGAAGGAGCGTGGTCCATCCGGGCGAGCGCCCAGCCGAGGAGCCCGCAGCCCACCAGCCCGTTGGCGAACGACGAGAAATCGACCCGGTGCATCGAGAGCAGGAACTGGGCGTCGAGCGGCTGCACGAGCACGGCGTCGAGGCCGCCCGTGCGGACCATCTCGGTGAGTTCCTCCGCGCTCGGCATGAAGAGCGCCTGCACGATCGAGTTGATGATCAGGCCGGTCGCCACGAACGCGAAGAACGGCTCCCGCGTCCAGCCCGTCCCCTTGCCGATCTCGGGCGTGAACTGGAACACGAGCACGTAGAAGGCGAGGTTCATCGACATCCAGCCCAGGCTCGTGACGCACTCGAGGAGAAAGTTGGCCCGGAACGTCATGTCGCGCACGAGGCAGGCCCGGGCGAACGTGAGGAAGATCGAGAGATACCGGCCCACGCTAGCCTCCGAACGCGCTGTAGCGTCGCGTGCCTCGCCACCAGGCGACCCGGCAGGCCGCCGCCATCACCACGACCCACGCCGCCTCGATCGCGAGCGATCGCACGAGCTCCGGCCCGTGGATCTTTCCCAGCCAGACCGCGGCCGGGAAGTAGGCGGTGTATTCGAACGGCAGCCAGCGGACCGCGTCGGCCACGCTGACGCCCGCGATCCCCGTGGGGATGCCGGCGAGCATGTCGAGCGGGAACATGTGGCCCGAGAGCAGGTACTGCACGAGCATGTAGGCGAAGATGATGCTCGACACCTCGAGAAACCAGAACCCGAGCATCCCGAGCGTGGCCTCCATGAAGAACCCGAGCAGGAACGAGAGCACGAGCGACAGCACGAAGGCGGCGATCGTGGCCGCGTCGGGCAGCGGCGGAAAGTAGCCGCGGCAGAGGAAGAACACGACCGCGAAGGGCACGATCGCCACGGCATAGTAGACGAGCTTGTGGGCGATCCGGGCGGCGAGCAGAAACGAGACGTAGTCCACCGGCTGCACGAGATACTTCTTGATCGAACCGTCGCGAACGCTCCGCGCGATGCCCCCGGCGAGGCCCGGCATGCTCGAGAAGGCCCGCGTCACCATCGTGAGCAGGTAGTAGGCGACGATATCGGTCCGCGAATAGCCGGCGATGTCGCTGCGGGTCGTGGCGGCGAACACCGCCGTCCACAGGAACACCTGCGTCACGATCGGCAGAAACCGCATCGCCGTGCCGAGGATGAAGTCGCCGCGGTAGGCGAGCCGCTCCTCGAGGGAGATGGCGAGCATCGTCCACCAGACGCGGAGCCGCGTCGCGAGCTCGCGGAGCGGGCCGGGCCGCCCCGCCGCGGTCGTGGGCAGCCCGCTCATGCGCCCGCCCCCACGGGCCGCTCGGCCGGCGCCGGCGCGGCCCGGAACAGGCCGGCCACGATCTCCTCGAGCGGCACGTCCTCGACCGACACGTCGCGCACCCCGGCGATGCGCAGGAGTTCGGGCAGCACGTCGGCGATCCGGCCGCGGTCGATCCGCAGCACGACCTGGGGCCCGCGGACCTCGCAGGGGAAGCCGAACCGTTCCATCCGGCCGGGCTCCGGCGCCGCGTCGAGGTCGAGCGTCACGATCTTGTGGGTCGTGAAGCGATCGACGATCTGGGCGAGCGAGCCGTCGTAGAGCACGTCGCCGTGCGTGATCACGACGACCCGTTCACAGAGTGCGGCCACGTCCTTCATGTAGTGCGTGGTGAGGATCACGGTCGTGCGCCGCTCGGCCTGCACATGGCGGAGAAACTCGTGGATCGCGTGCTGGGCGACGACGTCGAGGCCGATCGTCGGCTCGTCGAGAAACAGCACCTCCGGCTCGTGGAGGAGCGCCGCCACGAGCTCCAGCTTCATCCGCTCGCCGAGCGAGAGGTCGCGGACCGGCTGGAGCACGAGTTTCCGCACACCGAGCAGATCGACGAGTTCGTCGCGGGTCCGCTCGAACCGGGCCGGATCGAGGCGGTAGATCTCCTGGTGGAGCCGAAAGCTCTCGGCCGCCGGCAAATCCCACCACAACTGGTTCCGCTGGCCCATGACGAGGGCGAACCGGCGGCGGAAGTCGTCGGCCCGCTCCCAGGGCACGTGGCCGAGCACGCGGGCGGTGCCGCGGGTGGGCGTGATGATCCCCGAGAGCAACTTGAGAAACGTCGTCTTGCCGGCGCCGTTCGGCCCGAGGAGCGCCACGAACTCGCCGCGGCCGACCGTCAGGCTCACCCCCTTGAGCGCCTCGACCAGCCGGCTCGGCCGGTGGAACAGGCTCCGGACGCTCGCCACGAGCCCCTCCGGCTTGTCGAACACGCGATAGCTCTTCGCGAGGCCATCGACCTCGATCACGGCCCCCGTCGCCGGCTCTCCACTGGAGTTGTGCATGCGGCGAGTATAGGGGAAAACGGTCGGGCGGCCCCGTCACGGCGCCGCGGGAGACCCGGCATGTTTCGCATCGGACTCGGACACGACACGCACCGCCTCGGCGCCGGCGACGCCCTCCGGATCGGCGGCATCGCGATCCCGCACGACAAGACGGCGATCGGCCACAGCGACGCCGACGTGCTCCTCCACGCGATCACCGACGCGCTCCTCGGCGCCGCCGCCCTCGGCGACATCGGCGAGATGTTTCCCGACAGCGACCCCGCCAACGAGGGCCGCGACTCGGCCGACATGCTGCGGGCCGCCCACGCACGGGTCGCGGCCGCCGGCTGGCGGGTCGTGAATCTGGATTGCGTGATTTTCGCCCAGCGGCCCAAAATCCTCCCGCATCGGCAGCGGATCCGGGAGCGGATCGCCGGGATTCTCGGCCTCGACGCGGCGGCCGTCTGGCTCAAGGCCAAGACGGGCGAGCACGTCGGGCCGATCGGCGAGGAACTCGCGATCGGCGCCGAGTGCGTCGTGCTGCTCGAGCGGACATGATCGGACTGGTGATGGGAACGGAGGCGAGATGACGGCGACGGCTCTTCCGCAGATCGAGGTCTACAGCACGCTCTCGAAGAAAAAGGCGCCGCTCGAAACGGTGCAGCCCGGCCACGTGGGGATGTATCTCTGCGGGCCGACGGTCTACAAGCCGAGCCACATCGGCCACATGGTCGGCCCGGTGATCTTCGACACCGTGAAGCGGCATCTCGAATATTCCGGCTGGAAGGTGACCTGGGTCGTGAACGTCACCGACGTGGACGACAAAATCATCGCCGAGAGCACGGCCCGCGGCACGACGATGGCAAAACTCGCCGAGGAGATGACCGCCGACTATCTGGCAAACCTGGCCGTCCTCGGCGTGACCGGGATCGACGAGATGCCGAAGGCCACGGAGCACATCGGCACGATCATCGCGTTCATCGAGGGCTTGATCGCCAAGGGCTGCGCCTATGCCAGCGACGGCGACGTCTACTTCGACGTCACGAAAGACGCCGACTACGGCAAGCTCACGAATCGCTCGGTCGAGCAGATGCAGGGCGAGGGTGGCTCGACGGCCGAGCGGAAGCGGTCGGCGGCCGACTTCGCCCTCTGGAAGAAGGCCAAGCCGGGCGAGCCCGCGTGGGAGAGCCCCTGGGGCGCCGGCCGGCCGGGCTGGCACATCGAGTGCTCGGCGATGAGCAAGGCGATCCTCGGGCCGCACTTCGACATCCACGGCGGCGGCCTCGACCTCGTGTTTCCGCACCATGAAAACGAGATCGCCCAGAGCGAGTCGCTCCACGACCGCCCGATGGCGACGTTCTGGATGCACAACGGCCTCATGCAGGCGGCCGGTGCCGCCGGCAAGGTGGGTGGCCGCCCGCGCGGCGAGACCGGCTCGGCCAGTGACGATGCTGCGGCTCAGGCGGCGACGAAGATCTCGAAATCGACCGGGGCCGAGCCGTTCAAGAACCTGCTCGCCCGCCACCGGCCCGAGGCGATTCGGATGCTGTTGCTTTCGACGCACTACCGCAGCCCGATCCATTTCGGCGAGGAACCGCTCGGCGAGAGCGCCCGGGCGATGGAGGCGTTCGAGCGGCTCTTTGCCCGCTCTGCGCGCGTGAGCGGAAAGTCGTTCTACGCCCTGCCCTGCCGAAACCGGGCTGCCGGCGACGCCGCCGTCGCCGCCGCAGGTGCGGAGGTGGCGGCCCTTCGCGGGAAATTCCTCGCGGCGATGGACGACGACTTCAACACGGCGATCGCGATCGCGACGCTTTTCGACTTCGTCCGCGTCGTCAACAAGTTCATCGACCAGCATGGCCTCGAGGCCAAGAAGCCGGCTGCCGAACTCGCGACGCTCGACGCGATGATGCTCGTGCTTCGCGAACTCACCGGCGTCCTGGGCCTGTTTCTGAAAGAGCCGCAACTGCAGGCAGGTGGCGCCGACGAGGCCCTCGTGGGCAACCTCATGGAACTCGTGATCGAGATCCGGGCCAACGCCCGCAAGGCGAAGGATTTCGCCACGGCCGACCTCGTGCGCAACAAGCTCACCGCGGCGGGAATCGTCCTCGAAGACCGCCCCGATGGCACCGGCTGGAGCCGGAAGTGAACCGACTCCTCACGCCCGAGGCCTTCTTCCAGGCGACGAACACGGCCGCGTTTCTGGCCTGGATCGCACTCGTGGCGCTCCCCGCCCAGCGTGTCGTGTCGCACGTGCTCTGCGCGATGGTCGTGCCCGGGCTGCTCGCGGCCTGCTATGCGGCGGTCATCGGCTGGAAGCTCACGACCGACGGCCCGCCGCCGGGCGACGTGATGACGATCACCGGCCTGCGGAGCGTATTCGCCGATGATTGGGTGTTCGCCGCGGCGTGGACGCACTACCTCGTGTTCGACATGGTGGTGGGGGCGTGGATCGCCCGCGACGCCATCCACCTCGGCATCCCGTGGCCGCTCCGCACGCTCGCGTTGGTGCTCACGTTTCTCGCCGGACCGGTCGGTTTTCTCGTCCACCTCGTCAGTCGCGCGACGGCACTCGAAACCACGCGCCGCGCAGGGCGGCAGATACCGGCGCCGTGAGAATCGGATGAACACCACGCCTCCTCCAGACGGCATGCCGGTTCGCGGCGAGCGTCGTGGAGACCTCGATGCCCTGCGCAGCTTCGCGATGCTGCTCGGCATCTTGCTGCACGCGACCCTCGCCTACTTTCCGTTTCCCTGGCCGGTGCAGGATCCGCGTCAGGGGCCTGGCTTCGGCATCGTGTTCGCCGCGATCCACGGCTTTCGGATGCCGCTCTTCTTCCTGCTCAGCGGGTTTTTCACGATGCTCGTCCTGCGCCGCAGCGGGGTCCGCGGCCTGCTCGCCCAGCGGGCGCTGCGGATTCTCCTGCCGCTGGCCGTGGCGATCGTCACGATCCTCCCGCTCGACCGGGCCGTCATCTCGTGGGCGATCCAGCGTGGAGTGGCCGCCGTGAGCGGCCGAAACCCGCTCATCGGAGCGATTGTGGCCGGCGGCGAGGCCGACGTCGCCCGGGCGCTGACCGCGGGTTCCAGTCCGTCGGCCCAGGATCCCGTCTCGGGCATCACGCCCCTGGGATACGCGGCGATGCGCGGTGATGCCGGCATCGTGCGATCCCTGCTCGACGCCGGCGCAGCGGTGGACGCACCGAGCAGGGACGGCAGCACGGCGTTGCACGGTGCGGCGTTCATGGGCTCCGGCGAGGTCGCCGGATTGCTGCTCGACCGGGGAGCGGATCCCGCAGCCAGGAACTCGGGGGGCAAGACGCCACTCGACCTGATGGCGTATCCGGCCGACATGGCCGTCATCGCGAGCCGGTTCCTGGGCCTGCCCGAGCGGGATGAACGGGAGATCACAAGCGGCCGCGAGCAGGCGAGCCGTCTGCTGGCGGCCCGCACCGCGGCCGCGAGCCGATCGGCGTTGGCCACGTTGAAGGCGGGGTATCAAGCGTGGATTTCGTCGCCCGCGCTGCGGATCGACATGGCCGGTCGATCGTGGCACCTGTTCGCGACCGACCTGTTCGACCACCTCTGGTTCCTCTGGTATCTGTGCTGGCTGGTGGCGGCGCTCGCCCTCGCCGCGGTCATGCACGTCGCCCCGACGGGCCGCCTGCGGTGGTGGCTCGTGCCGGCCAGTTGCGTACCCTATGCGTTGATGTCGTTCCCCTACGGCCCGGACACGGCGATCGGCCTCCTGCCGATGCCGCATCTGCTGCTGTTCTACGGGTGCTTCTTCTGGTTCGGGGCGGCGACGTTCGCCGCCGAGGGCACGGCGACCGACCTCGGCCGGTCCTGGAAGACGATGCTCCCGCTCGCGCTCGTCCTGCTCTTCCCCGTCGGCCTCGCCACGCGCGGCACGGCCGCGCTCGCGGCGACGCTGCAGCCGGCCTATGCCTGGGCCATGTCGCTCGGCCTCGTCGGCCTCTGCCACCGCGTGTTTTCCAGGCCTTCACCGCGCATCCGCTGGCTCGCCGATGCGGCCTACTGGATGTACCTCGCCCACGTGCCCATCGTCATTCTCACCCAAGCCCTTCTCGTCGATCGGTCGTGGCCGGCGGGCGTGAAGTTTGCCGCCGTCATGGCGGCGACCGTGGTGATCCTGGTCGTCACGTACCGCTGGTGCGTGCGGTTCACACCGATCGGCTGGCTGCTCAACGGACCGCGGCCCCTGGAGAGCCGGCCCACCGGAACGCGCCTCGCCTGAAGTCAGCGGAGTTCGATCGTGACGGGCTCTTCCGGCTTGGCGGCCGCCATGGCGCGGATGTCCTGCGTGATCTTCATCGAGCAGTACTTCGGCCCGCACATGCTGCAGAAGTGGGCGCTCTTGAACGTCTCCTGCGGCAGCGTCTCGTCGTGATACCGCTTCGCCGTCTCCGGGTCGAGCGCGAGCCGAAACTGCTCGTTCCAGTCGAAGTTGAACCGGGCCCGTGAGAGGGCGTCGTCCCGGACTCGCGCGTTTTTCCGGTGCCGAGCCAGGTCGGCGGCGTGGGCCGCGATCTTGTAGGCGATCACGCCCTGCTTGACGTCCTCCGCATCCGGCAGCCCGAGGTGCTCCTTCGGCGTCACGTAGCAGAGCATCGCCGCGCCGCTCCAGCCGGCGAGCGCCGCGCCGATGGCGCTGGTGATGTGGTCGTAGCCCGGGGCGATGTCGGTGACGAGCGGCCCGAGCACGTAGAAGGGCGCCTCCTCGCACTCCTCCATCTGCCGCTTCACGTTCATGTCGATCTGATCCATCGGCACGTGGCCCGGGCCCTCGACCATCACCTGGCAGCCCTTCGCCCACGCCCGCCGCGTGAGTTCGCCGAGCACGTGGAGCTCCGCGAACTGCGCTTCGTCGCTGGCGTCGGCGATGCTGCCGGGCCGCAGGCCGTCGCCCAGGCTCCAGGTGACGTCGTACTGCCGGAAGATGTCGCAGAGGTCCTCGAAGTGCGTGTAGAGCGGATTCTGCTGCTTGTGCGTCATCATCCAGCGGGCGATGAGCGAGCCGCCGCGGCTCACGATCCCGGTGATCCGGTGCATCGTGAGGTGCAGGTGCTCCTGGAGCAGGCCGGCATGGACGGTCATGTAGTCCACCCCCTGCTTCGCCTGCTTCTCGCACATGTCGAGGAAGTGCTGCGGCCGCATGTCGTCGATGTCGCCGCCGAGCTCCTCGAGCATCTGGTAGATCGGCACGGTGCCGATCGGCACGGGCGAGGCGTCGATGATCGCCTGCCGGATCGTATCGATGTCCTTGCCCGTCGAGAGATCCATCACGGTGTCGGCGCCGTAGTGGACGGCCATGTGGAGCTTCTCGAGCTCCGTCTGGCGGTCGCTCGTGACGGCCGAGTTACCGATGTTGGCGTTGATCTTGGTGAGGGCGGCGATGCCGATCGCCATCGGCTCGAGCCGCTTCGTGAGGTGCACGGTGTTGGCCGGGATCACCATCCGTCCCCGGGCCACCTCGCTCCGGATCAGTTCCTCGGGCAGGTCCTCGCGCTGGGCGACGAACTTCATTTCGGGCGTGATCTGGCTGGCGCGAGCGGCTTCGAGCTGGGTCATGGCGGCTCCTGGATGGTTGAGGACCGGAGTCTAGCAGGTCGCTAGAGGGTCTTTAAGTATTCGAGGACCGCCGTCTTCTCCGCCTCGTCGAGCGCGGCGGGAAAATCGTGGCCGACGGCGCTCTTTCCCGGCTTGGTCGTGTCGAACCAGGTCCGCCGCTCGGCGCTCGGGAGTTTCGCCGGCGCCGCGTCGGCCGCGACGATCTCGAGGCCCACCCGCGACTGGTCATAGCCCGTGCGGGTGCGCTGCCACGCGGTCGGCCGCTCGTCGGGATGGAGCACGTGCCAGAGCGTTGGCACCGAGCCGTTGTGGAGATACGGCGCCGTCGCCCACACGCCGTCGAGAGGCGGGGCCACGTAGCCTGTCGGCGGCTCACGGTTTCGCAGTCGCTCGGCATCGCGGCCATGATGGCCGAACCAGCTTCCGTTGAGGTCGCTCCGCTCCTTCTGGGTGAGCGAGTCGAACCGCACGCGATCCGTGCCGATCTCGTCGAGCGCCACCATTCGCTCCGGGTAGGTTCCTCCCGGGCCGTAGGTGCCGTGGCATGATGCGCAGTGGCTCCCGAACACCGCCCTCCCCCGCTCTGCGAGCGCGGCGTCGATCGCCCACGGCCAGCGCGGCGGCTCGAGCGACTCGATCCACGCCTCGATCCGGCGAAACTCATCCTCCCACGCCGCGAACTTCTGCGGACCGTTTTCCTTCACGAGCAGAAACTGCATGAGCATCCGATGTCCCTTGGGCGCGAAGCCGTCGGCATAGAGGCCCGTGCGCTTGCGATAGTGCCACCAGGCCGGCGCGTCCATGTCGTGGTGCACGAGGTCGAACCGGGGCGGACGCTGGACGATGTTGAGACCAGCGTCGCGGTGCCGCATCAGGGCCACGCCAAAGATCACGGCGTTGGTCGTGCCGTTGGTCGTGCCGAGTGGCAGGAGCAGCGACCCCATGTCCATGTGGCCGAACGGCTTCCGCTGCTTCACCTTCACGAGCCGCACCTCTTCCGTGAGCGTCTCGAGGGCGTAGTTCGAGTTCGGCAAGCCCGGGACGACGCGGCCGGCGACCTGCCCCTGGTGGCAGGCGAGGCAGCTCATCGTCCACGCGCCGTCCACGCCGCGCACGTACTGGAGCGATCGGGACGGATCGTCGGGATGAGGATCGAGCCCGTAGCGGTCCATCGCCAGCCGCCGCCGCTCCTCGAGAGGCGCGGCCTCGGCCCGGCTCTTGAGCGGCTCGGGCCAGGTGGTCCAGAGCGTGTCGAAGACCTCCTGGTCGAAGTCGGGCGGCAGGTAGTTGCGGGTCAGCAGCAGCTCGAGGCCGTCGGCCTTCCTCTCCACGCCCCGGGCCGATCCACAAGCCAGTACCGTGGCGAGCGTGGCCACGACCACGGCAAGGGTCTGCGTCCGGACTGCGAGGATCGAGCAACTCATGGCATACTTGGGGGCGACGATTTGCCGGTCACGCCGACCCCGCAGTATAGGCCTCCACCCTGCCCCGGCCTCCCGCCCCGACCGCCAGCCATGGTCACCGCCAATCCCCTCCTGATTCCCGAACTCCGCGTGATGCTCGCCGAGGGCGACATCGCAGGCCTGCGCGAGGTGGCGGCGGAACTGCATCCGGCGACCGTGGCCGAATTTTCCGAGGGCCTGGACGATCGCGAGCTCTGGCAACTTCTCGACGCGGTGCCCGTCGAGCGGCAGGCCGAAATCTTCCCCTATTTCACACTGCCCCGGCAGGTCGAGCTCGTGAAGGCGGCCGACCGCCCGCACCTCGGGCGACTCCTCGAGTGGATGGCGGCCGACAACCGCGACGACCTGCTCCGCGAACTCGACCCCGAGTTCGTCGAGGAGATCCTGCCGCTCGTCGCCAAGGCCGAGCGGCACGACATCCGGATGCTGCTCTCCTGCCCCGAGGATTCCGCCGGGGCCCTGATGACCACCGAATACGCCTCGCTCCCGGCCGACATCACGGCCGGTGAGGCGGTGACCCGCCTGCGGACGCAGGCCCCCGACAGCGAGTCGATCTACTACATCTACGTGCTCGACGCCGAGCGGCACCTCGTGGGCTTCGTCTCGCTCCGCGACCTGATCCTCGCCAAGCCCACGGCCCTCGTCTCCGACCTCATGCAGCGCGACCCGATCAGCGTGCGGGTGGAGGAGCCGCGGGAACAGGTCGTGGAGCGGCTCGCCCGGTTCGACTTCATCGCGATCCCGGTCGTGGACGAGAAGAACCGGCTCGTCGGCATCGTGACGCACGACGACGTCCTCGACGCCGTCCGCCAGGACGCCACCGACGACGCCCAGCGGATCGCCGCCATCACGCCCCTCGGCGAGAGCTATCTCGAGGCCGCCCTCGTCACGATGACCTGGAAGCGCGGCGTGTGGCTCACGATCCTCTTCGCCACGGCGGCCGTGACGGCGATGGTGATGGCCCGGGCCCCGCTCATGCACGCCTGGCTCATCGCCTTCATCCCGCTCGTCATCGCCAGCGGCGGCAACTCGGGCAACCAGTCGGCCACGCTCGTGATCACCGCCCTCTCCTCGGGCGACTGCAAGCTCTCCGACTGGCCGCGGATCCTCAAGCGCGAGTTCGTTCTCGGCCTGCTCTTGGGCGGCCTGCTCGCGGTCCCCGGCTACCTGCTCGCCCTCGTCTACGCACCGTCGCCGATCCACGCGCTCGTGATCCCGTTCACGATCCTCGGCGTGGTGATGCTCGGCGCCCTCGTGGGCTCCGTCCTCCCGCTGCTCTTCCGCTCGATCGGCCTCGATCCGGCCCTCATGAGCAATCCGTTCGTGTCGGCGATCGTGGACGTCGTGGGCATCGTGCTCTACACGACGATCGCCGTGCTTGTCCTCGATTGACGATGCTTCTTGTGGAATGGGCGTCCCTTGTGGCTTTCATCAACTCGCCCAAGCCGGCTCGGGATTGCCCCGTACCGTCTCGCCGGACGCTCACTGCGGCCATCCTGGCCTCCGCTCGCTCGGATGTGCCTGCGCTTCGGCCTCCTGCCTGCGCTGGTCACATACGCCGTCTCAACGGTAGGGGCAACCCCTCGCCTCCCCTTTCCAGTTGAGGAGGATTCGGGCTCCCCGTGTCCCAGGAGCCGGCGTATTTGACCAGCGCAGCCATGGATGGCGCAGCGCAGGCAAATCCGAGTGAGCCGAAGCCTGGAGGGCGGAGGCGAACGTCCGGCGACGGGATATGGGGAGCCCGAAGCCGGCTTGGGCGCGAATAGGCGTGGCAGGCGAGACGCCTGTCCTAGGCGCGCGCGATCAGCGCACGCGTCGCGATCAGTTCGCGGGCGATGCCGCTCGCGAGATCGACCGGGTCGGCGCCCGGCAGCACGGGCCAGGTGTAGGTCTCGACCTCGAGATGCGGGGCGTAGTCGAGCGCCCCGACAGCCGCGAGGGCGCGCACGAGTTCACCACGCGTCGTGCCCAGGGGCCCAATGCGCTCGGCGTCCACCGGAACGTGGTAGTGGATGCGCCACGGAGCCCGGGCATGCCAGGCGGGGTCGGCGATCAGGTCGGCGGTGAGATCGACGGCGTGATGCAGCGTGCCGTCGGCGTCGCGGGCGAATGTCTGATGGAGATAGCGGGGCTCGACGTAGGCCAAGAGTGCTTCCTGCTGCACCGGGTCGGTGGGATCGGTCGCCTCGATCGCGCAGCTGATCTGCACCTTGTTGATCCGAATGCCGGCCTCGGAGAGGGCCGCCACAGCCCGGGCCGCGTCCTCGAACTCGACCGCCTGGTGGCAGACGTCGTAGCACACGCCGAGATGGCGGCGGGCGACGGGCTCGATGCCGAGCGCCTGGGCGCGGGCGAACAACCGCTCGAAGAACGCGATCGTCTCGGCCGTCGTCTCGAGGACGCAGAACGGCTCGGGCTCGATCGCGAGGCGGATGCACCGCTCGGTGCGGTCCTCCACGTCGCTCGCAGCGCGGGCCCAGGCCAGGAGCGCGTCGATCGCCGCGGCCTGCCACGCCGCATCGCCCGCGCGCGGTTTGAACCCCAGCGGCAAAGTCGAGATGCTCCCCTCGCCGCCGGCCGGCAGCAGCGTCGCGAGGAGTCGCGCGCAGGCGAGCGTGTAGTCGAGCCGACGAGGATCGGCCCAGTCGGGCAGGTACACCTGGTCCTTGACGCGGGCGCTGTGAAAGTCGCCGAACGGAAACGCGTTGAGCGTGTGGCAGGTGAGGCCGCGGGCGGCGAGCGTCTCGGCGACGATCGCGGCGGCGCGTGGCTCCCCGACGGCCGGCGCTGGCAGCCAGAGCCCCACCGAAATGCCGAAGCCGCACCGTTCCCGCACGGCCAGCGCGTGCCGGTCGAGCACCTGCGGCACGTCGGCCAGCGCCCGGCAGGGATGGACGTTCGTGCAATACGCGAGCGGCAGGGAGGAGAATGCCATGCGAAGCGCCGCGGCGGGGCCGTCAGCCGAGCGAGCGCCCGACCGCCTCGGCCACGCGGCGGCAGACGGCCATCATCCGTTCGAAGGCGGTGAAGTCGAGCGTCTGCGCCCCGTCGCTGGAGGCACACTTGGGATCGGGATGCACCTCGACGATCAGCCCGTCGGCGCCCGCGGCCACGCTCGCGGCGGCCATGCTCTCGACGAGGTTCGCGTGGCCCGTGCCGTGGCTGGGATCGACGACGACGGGCAGGTGCGTCCGGGCGTGGAGCCAGGGCACCGTCGCCAGCGGCAGCGTGAAGCGCGTGTGCGTCTCGAACGTGCGGATGCCGCGTTCGCAGAGCATGACCTGGCGGTTGCCCGCGTCGAGGATGTATTCGGCCGCGAGGAGCAGTTCCTCCACGGTCGCCGCCGGCCCGCGCTTCAGGAGCACCGGCGTCTGCACCCGGCCCACGGCCTCGAGCAGCCGGTAGTTCTGCATGTTGCGGGCACCCACCTGGAGCACGTCGGCGTAGCGGGCCACGAGCGGCACGTCCTCGGGGGCCACGACCTCGGTGACGACCGCCAGGCCCGTCGCCGCCCGCGCCTCGGCGAGCAGTTCGAGCCCCTTCTCCTTCATGCCCTGGAAACTGTAGGGGCTCGTCCGCGGCTTGAACGCGCCGCCGCGCAGGCCCGTGGCCCCCGCGGCCTTCACCGCGCGGGCGGTTTCCACGATCTGCGCGACGCTCTCCACGGAGCAGGGCCCGGCGATCACGCCGACGCGGCGGCCGCCCACCTCGAGCGGGCCGGCCTTCACGACCGTCGGCTCCGGCTGCACCTCGCGGCTGGCAACCTTGTAGGGCGCGAGGATCGGCAGCACCGAGGCCACGCCGGGCAGCGTCTCGAATCCGGCCCCGGTCGCATCCCGTTCGTCGCCCACGACGGCGACCACCGTGCGTTCCGTGCCCACGATCACGTGCGGCCGGAGCTTGAGTTGCTCCACCCGCGACACCACGCGGTCGAGGTCCTGAGGGGCCGCCCCCGCCTGCATCACGATGATCATGGTTCCGTCGCTTTCTCGTCTTTCCGCGCCGCTCCGGCGGCGAATGCCGTCGGCAACGCGTCGCCACGCTTGGCGGCGGCCGCCCGAGTCGTGATCTCGACCGACTCACCGCCGTCTTGGCTTCGAATCACGTAGACCAGTTTGCCGTCGGGATTGCTCCTGGCAAGGATCGTCCGCAGAATCGCCTCCGCAGGCTGATCCTGTTCATCGAGACCGAACGACTGGTTCTTCGTGATGCCTTCGAGTTCGAGGTCCTTGCCGAGGATCTCCATCGGCACACCGATCTCCTCGGCGATCATCTGAATCGACTTCTCGAGCGTGTCGCGGGCGAACGTGAGCGAGATCCGCTTGGCGAGCCTGTCGGCGGCCGACTCCTTGGCCGCGGGCGCGGCAGCCGCGACCACCGCCGCCGCGCCGGGCCTCTGCTCGAGCGTCAGCTCCGCCGCCAGCGCGAGATTGTGGCCGGCGTGCTCCGGCAGGTGGCAGTTGACGACGACTCCCCTGCCCTCCGCCCCGGACCGCAGGTTGGCGGCGACGATGGCGAGCATCCGCGGCAGACGCATCACGAGCTTCCGGCCGTAGGGATGCGGGTCGAGCGCGTTGCAATACTCCTCGACGGTGTCGGCGAGCGCCGCGATGCGCTCGGCGAGACCGACGGCCTCCTTGCGGGCCGACTTTGCCGCCGCCGCCATGAGATCGAGTTCCGCGTAGAAGGTGCCCGCACAGTGCAGCGACAGCGCCGCGGCCGAGGCCTCGGCCCCGAGCAGCGTGCCGAGCGGCTCCACCAGTTTTGCGAGCGGTCCGGCGAACACGGGCCGACCGTCGTGGAGGAGATACGCGGGCGACCCAAATACCGTCAGGTGACGAGTCTCGTCGAGCATCCCCACGAGATTTTCGAGATCGGGCGCAAGCGACACGGCGAGCCGGTCCCTCCAGTCGGCCGCCGCGGCCCGCTCGCGCGTCTCGGCCTGCCCGGCCGCGAGCGCGGCCACCTGCTTTTCCGGAGCCGCCACGAGCACCCGCCCACCTTCATCCCGCGGCAGCCAGTAGCAGAACGACTCGCCGACGTGGAACGTCTCGCCGTCCTCGGTGCGCGACGTCGTCGGCCCCCAGGCGTCGGCCCGGAGCGACTCGTCATCCGCCACCGGAAACGGTTCCCGGCCCCACACCGCGTACCCGCCCGCGACCGCGTCCGGCCCCGCGTCCGGATCAGCCTGCCAGCCGGCCTGCACGAGCTCGAGTTCCTCGACGGCACACCCGCACGACGCGGCGAGAGCCGCCAAGGCGCGCTCCACCCGCCCGCCGAGCGCCTTCACGAACAACTTCCCCTCCTCACTGCCCAACAGATCCGCGGGCCGGGCGAGGAGGATCAAGCGGGCTCCCGGTGGCAGGTAGGCGAGCCGCGGCGGCGGTCCGTCCGTCGGCGACGCCCAGGGAAGGTCGGGCGAGTCCACGACCGTCGTCCGGGCTTCGGGCTGTTCCGGCGCCGCAGCGGACGGCACGACGACCGGCGCTGGCGGCCGGTCCGCGGGCACCTCCACAGCCGCAAGAGGAGGAGCCGGTTTCTCCGTTGGCTGCGCGGCCTTCCTGCGGCCTCCCGACAGCACCGGAGAGAGGAAGATCGCGGCGGCCGTTGCGGCGACGGCCACGCCCCCGATGCCGTACGCCAGCCGGCGCGACGATCGCTTCGGCGGACTGGTCGCTCCTGTTGACCGCAACTTCGAGCCCGCGTCCCGGGAGACAACCGCGGGCGACGCGAGCGGAGGAGTCGCCACGGCGGCCGACGGCGTGCCAAGCGCAATCGCGGGCTGTTGCGCCGGCAGCGCCGGCGACACCGCCGGAAGACCGAGGCACGCCGCAATCGCGTCGGCCGCCTCGGCCGCGGATGAATACCGCGCCGCGGGATCGCGGGCGACGAGATACGAGACGAGCGTCGCCACTTCGATCGGGATCTGGGGCGGACCGAGCGGCTCCGGCCCCACGAGCGCCACCTGCGACAGCGTGGCGGCCGGGTCGCCCTGCCAGCAGGGCAGGCGGCCGGTGAGCAGCGACTGCAGCACGCAGCCGAGCGCATAGACGTCGCTGCGGGCATCGCACACGGCGCCGGGAACGAGCAACTCCGGCGCGACGAAGGCGGCCCGCGCCCCCATCCGGGCGACCGCCTCGCGATCGTCGATCGGGGGCCGCTGCGGCACGGCGTGCGGATCGACCACCAGCGGAAACATGAGCAGCCGCACGCGGCCCGTCGCGATGGCGCCGCCGGCGGCGGGCGGCTCCCGGCGCAGGCTGTCGAGCGAGATCCCGCCATGCACGACACCGAGCCGGTGGAGTTCCGCCACCGCCCGGGCGATCGTGAGCACGAGCGGCACCGCCTCCTCCACCGGCCGCGGACCCCGCGCTGCCAGTTCGGGCGTGAGCGGCGTGCCGGGCACGTCCTCGCACACGATAAATCGCTGGCCGCCGCTCTGCTCGAGCGCCCAGGTGCGGCCGAGCGTGGGATCGGCCGCCCGGTTCACGGCCGTCGTCCGGCGCACGATGTCGGTCCACGTCTCGAGGTCGCGGCAGAGTTCGCCGTCGAGCAGCATGAGCAGGACGCCCCGGCCCGAGGGTTCATGGCGGGCCCGGAACAGGTGCCCCCTGCTGCCGCCCTGGTAGGCCTCCTTCTCGAGTCGTTCCAGCAGCCGGTAATCGCCGATGAAGAACGGCCCGCGGTCGCCGCGCACGAGCCGCCGCGCCTGCCAGAGCGTGATCACCCGCTGCCGCACGAGCCATTTCGCGATCGCCTCGGTGACCGCCTCCGGCCGCGCGGCGGGCGACAGCGACTCGATCTCGAACTCCGCCCGCAGGGCGCCGGCGCGGTCGTGATCGACGAGGCCGGTCTCGGCCAGGAGCGTCCAAAACTGGGCGGGCACGGGAGTGGGCATGGCGGACTCGAACGCGGCGGCGGGCGTCCCTCATCCTAGCCGTTGCCCCGGCCCTGCCGCCACGCACACCCGGAGGTTGTGGTGGAGAAACGGCTGCCGATAAGATCGCGCCGCCCAGGGAGCGTCCTGCATCATGCGATCGAGCGAAGCCACCCGCATCTATTTCGACCGCGCCGCCGACCAGCTCGACCTCTCGCCGGGCATCCGCCGCCAGCTCCTCGGCGCCAAGCGCGAGGTGCAGGTGCAGATCCCCGTCGAGCTCGACTCGGGCGAGGTGGCCACCTACGTCGGCTATCGGGTGCAGCACAACGACGCCCGCGGCCCGATGAAGGGAGGCCTGCGCTACCACCCGCAGGTGGACCTCGACGAGGTGCGGGCCCTCGCCGCGCTCATGACCTGGAAGACGGCCGTCGTAAACCTGCCCTACGGCGGCGCGAAGGGGGGCATCGCCCTCGACCCCACGAAGCTCTCGCGCCGCGAACTCGAGCGGGTCACCCGCCGGTTCGTGGATACGATCCACGATCTCTTCGGCCCCGACGTAGACATCCCGGCGCCCGACATGGGCACGACGGCCGAGGTGATGGCGTGGATCATGAACCAGTACGACAAGTACCACGGCTTCTCCCCGGCCTGTGTCACGGGCAAGCCGATCGATTACCACGGCATCCCGGGCCGCGAGGAGGCGACCGGCCGCGGCGTGGGCGCCCTCACGCTCAAGCTCCTGAGCCGGCTCGGCCGCTCCATCCCGGGGACGCGGGTCGCAATCCAGGGCTTCGGCAACGTCGGCACGCATACGGCGAAATATCTCCGCGACGCGGAGTGCACGATCGTGGCGGTGAGCGACGCCGACGGCGGCTTCCACCGCGCCGATGGCCTCGACGTGCTCGCCTGCCTGCGACACGCCCGCGAGCACGGCGGCCGGCTCGCGGGCTTCACCGGCGGCGACGCGATCACGAACGCCGAACTGCTCGCGCTCGACTGCGACGTGCTGATCCCCGCGGCCCTGGGCGGCGTGCTCACGAAGGCCAACGCCGGCGCCGTGAAGGCTCCGATCATCGTCGAGGCGGCCAACGCTCCGATCGAGCCCGACGCCGACGCGATCTTCGACGAGCGCGGCATCGTCGTCATGCCCGACATCCTCGTGAACGCCGGCGGCGTCACCGCGAGCTACTTCGAATGGGTGCAAAACCGCCAGCACTACCAATGGGGCGTGGCCCGCGTCTACCAGGAGCTCGACCGCGTCCTCGGCGAGGCCTTCGAGCAGGTCTGGCAGCTCTCGACCTCGCGCAAGGTCCCGCTGCGCACGGCCGCCTACATGGTGGGCGTCGGCCGCGTCGCCCGCGCCACGATCCTCGGCGGCACGGCCTGACGTGGGACAGGCTTCAGCCTGTCATGCATTGTCTCGCCCAACCCGGCTCGGGGTTGCCCCGTACCATCTCGCCTCCACCGAACGAAAGCCCGGAACGGAAGCCCGAAGCGCAAGCGAGGGAGAAACGCATTCCCTCGCTCGCGCTTCGGGCTTCCGTTCAGAGCGAGGCGAAGGGTTGCCCCTGCCATTGAGCCGGCGTAGCTGACTAGCGCAGCCATGGATGGCCAAGCGGAGGCGCTCCCGCCAGCGCAGGCAGGTCCGAGCGAACGGAGCCCACGGGCACCGATCCGCCGTAGGCGGATTGGTCGGGGCGCAGTGAGCGTCCGGCGAGATGGTACGGGGCAATCCTGAGCCGGGTTGGGCAAGTTGAAGCATGACAGGCTGAAGCCTGTCCCACGACACGGGGCCGCAACTGCCGTGCCGAACAGGATTGCCGGGAAGGCTGAGGCGAACGTCAAGCGAGAGGGCGTGGGCAGTCACGAGCCGGCGTGCGCTCAACCAAACGAACGTCCGGCAATGGGATATGGGGAGCCCGAAGCCGGTGCGCGACTACGGCCG
>JBBAVM010000060.1:0-20689 GCA_040397685.1 Pirellulales bacterium
ACGGCCGGATCGCCGACACGCTCGACAACTTCTCGCGGCTCCCGGTCAAGATCTGCGCCGAGGTGCCGCTGCGGATCCATCACACGCTGCTCGCCGCGTGCGACCGCTCGGCGATCGACACCGTCTACAGCCGGCCGCAGGCCCTCTCGCAGTGCCGCAACTGGCTCGCCCGGCACCTGCCCAATGCGCGGCTCGTCGAGGTGACGAGCACGAGCGCCGCCGCCGAGACCGCCGCCAAGACGCCCCGCGCTGCCGCCATCGCGAGCCGCCAGGCGGGCGTGCACCACGGTCTCGACGTGCTCGCCGAAAACATCGAGGACGTCGCCGGCAACACGACCCGCTTCGCCGTCATCGGCCACGCCGACGCGGGTCGCACCGGCAAGGACAAGACGGCCCTGATGTTCGAGACGGAGCACAAGCCCGGCGGCCTCGCCGACGCCCTCGCGATCCCGAAGAAGCAGAAGCTCAACCTCACCTGGATCGAATCGTTTCCACTCCCCGGCGAGGAACGCGGCTACGTGTTCTTCGTGGAGATGGAGGGCCACCGCGACGACGTCCGCGTCCGCCGCGCCATCCAGGCCCTCGACCGCCGCTGCAAGCGGGTCGTCGTGCTCGGCTCCTACGCCAGCGCCGCCGCCGTCGGCTGACACCCGCGCAGCCCGTGCCTCACTCCGCGGGCTTCACCAGGATCGTGTGCGGAAACGCAAGGTAGCCGCTGACGTCTTTGACGGCGGCACGAGCTTCGGCGCTCGCTCGGTATGCGAAGTACAGGACCCGCACGTCGTCGCAGCCGAGCTGAGGCCGCACGCGATCGGCCGTCGTCAGAAAGCCGCGTACTTCCTGAGGGGAGATATTGGTCTTCGTCTCACACAGAAACACGACGGGCCGACCACCGGGTGTGCCGCGGACGACGACGTCGATATCGTCCAAACTGCCGTTCGCAGCCGGGAACTGCTCGGGGCCAGACGACTCCTCCACGAAGCCGAAGTGGTTCGCAAGGATTTTCGGGATGCGCTCCATCGCGTAGGCCTCGAGTCCACAGCCAACCGACTGGGCGAGGCCACCGACCTGCTTTTGCATGTCTTTCATCGACCAGGCAAGCGTGGCGATCTGCTCCTGCGTGGTCTTCGTCGTGGATGTCAGCTCGCCGATCTGGCTCTGCATTACTTTCGTCGTGGATGTCAGTTCGCCGATCTGGCTCTGCATCAAGACCTGTGATTCCGTGAGCCTCTGCTGCCCGACCGCGAGCGCCTTCACCTCGCGGTCGGTCTCTTTCTGGGCGATCGCCAGTTCCCGCAGTTCGTGTGCGGTCTGTTCCTGGGCGACGGCGATCCGCTCGGTGCGTTCCCCCAGCCGTTCGACCGTGGCGGTCAGAACTGCAAAATCCTCTCGGTGAACGAGATCTTCATGCAGCCGCACGGTGGCCTCGGCGAGCATCTGCGCCTGGGTCTCGTTGAATGCCTTGCGGAACCACTGCGACATTTCAGCAACCGTGATCATCGGTAACCCTCGTTAGTTTAAGCTCCGCCCTTCCGGCCGGCGAATCCTTGCAGGATGGCGGGCTTGTTGTATGATGTACATGTGTATATCCGTTTAGAGTCGCGGTCAACGGTGATCCACCGCCCTCCCCTGCCGTCATGAGAAAACTCGCATCCCTCCAGATCGTAAAGCATGTTCGCCCCATTCCTGGCGCCGACAACATCGAGGCCATCGGCGTGCTCGGCTGGCAGTGCGTGGCGAAGAAAGGTGAATTTCGCGAGGGCGACGCCTGTGTCTACTTCGAGATCGACAGCCTGCTTCCGGAGCAGCCGCGGTATGAGTTCCTGCGTCAGTCGTCGTTCAAGCCGGACCTCGACAGATTCAAGCTCCGCACCGTGAGGCTGCGCAAGCAACTGAGCCAGGGCCTGGCCCTCCCCGTAGGGCTGTTTCCCGAGGCGGCCGGGCTGCCGATCGGCTCCGACCTCACCGCGGTTTTGGGCGTCGAGCAGTACGAGCCGCCGACTCCCACGTTCATCGCCGGCGACACCCGGACCTTCCGCTGGCCGATCCCCAAGACCGACGAGATCCGCGTGCAGCAGGACGACGAACACTCCTTTCTCGCCGCCCTCACAGGCAAGCCTTATTACATCAGCCTCAAGCTCGACGGCACGAGCTGCACCTTCATCGTCGATCCAAAGGATGGAGCGTTTCACGCCTGTGGCCGCAACTACAGCTACATGCAGACGCGGGAGCATGCCTTCTGGCAGGTGAGCGAGCGGTACGGGATCCGGGCCGGCCTCGAGTCGCTCGGCGGGTCGCTCGCCCTCCAGGGAGAAATCGTGGGGCCCGGCATCCAGTGCAACCGCCTGGGCCTGAAGGAGGTCGATTATTTCGTGTTCACCGTCGTCAACACGGCGACGCGCACGCGGCTCCCGCTCGACGAGGCCCAGGCGGCCGCCGCCGCGCTCGGCGTGCGCTTCGTGCCAGTGCTCGAGCGCGGCGATTCGTTCTCCTATTCCATGGCCGAACTTCTCGAAAAAGCCAAGGGCCGCTACCGCGACCACTTCCCGGGGGCGAAAGAAACCCAGGAGCGGGAGGGCATCGTCGTGCGCAGCCTCTGCGGCTCGATCAGCTTCAAAGCGATCAACAACGAGTTTCTGCTCGGCGAACAGTAGCCCTGCTCCGCTGCCACGCGGGCCGTCTGGAGCGCTTCGAGCTTGCCGGATAGGCTACCGACTCCATCGACCCCGGAGTGCCCTGCATGCCCCGCAAGAAGATCGTCGCCGGCAATTGGAAGATGAACCTCGATCGCACGAAGGCCCGTGAACTCGCAGCGGCGGTGGCCGCGCGGCGGGGCGAGGCGGCGGCGGTCGATCTCGTGCTCTGTCCGCCGGCGGTGTACGTCGAAACCGTCGGCACGACGCTCACAGGGGCGAAGAGCGACGTCGGCCTCGGAGCGCAGAACATGCTCGACAAGGCCAGCGGCGCGTACACCGGCGAGGTGGCCCCGCCGATGCTCGTCGATCTCGGCTGCCGCTACGTGATCCTCGGCCACTCGGAGCGGCGGACGCTGTTCGGCGAAACCGACGCCGCCGTAAACGCGAAGGCGAAGGCGGCGCTCGCGGCGGGGCTCGTGCCGATCGTGTGCGTCGGTGAGACGCTCGAGGAGCGTGAGGCCGGAAAGACTGCGGCGGTGGTCACCGGACAGGTGCAGGGCTCACTCGCCGGCCTCTCGCCCGCAGACCTCGAAAAAGTGGTCGTGGCCTATGAGCCGGTGTGGGCGATCGGCACGGGCAAGGTGGCCACGCCGGAGCAGGCGCAGGAAGTGCATGCCCTGATCCGCGGGCTCCTCGGGAAGCTCGCCTCGCCCGAGGTGGCGGGCCGCGTCCGCATCCAATACGGCGGCAGCGTGAAGCCCGACAACGCGGCCGATCTGGCCCGCCAGCCCGACATCGACGGCGCCTTGGTGGGGGGCGCGAGCCTCAAGGCGGACGACTTCCTCGGCATCGCCAAGGCGTTTGGCTGACCGGCGTCGGCGCACGGGCGTCGATCGGCTATTCTTGTGCGATCCTCAGCAGTCCCGTTCACAGGATCTCCCATGCTCGCGCTCGTTCGGTTCTTTCTCGGCCTGATGCTCGTCCTGACGTCCCTGTTCCTGATCTTCCTCGTGCTGATCCAGCGCGGGCGGGGCGGCGGGCTCGCCGGGGCGTTCGGCGGCATGGGTGGCCAGAGTGCGTTCGGCACGAAGGCCGGCGACGTGTTCACGAAGATCACCGTCGGTGTGGCGACGTTCTGGATCCTGCTGTGCGTGCTCTCGATCAACGTGCTCGGCCGGCAGCAGTCGCTCTTGAGCGGCTCGCTCGGCAGCGCTGCCCCGCAGGCGGTCGGGCCCTCCGCGGGCGCGCTGCCCGGCGCCCAGCCGGCCGCGACCGCACCGGCGACCGACGCGCCCGCTGCCACCACGCCGGCCGCTCCGGCGGCGGAAGCAGCCCCGACGCCCCCGGCGGCCCCCGCGTCTGAATCTGCTTCCGGGCCTGCTTCCACGCCGCCCGCCGACGCAGCCCCGGCGAAGTGACCGTGCGCGGAGCCCCGTCATGGTGCTGAGCATGACCGGCTGTGGCGAGGCGGTCGTGAGCGACGGCGGGAGCACCTGCCGCGTCGAGCTCCGCTGCGTCAACAACCGCTTCCTCAAGTTTGCGCTCCGCTCGCGCGAGGGATTTGCGGCGCTCGAAGCCCAGATCGAGGCGGCCGTGCGCCGCCGCGTGCGGCGCGGTGCGGTGCAGATGACGCTCGACGTCACCGGGGCCGCGGCTCCGCCCGCCCGGTCGCTCGACGCCGCCCAGCTCGAGGCTTATCTGGGCCAGCTCGAGACGTTCTGCAGTCGGCATGACCTCGCCCTGCCGAAGTCGGTCGATGCCCTGCTCTCGCTCCCTGGCATCCTCGCCGACAGTCTGCCGGCGAGCGATGCGCTCGAACGCGTCTGGCCGCTCGTATCGCGGGCCGTCGAGCAGGCCCTCGACGCCCTCGACGCCATGCGCCGCACCGAAGGCGCCGCGCTCGCCGGCGACATGGGCGCGACTTGCGGCGAGTTGCGCGGCCTCATGGCGGCGATTCGGACGCGGGTTCCCGCCATGCTCGACGACCACCGTCGCCGGCTCGCCGAGCGGGTCGGCAAGGTGCTCGCCGCGCAGGGTGTGTCGCTCGGCGACGCGGAGGTGGCCCGCGAGATCGCGCTCCTCGCCGACCGGGCCGACATCGCCGAGGAACTCGTCCGCCTCGAGAGCCACATCGAGCAGTTTGAAAAGCTCCTCGGCGAGGAGTCGCCAGGAAAGACGCTCGACTTCCTCGCCCAGGAACTCGCCCGCGAGGCCAACACGATCGCGTCAAAGTCCCCCGACGTGGGGATCGCCCACGCCGTCGTGGACATGAAAACGCGGATCGAACGGCTGCGCGAGATGGTGCAGAACGTCGAATAGGCTTTTCAGCCGGCGGCGGGGTGCGGTACAACATCCGGATGGCGCTGGTCCCCGGCAAGCTCGTCGTCATCTCAGGCCCCTCGGGGGTCGGCAAGACGTCCATCCTGCGGCGGCTGCTCGCCGATCTGCCGCAACTCATTCCCAGCGTGTCGGCCACCACCCGGCCACCCCGGGCGGGCGAGAAGGACGGCATCGACTACCACTTTCTCGGGGCCGAGGAGTTCGAAAAACGCCGGACGGCGGGCGAATTCCTCGAGTGCTGCCGGGTCTACGGGCGGCAGCACTGGTACGGCACGCTCGTGGCCGAGGTCGCCCCCCGGCTCGCGGCGGGGGCCTGGGTCGTGCTGGAGATCGACGTCGAGGGTACACTTTCGATTCTCGCACGGTATCCTGAGGCTGTGACCATTTTCGTGGAGCCGTCGCACCCCGACCAGTTGGAGGAGCGGCTCACGGGCCGTGGCACCGAGAGCCCCGAAGCGATGGCCCGCCGGCTGGAGGTCGCCCGCAAGGAACTGCTCGAGGCCCATCGCTACCAACACCGCGTCGTCAATCAGGATCTCGAGACCGCCGTCGCCGCGATCAAACGCATCCTCGCCGACGCCGGACTGCCCGCCACCCCGTCCACATCCCCAGCATCCCGCACCCCATCAGGAGCCAACGCATGATCGACGACCTGCGCGAAGAGGAGATCGTCAACAAGGTCGGAGGCCGGTTCAAGCTCTCGACGCTCATCCAGAAGCGGCTCGTGGCGCTCAACGCCGGCGGCCGGCCGCTCGTCGATATCGACAGCGACGACAAGATGCAGATCGTGATCGAGGAGATCAAACAGGACAAGATCTTCCTCGACACCTCGTCCAACCTCCGCATCACCGGCGAGTCGCCCGAGGCGGGCGGTCCGCTCGACTTCGACACCTCCATCCTCTAGCAGGACGGAATGCTCGCGGGCCGTGAGATCGTCGTCGGCGTGTCCGGGGGCATCGCCGCCTACAAGGCCGCTGCGCTCACGAGCATGCTCGTGCAGGAGGGCGCGGCCGTGACCGCCGTGCTCACGCGGAACGCCCGTAAATTCATCGGTGCGGCCACGTTCGCGGCGCTCACCGGGCGGCCCGTGGCCAGCCGGAGTTTCGATCCCGGCGCGTTTCCGCTCGGCGCCCACATCGAGCTCGCTGCCCGGGCCGACCTCGTCGTCGTGGCCCCGGCGTCGGCCGACCTGCTTGCCAAGGCGGCCGCCGGCGTGGCCGACGATCTCCTGACCACGCTCCTGCTCTGCGCCGAGTGCCCGGTGCTCTACGCCCCGGCCATGAATGCCGCCATGTGGGCCAAGCCGGCGGTGCAGCGCAACGTGCGGCAGGTGGCGGCCGACGGCGGCGTCATCGTGCAGCCTGGCACCGGCTGGCTCTCCTGCCGCCAACAGGGCACCGGACGCATGGCCGAGCCCGACGAGATCGCGACGGTGATCCGCGACACGCTGGCCGGACGGTCGCCGCGGACCGCGAAGGAATAGCGTCCGAGCGCCGCATGGCCCACATCTTGATCACCGCCGGCCCGACCCGCGCCGCCATCGACGACGTCCGGTTTTTGACCAACGCGTCGAGCGGCCGGATGGCGCTGTCGCTCGTGAAGGCGGCCCGGGCCGCCGGCCACAAGGTCACGGTCGTGAGCGGCCCGGTCGCGGTCGAATATCCCCGCGGGGTGGATGTCGTCCGCGTGACGACGACCGCCGAGATGCTCGCCGCAAGCCTCGCGGCCCTGCCGGACGTGGACGGCGTGATCGCGGCGGCCGCGCCGTGCGACTTCGAGCCGGAAAAGCCGGTAAAAGGCAAGATTCCGCGTCAGGGCACCACGCTCACGCTCCGGCTCAAGCCCACGGTGGATGTGATCGCGACGCTGGCCCGCAGGGCGCAAGGCGGCCAGTGGATGGTGGCGTTCGCGCTCGAGCCCGAGGCCGATCCGACGCGGGCCCTCGAGAAGATCACGACCAAACGCTGCGATCTGATCGTCGTCAACGGCCTCGCGGCGATCGATGCGGCCAAGACGGCCGTGACCATCTACGACCGCAATCACGCACGGGTGGGAGACAAGACCGGCACGAAGACCGCCGTGTCTCGCTGGCTCATCCGCCTGATCGAGAAACGCCTGACGTAGGACAGGCTTCAGCCTGTCATCCCCCGTAGGACAGGCTTCAGCCTGTCAAATGCACGCCCCTATTCCTGACAGGCTTCAGCCTGTCCTACGGCCCACGTTCCCGGTATAAAACGGCCCCCGCACGCGAGTCCGCCCCCGATGCCCACCATCGCCATTCTCGGAGCCACCGGCTACACCGCCCTCGAGGCGATCAAGCTGCTGCTGCGGCACCCGGAGGCGAAGATCGTCGCCGCCACGAGCCGCCAGGAGGGCAGCCCGCCGATCTCGACGGTGCACCCGAGCCTCGTCGGCAGGCTCGATCTTCCGCTGGAGGACCTCGCGCCCGAGGATGTCGGGAAGCGGGCCGATTGCGTCTTCTCCTGCCTGCCGCACTGCGCGAGCGCGGAGATCATCCCCCGCGTGCTGGCGGCCGGCGCGAAGGTGATCGACTTCAGCGCCGACTACCGCCTCGACGACGCGGCCACCTACCTCGAGTGGTACGGCCACGAGCATCCCGACGCCGGCCGGCTCGGCCACACCGTCTACGGCCTGCCGGAGCTCTTCCGGCGGCAGATCGCCGGGGCGGCGCTCGTGGCCAACCCCGGCTGTTACTCCACGGCCGCGATCCTGCCGCTGGCGCCCCTGGTGAAGAGCGGCCGCTTCCACCTCGACGACATCATCATCGACTCCAAGAGCGGCGTGAGCGGCGCCGGCCGGTCGCCGAAGCTGACGACGCACTTCCCCGAGTGCAACGAGAGCATGTCGGCCTACAACGTGGGCCGCCACCGGCACACGCCGGAGATCGAGCAGGTGGTCGCCCGCCATGCCGGCACGCGGCCCGAGGTGATCTTCACCCCCCAACTCGCGCCGATGGATCGCGGCATCCTCTCCACGATCTACGTGCGGCCGAAGCAGCCCGTCACCGAAGCGGACGTGATGCACCTGCTCCGCGACGCCTACGCCGGCGAGCGGTTCGTGCGCGTGGTCGATCATCTGCCGGCCACGAAAGACACGGTGGACACGAACTTCTGCGACATCACCGCCCGCGTCGTGCGCGGCCGTGTGCTCCTCATCAGCTGCCTCGACAATCTCGTGAAGGGCGCCGCCGGCGCCGCGGTCCAGAACTTCAATTGCGTGTTCGGGCTTCCCGAAACGACAGGCCTGCCCTGATTCCCGCCCCGCCGACATGAGCATCACCGAAACCCCGGTCCGCCTCCCGATCCCTCCCCTGCCCCGCGGCTACCGCGTCGCTGGCGTCCATGCCGGCCTGAAGCGGAACCCGACCCGGGAGGACATCTCGCTCGTCGTTTCCGACCTGCCGGCGACGGCCGCGGGCGTCTACACGACGAACCTCGTGTTCGCCGCGCCCGTGGCCTTCGATCGGGCCCGCACGCCGGGCACCGGATTCCGGGCGGTCGCCGTCAACTCGGGCAATGCCAACGCCTGCACCGGCACCCGCGGCCTCGACGACGCCGCCGCGATGGCCGCCGCCGCCGCGGGCGTGCTCGACGTGTCGGCGGAGAGCGTGCTCGTGCTTTCGACGGGCATCATCGGCGAGTTTCTGCCGCTCGAGAAGATCAAGGCGGGGCTTGGGCTCGTCGCCGGCCGGCTGGCCGCCGACACCGACACAGTCGTCACGGCGGCCCGGGGCATGATGACGACCGACACGCGGCCCAAGCTCGCGGGCTCGTCGTTCCGCGCGGGGGGCGAAACGTGCACGCTCTTCGGCATGGCGAAGGGCGCGGCGATGGTCGGGCCGAGAATGGCCACGATGCTCGGGGTCATCCTCACCGATGTGGCCCTGATCCCCGCCGACGCCCAGCGGCTCCTCGCGGAGGCGACGGAGAAGACCTTCAACTGCGTGAGCGTGGACGGCCACACGAGCACGAACGACACCGTCCTGCTCCTCGCCAACGGGGCGGCCGGCGGATCGGCGCTGCGCGGCGCGGATCTCGACGCCTTCGCCCGGGCCCTCACCGACGCCTGCGAGGCGCTGGCCCGCGAGATCGCCGACGACGGCGAGGGGGCGACGCACGTGCTGCGGATCGAGGTTTCCGGCGCCCGCACCCGCGACGAGGCGCGGCAGATCGCCCGCGCCGTGGCCGACAGCCCGCTCGTGAAGACCGCGATCCACGGGGCCGACCCGAACTGGGGCCGGATCGTGTCGGCGGCGGGCTACGCGGGGGTGCCGTTCGACCCCGGCCAGCTCGTGCTCTTGCTCAACGGCACGCGGCTGTTCGAGCACGGGCAGCCGGTCGGCTTCGACGCGGACGCCGTGTCGTCGTCGATCAAGGCGGCCCGCGAGACGCTCATCGAACTCACGGTCGGCCGGGGCCCCGCCTCGATCCGGTTCTACTCGAGCGACCTCACGGCGGAGTACGTCCACCTGAACGCGGACTACCACACCTGACCGGCCTATACTTGTCGCCCCCGGACGCTCCGGGCCCCGGCGGGCGGCTCCGGTCGCCTTGACTCGGGGAGCCCGAACCTGTTTCCTGTGGGAGTTGCCCCCGCCCTCGGAGCCGATTTTGCCGATGCCCACCGCCTGCCTCGTCCGCTCCACCATCGTGGCCGCCGACCCCGACGACGATGACCTCGAGGAGGATGAAGACCTCGACGTCGGGCAGCCCCTGCCCGAGGACGAGTCGAGTTTCGACGACTTCGATGACGACTTCGACGACGACTTCGAGGAGGAGGCGAACGATCCCGACTGGGATCACCCGGAGGAGGCGGAGCCCGTTCCACCGCCCGCCAAGGCACCGGGCAAGAAGAAGTAGCGATCCCCACGCGGAGGTCCGGATGGCAGGCACCCGCACGAGCGACTGGTTCGGGAGGCTGAACCAGCTCGACTTCGACATCGACTTCTTCGAAAAGCTCCTGGCCCGCAACGGCGACTCCGTCGAGGTGCTGCGCACCCTCGGTGAACTCGTGTCGAAGAAGGGGGACGTACACCGGGCCCTCGAACTCGACCGGCGGCTCGTCGCGCTCCTGCCCGACGACTTTCTCGCCCGCTACAATCTGGCCTGCTCGCTGGCCCTGGCCGGACAGCCCGACGAGGCGATCGACTCGCTCTCGACGGCGATCCTCCTCGGCTACGACGACCTGGCGCACCTGGAGGTCGATCCCGACCTCGACTCGCTGCGCGAGCGGCCCGACTTCCGGGCGCTGCTCGGCCACGAGTGAGCGGCGCCCACACTCCGCGAGGGACCGCATGCTCGACCAGTACGACAAGATCACCGAGGCCTGCGCCACGATCGCGGCGCAGTGGCCCCACACGCCGGCGGTCGGCATCATCCTCGGCAGTGGCCTCGGCGGCGTCACGGGCGCGATCACCGACAAGGTGGCGATCCCCTACGACGCGATCCCGCACTTCGCCCGCTCCACCGCCCACGGCCATTCTGGCCAGCTCGTGTGCGGCCTGCTCGACGGCGTGCCGGTGGTGGTGATGGAAGGCCGGCAACACGCCTACGAAGGCTATCCGCTCGCCCAGATCACGTTTCCGGTGCGCGTACTCAAGCGGCTCGGGGCTGGCCGGCTCGTCGTCACCAACGCGTGCGGCGGGCTCAACCCGCTGTATCGGACCGGCGACCTGATGGTGATCGACGACCACATCAACCTCATGAACGACAACCCGCTCGTCGGGATCAACGACGAGCGGCTCGGGCCGCGATTTCCGGACATGTCGGCCCCCTACACGCCGCGGCTCGTTGATGCGGCGCTCGAGGTGGCCCGCCGGGAAAACTTCGTCGCCCACCGGGGGGTCTACGTCGCCGTGACGGGGCCGAACCTGGAAACCCGGGCCGAGTACCGGTTTCTGCGCGGGATCGGCGCCGACGTGGTGGGGATGTCCACGGTTCCCGAGGTGATCGTCGCGGTCCACTCGGGGCTCGAGGTGCTGGGGATCTCCGTGATCACCGACATGTGCCTGCCCGACGCGCTCGAGGTGGCGACGGTCGAGAAGATCCTCGCCGTGGCCCGGTCGGCCGAGCCCAAGCTCCGCGCCCTCGTGACCGACGCCGTCCGGTCGGCGCGACGCGGCTAACCCAGCAGCGCTGCGACGACGCCACGCCCGATCACCCGCGGCGGCCGCCCGTCGGCAACCCCAACTCCTTGCGCCGGGCGTCCATCGCACGCCGGTACTCGGTCTGCTGGGCCCGCGACTCCGGCGACGTCTGGTCAATCCGGCGCTTCCGCCAATCGTTGCGACTGTCTTCCGTCCGCGTGCCTCCGGGCCCCGCCCCCGGCGGACCTTGTCTCTGCGCCTGCTGATTGGGCTGGGCCGACTGGCTGCCGGCGGCCCGATCGCCCGCCGTTCGCTCCCCCGCTGGTTGACCCTTGCTCCTCTTTTCGCGCTCGGCCTCCCGCGCCTTGCGGCGAGCCTCGTCGGCCTTGATCCGGCGATCGAGTTCCGCCTGCCGCTGGGCCGGCGGCAACTTGAAATACGACGCCATCTCGGCCCGCTCCCGCGCCTGCCACAGCCGGCCCATCTGCTCACCGACGCCCGCTCGATACTCCCGCGGGACGCCCCGCATTTTCTCCATCAGCGGCTCGAAGCTCGGCGCCGCCTCGAAGGGTACCTCGCCCCGGGCCACCCGCGCATACTCGGCCACCTGCTGATCGACCAGCTTCTGCACCTCGGCCACCGCCTGCGGAGGCGAGAAGAACCCCAGCGCCCAGAGCACCGGCCCGCCGAGCAGCAGGAGCAGGATGGCGATAGCGAGGACGCGATTCAGGAATCGGCGTCCGCCCCCCTGCCGGGAGCGCTCCGCGGCCAGGGCGGCGATTGTCTGACGTTTCTGGGAAGCGGATGACATGCCGGTGCTCCTACGGGCTGATGGCGGCAGCGCAGACCGCCGCCCCATGGTTGCTTCAACGGCCCTCCGGCCGCAAGGTTGCGGCCCCTGTGGGCCCCGGGACGCGGTCGGTAGGATGGCGGCCATGTTCGAACCTGTTGGCGGAAAGCCCGAGTTTCCCGAGCTCGAGAAGTCGATCGCCGCCCTGTGGCGGGAGCGGGGCACCTATGCCAAGTCGCTGGCCCGCCGCCGCGGGGGAAAACGGTTCGTGTTCTACGAGGGCCCGCCGACGGCCAATGGGCTCCCCCACCCCGGCCACTGCCTGACCCGGACCATCAAGGACCTCTACCCCCGCTACCGCACGATGCGGGGCGAATACTGCGAGCGCAAAGCCGGCTGGGACACGCACGGCCTGCCCGTCGAGGTCGAGGTCTGCAAGGAACTCGGCATCCACTCCAAGGCCGAGATCGAGGCCTACGGCGTCGAGCCCTTCATCCACAAGTGCCAGGAGAGCGTGTGGCGCTACATGAAGGAGTGGGAGACGCTCACCGAGCGGATCGGCTTCTGGATCGATCTCTCCCAGGCCTACGTCACGTACCACCAGTCGTACGTGGAGAGCGTGTGGTGGGCTCTCGCGACGCTCTTCGACAAGGGGCTGCTCTACCGGGGCCACAAGATCGTGTGGTGGTGGGCCCAGGGCGGCACGGCGCTGTCGAGCGGCGAAGTCGGCCAGGGCTACAAGGAGGTGGCCGACCCGAGCGTCTACGTCGCCTTTCCGCTTCTCGATGATGCCGGGCAGCCGACACACAGGAGCCTCGTCGCCTGGACGACGACGCCCTGGACGCTGCCCTCGAACCAGTTCGCGGCCGTGCGGGCCGACCTCGAGTACGTCGTCCTCCGTGCCCCCTCCCACACGGAAGCCCGAAGCGCCAGCGAGGCCGATCCCGCCGAATACCCGTCCCCCGAATACATCCTCGCCGAACCCCTCGCCGCCGCCCTCGGCGAGAAACTCAAAACGTCGTTCGACATCGTCGATCGCATGCCAGGCGCAACGCTCGTCGGCCGCTCCTATGCTCCGCCATTCGACACGTTTCGTCCGGCTGGCAAGCCGCCCATGGCCCCGCTCGCCGATGGCGGCGAAGCGCCTGTCGCCTGGCGGGTCGTCGCGGCCGACTTCGTGACCACCGACTCCGGCACCGGCATCGTCCACATCGCGCCCGCCTTCGGCGAGGCGGACTACACCGTCCTCGTCGCGGAACAGTCGCGGTTTGCCGCGGGCAAGGGCCCGACGCTCATCAACTGCGTGGCTCCCGACGGCACGTTCACCGACGCCTTCGGCATGGGGAGCGGGCGGTTCGTGAAGGACTGCGACCGCGACATCACCCGCGACATCAAGGCCCGCGGCCTGCTCGTCCACCAGGAGCAGTACGTCCACGACTATCCCTTCTGCTGGCGGGCCGACGCAGACCCGCTGATCCAGTATCCGCGGCAGAGCTGGTTCATCCGCACGAGCCAGTTCCGCGAGGCGATGCTCGCCAACAACGCGAAGATCGACTGGCTCCCGGAGCACATCAAGGACGGCCGCTTCGGCAACTTCCTCGAGACGAACGTCGATTGGGCGCTCTCCCGCGAGCGCTACTGGGGCACGCCGCTGCCGATCTGGGTGTGCGAAGAGACCGGAACCATGGAAGCCGTGCCTTCCTATGCGGCGCTCCTGGCGAAGCCGGGTGTCGCAGGCACCGACGTCTTCGCAAAGGCCAAGGCGGCGAATCCAAACCTCTCCGACGACCTCAAGGTCCACAAGCCCTATATCGACGCCGTCACCTACGACTCGCCCTTCGCGAAGACCGCGCGGATGCGGCGCGTGCCGGAGGTGATCGACTGTTGGTTTGACTCGGGCGCGATGCCCTTCGCGCAGTGGGGCTGGCCGCATGCGGGCGATGCCGACTTCAAGGCACAGTTTCCGGCCGACTTCATCTCGGAGGCGATCGACCAGACCCGCGGCTGGTTCTACAGCCAGCTCGCGATCAGCACGCTCCTCTTTGGCCATGAAACCGCGCCGTATCCTCATCCCTTCAAGACCTGCATCGTCCTCGGCCACATGCTCGGCGAGGACGGGCAGAAGATGTCGAAGAGCAAGCGCAACTACCGTGAGCCGGCCGAGATCTTCGACAAGTATGGCGCCGACGCCCTGCGCTGGTTCTTCCTTGCCGGCCAGCCGCCCTGGACGAGCATCCGCTACAGCGAGCGGGCGATCCGCGAGAGCGTGCCGGAGTTTCTCCTGCGGCTCTGGAACGTCTACTCGTTCTTCGTGATCTACGCCCGGATCGACGGGTTCGATCCCGCCACGCTCCTCGCGTCACCGGGCTCCCTCGACCATGCCGACCTCGCCCGCGCGCAGGGTTGGACGCCCGTCGCCGAGCGCAGCGAGCTCGACCGCTGGATGCTCTCGGAGCTGCACGCGACCGCGGCCGAGATGGTCGAGCGGCTGGATCGCTACGACCATTTCGGCGCCGCCCAGCGGCTTTCCGCCCTGGTCGATGCGGTGAGCAACTGGTTCGTGCGCCGGTCGCGCGACCGCTTCTGGGCCACGGGCCGGGCCGACGTCGGCCCCGACGGCAACCGCGACAAGCTCGACGCCTACTGGACGCTCTACGAGACGCTGCTCACGGTCTCGCGGCTGGCGGCCCCCTTCGTGCCGTTCGTCAGCGAGGCCATCTGGCAAAACCTCGCCGGGGCGGCATTCGGCGCGTCGTCCCCCGAGAGCGTTCACCTTACCGATTATCCCGCGGGCGAAGCTGAGCTCATCGACACCGACCTCGTCCGCCGGATGGCGCTCGTCCGCGACGTTTCGTCGCTCGGTCGGGCGGCCCGGGCTGCTGAAAAGCTCAAGGTCCGGCAGCCACTCTCGAAGGTGGAGGTGATCCTCGCGGCCACGTCGCCGGCCGACGAGGCGTGGCTCGAGTCTCATGCCGACCTCGTCTGCGACGAGCTGAACGTGAAGCAGTTCGAGATCTGCCGTGAGCCCGACCGCTACATCGCTCGCAGTGTCCTTCCCGACCTCAAGAAGCTCGGGCCCCGGCTCGGCAAGGACCTGCCGAAGGCCCGCGATGCGCTCGCCAAGGCGGACGCCGCGGCGTTCCTCGCCGCGCTCGGCCGCGATGGGAAGGCCGCGATCCCGCTCGCCGGCGGCGGCACTGCCGTGATCGAAAGGGACGACGTCATCATCCGCACGACGGCCAAGGAGGGCTGGGCTGCGGCGGAGAGCCCGCACGCGGTGGTCGTCGTCGCCAGCCAGCTCACGCCGGAACTCGTGGCCGAGGGCCTCGTGCGCGAAGTCGTGCACGCGATCCAATCGCAGCGGAAGACGCTCGACCTCGATTTCACCGACCGGATCACGCTCGGGTTCGAGACGCCGTCGGCGGAGTTGCGGGCGGCTCTCGAGCAGCACCTCGCCTACGTCACCGGCGAGACGCTCGCCGACTCGGCCACGTTCGCCGCGCTCCCCGGCGCCTCCAGCGAAGCCCTCGACATCGACGGCCACCCCCTCACCATGTATGTGAAAAAGTAGGACAGGCTTCAGCCTGTCGCCCCACCGTAGGACAGGCTTCAGCCTGTCACTTTGCACGACAGGCTCGAGCCTGTCCTCCACCCATGCCCCTCCGCCTCGCCGTTCTGCTCTCCGGCTCCGGCCGCACGCTCGAGAACCTCCTCGCCGAGATCGACGCCGGCCGCCTCGACGCGGCGGTGGCGATCGTCGTGTCGAGCCGGGGGGATGTGCGGGGCGTGGAGGTGGCGAGGCAGGCCGGCATCCCGACCCACGTGCTCCCGAGGAGCAACACGCCGCTCCCCACATGGAGCAACGCGATCTTCAACGCCTGCCGGGCGGTCGAGGCGGATCTCGTCGTGATGGCGGGCTTTCTGCAGCTCGTGGAGATCCCGCCCGACTTCGCCGATCGCGTGATCAACATCCACCCCTCCCTGCTGCCCGCCTTCGGCGGCAAGGGGTTCCACGGGATGCACGTGCACCGGGCCGTGCTCGCCCGCGGCTGCACCGTCTCCGGCTGCACGGTGCATGTCGTGGACAACGAGTACGATCACGGCCGCATCCTGCTCCAGAAAACTGTTCCGGTCCTCCCCGACGATACGCCCGAGTCGCTCGCCGCCCGCGTGTTCGCCGAGGAGTGCCTCGCCCTCCCCGAGGCGATCCGTCGCTTCGCCAGCACCTGAAAGAAGGCACGCCATGTCCCGCTCACTCGGCAACGTGATCGCTGATTCGCTCGGTCTTTCCCTCGGCTACGCCGACCGGCTGCTCAAGGGCATTCCGGCCGAGCGGTTTCCCCGGTTCGCCGTCGTCGGCGGCCAGAAGGTCGAGTCCAACCACCCGGCGTTCGTGTACGGCCACCTGAGCCTCTATGCGCCGAAGATCCTTCATCAGATCGGCTCACCGGCCCCCGCGATCCCGCAAGGCTTCGAGATCCGTTTTTCCAAGGACGCGACATGCGTGGACGACGCCGACCTCGACCTCTACCCGTCGATGGACGAGATCGTCGCGTTCTTCCACGAGGGGCACCGGATGGTGACGGGCGCCCTTCGCAGCACGCCCGACGACGTGTTCCAGCGTCCGAACCCGGCCGAAGGGCGGATGAAGGAACTCTTTCCTACGGTCGGCTCCGTGCAAACGTTCTACTGCGGCGGCCACATGATGATGCACCTCGGCCAAGTCAGCGCCTGGCGGCGGATGGAAGGCCTCGGCGCCGCCTGAGGCCCAACCGAAGGAAAACATCGTGGACGGTGGACCGAAGAGCATGACGTGGGTTCTCGGCTGCCTCTTGGTGTTGGCGAGCCGGGCTCTGTGTGCGGCCGACCTACCTGCGTGTGTACTGATGCCGTATTACAGACGGATTCTCAAAGCTTCGCTCCCGGCCGCGTTGCTGGCGTGTGTGGTGGCCTGCGCCTGCGCCGGCCGGGCCGTGGCCGCCCCGAACGTGATCATTTTCTATGCCGACGATCTCGGCTGGGGCGAACTTGGCTGCCAGGGCAGCAAGGACATCCCCACGCCCAACATCGACTCGCTCGCCACGAGCGGCGTCCGCTGCACGCAGGGATACGTCGCCGCCACCTACTGCAGCCCCTCGCGGGCCGGGCTGATGACGGGCCGCTACCCGACGCGTTTCGGGCACGAGAACAACGGCATTGCCGGCGAGAAGAGCGGGACAGGACTGTCGCTCCGCGAGACCACGCTGCCCAGCCGGCTCAAGTCGCTCGGCTACGACACGATCTGCATCGGCAAGTGGCACCTCGGTTTCGGGCCCGAGTATCGGCCGACGGCCCGCGGCTTCGACGAGTTTTACGGGACGCTCGCCAACACGCCCTTCTTCCATCCCACGAACTTCATCGACTCGCGGAAATCGCCCGACGTCGTGAAGGTGGAGGATCCCGCCTTCTACACGACCGATGCCTATGCCGACCGGGCGGTCGAATGGCTCAAGGGCCGCGGGGACTCGCCGTGGTTTCTGTATCTGCCGTTCAACGCCCAGCACGCTCCGCTGCAGGCGACGCAGAAATACCTCGACCGGTTCGCGGGCATCGCCGATCAGAAGCGGCGGACCTTCGCGGCCATGCTCTCGGCGATGGATGACGCCGTGGGACGGGTGCTGGCCACCGTGCGCGAGCGGGGCCAGGAGGAAAACACGCTGATCTTCTTCATCGCCGACAACGGCGGCCCCACGCAGGGCACCACGTCGCAGAACGGACCGCTGCGTGGCTTCAAGACCAATACCTACGAGGGCGGACCCCGTGTGCCGTTCCTCGTGCAGTGGAAGGGGCGGCTGCCGGCGGGCAGGACCTACGACCTGCCGGTGATGAACCTCGACGTGGTGCCGACGATTCTCGCGTCGGCCGGCAAGCCGATCGACGCCGCCGAGAAACTCGACGGCGTCGATCTCATGCCATTCCTCACGGGAAAGGCGACGGGACGACCGCACGAGACGATGTTCTGGCGATTCGGCGACCAGTGGGCCGTGCGGAATGGCGACTGGAAGCTCGTCGTGTCGAAGGGGGGCAGCGGCAATCCGGAACTCTACAATCTCGCCGCCGACGTCGGAGAGAAGAACGATCTCGCGGCGAGCGAGCCCGCACGGGCTGCCGAACTGCAGAGCCTCTACGACAGTTGGAACGCCCAGCAGGCGGAGCCGACGGTCCGCGAGGCCGACAAACGGGTGAAGCGGCAACGCAAGGCGGCCCGCCAGGACAAGGATCGGCGGCGAAGCCGCCCCAACGCGGAGAGCAGGGCTGCGGGAGTCGCATCGTGATCGCAGCCGGTCACTCGCCCGTACCCGGCGACGGCCGGGCCTCCGCATTCACGCCCCGTCCGCACGCGGCGAAAGCGCGATCGCGTCAGGTGGCCGTGTCGGCGGGGCTGCGATCCGCGTGCCGTGCGTGGCGTGCTTGAGCACCGTGTCGAGTGTGCCGAGGTAGCTGCCGAGAGCCCGCACCTCCGCGACGTGATCGGGAGCGGCCTGCGAGCCCTCCAGGATGGCTTCCTCGTAGATGTCGACGATCCGGCGCACCGCGTCGCGGACGTCGGCCTGCCGTCGCACCAGGGCGGACGTCTCCGCGGCGTCGGCCGGGTCGTAGCCGCGGATTGCGGCGTCGATGGCATCGACGACGTGCGGGATCGTCATCGTGCGGAAGCCGAAGTTCCACGCCCGCAGCGCCTCGACGTTCGCCGTGGTGACCATCGGACCGAGGCCATGGGTGCCGCAGATCACGACGGCACAGCCGACGGCCAGCGACTCGACGGCACAGCGGGCCTTCGCGAAGACGATGTCATGCCGTTGGAGCAGTTCGTGGGGGTCGGCCACGGCGTTGCCACATTCCCGCCCGATCACCTCGAGCGTTATGCCGTGCCGCCCGCACGCCTCGCGGACGACGCGGACGTAATTCGCTTCGGTCGCCTCGTTCGAGAAGACCAGCGCGCGGGCGGGCCGGGCGGGCAGCGGTCCGCGGGGGCGAAATTGCTCGAGGTTCGCGAAGTTGAGCACCACGCGCACGGCCCCTTCCGGCACCGCGGCGTCGCGCACGACGCGTTCCCGGCACGCGGCATCGACCGCCACGTAGCGGAAGATCCGGGGGAATACCGGCGGCATCTCTTGCCAGGGCGCGAAGCCGTGGCAGAAATAGACAGCCGGAACCCCGGGGAGGGATGCGACCGCCGTCATGGTCTCGAGGTGGTGTTGCCCGTGGATCACGTCGGGGCGGAAGGGCAGCGCAGCGAGATCGTCGATGACCGGGATGTTTTCCGCGCGGAGACAGTCGGCGACCGCGCCCAGCGCCGGGCTGTAGGCGACGGGCATGTGGCCGAGCCGCTTCAGTTCCCGCGCCACGTCGAGGACGTAGAGTTCCGAACCGGCACGGGCGGCGAGGGTGTTGTTGGTCAGCAGGACTCGCATGACGTCTCCGCGGCGTGCTCGATCACCGGCCAGCCACGGAGTTTCGGAGCGACTCCGCGAGCGGAAGGACGTGCTCGCGACGCCGCACCACCTCGCGGTAGCGTCCAGAGGCTCGGCGGGACTCGCCGTGTTGTTCATAGAACGGCACTGCGCCGTCGTCCACAAGATGATCCTCGACACCGGGAGCCGGCCGCAGCACTTCGGTCGCGAAAGCGGCTGATCCGAAGCGTTCGAGCGCTGCGTCTAGTTCGCCCTTCAGTTCCGGATAGGCCTCCGCCGCGGCCAACTTCCGGGCGAGGGCCCCTTCGTCGAGCTGTACGCGGATCGCAGCACCATCCGGCACGTCGGGGCATTCGTCGGGCCGGCCCGTGAGCAGGAAGTCGTACCGTACGATCGGCCGCACCGACCTCTTCGCAGCCAGGGCGACGGCCGCGGCGGCCAGGTGCCAGCAGAGATCGTGGCCCGGGTTGAAGCCCTCGACGGCGTCGTGCACGACGTAGTGGATCCCCTCACCCACGAGCGCGTCGGCAATGATACCGGCCACTTCCACCAGCGGTCGGCAGGATCCTTGGAGCAAGAGGTCGTAGAGTTCGGCATCCGTGAACCTGCCACGCACAACGCCACACCGCGCTCCGGCCGCTTCCAGAACCCGTAGTGTCGAGGGAACGCGTGATCGACCCGCGGACCCGGAACCGTCCGTCAGGATGAACACGCTCGGCCGGGCCAGTTCCAGCCAGTGATGGATCCTGAGTTCGTGGCCAGGATGCGCCACGATGAGCGCCGCTGGGCGTCGCTGCCAGTCGGGGTTCGTCATCGGCATGCGTGCTCGCTGTCGCGATCCCGACAGGTCGGTTTGAGGCGGCTGCGCCTCCGCAGCGTACCGGTTGACGGGGCAGCGTGTCGATGTCGCTACGGCGACGGGTATCCGACAGACTACACAACCGCTCTTGCCGATGTTGACCTGCCCCCACGGATGCAACCATTTTCCATGGTGAGAGCAGGTCAGCGGCCTTGGCTGAAAGCCCGCCCCGCTACCCCTGCCAGGCCGACACGGGCACGCAGCTGCAGAAGAGGTTGCGATCGCCGTGGACGTTGTCCACCCGGCCGACCGGCGGCCAGTATTTGCGCCGCTCGATGCCCGGCACCGGAAACGCCGCCTCCTCGCGGGTGTAGGGGCGGTCCCAGTCGGTCGCAGCCACGGTCGCCGCGGTGTGGGGCGCGTGGGTGAGCGGGTTGTTGCCCGCGGGCCACTCCCCTGCCTCGATCCGGCGAATTTCTCCCCGGATCGCGATCATCGCCTCGATGAACCGGTCGAGCTCGGCGAGCGGCTCGCTCTCCGTCGGCTCCACCATCAGCGTGCCCG
>JBBAVM010000061.1:0-20558 GCA_040397685.1 Pirellulales bacterium
CCACGCCCGGCCCGCCGCCGCCGTGAGGAATGCAGAAGGTCTTGTGGAGATTGAGATGGCTCACGTCGCCGCCAAAGCCGCCGGGCGACGCCACGCCCACGAGCGCGTTCATGTTCGCCCCGTCGATGTAGACGCGGCCGCCGTGGCGATGCACGATCTCGCAGAGCCGCTTGATCTCCGTCTCGAACACACCGTGCGTGCTCGGGTAGGTGATCATCACAGCCGCGAGACGATCGGCATACTCGCGGCATTTCGCTTCCAGCTCGGCGAGATCGACGTTGCCCTGGGCATCACAGCCGGTCACCACGACCTGCATCCCCACCATCTGGGCGCTCGCGGGATTGGTGCCGTGGGCCGACGACGGGATCAGGCACACGTTGCGCTGCCCCTGACCGCGGGCCTCCTGCCAGGCCTTGATCACGAGCAGCCCGGCATATTCCCCCTGGCTGCCGGCGTTCGGCTGCAGGCTGATGCCCGCATAGCCCGTCGCCTCCGAGAGCCATTCGCGGAGCTGCCGCTCGAGCATCGCATACCCTTCCCGCTGCTCGGCTGGGGCGAAGGGATGGATGTGCGCGAACTCCGGCCACGTGATCGGGATCATCTCGCTCGTCGCGTTGAGCTTCATCGTGCAGCTGCCGAGCGGGATCATGGTGCGGTCGAGCGCGAGGTCGCGATCGGAGAGCTCGCGGATGTAGCGGAGCAGCGCCGTCTCGGAGTGATGCGTGTTGAACACCGGATGCGTGAGAAAGTCGCTCGTCCGCCGCAGAGCAGCGGGGACCAGCGGCTGCCGGCCCGCCTCATGGCGGGCAAACTCGGGGACCGTGCGGCCCGAGCACGCAGCGAAGACCTCCCAGAGCCGCATGATGTCGGCGCGGGTGGCGGTCTCGTCGAGGGAGATTCCAAGCGTTCCGGCGTCGAGCCGCCGGAAGTTCATTCCGGCCGCGACGGCGCGGGCCATGACGACGTCGGCCTCGCCGCCCGTTTCGACTGCCAGCGTATCGAACGCGTGGGCATGGCGGAGCCTGAACCCGAGGCTCTGGAGCCCGTCCGCCAGGATCGCCGCGAACGCCGCCACCCGCTCGGCGATCCGCACGAGCCCCGCCGGGCCGTGATACACCGCGTACATGCTCGCCACGACGGCCGGCAGCACCTGCGCGGTGCAGATGTTGCTCGTCGCCTTCTCGCGGCGGATGTGCTGCTCGCGGGTCTGGAGCGCGAGCCGGTAAGCCGGCTTGCCATGTGCGTCGATGCTCACGCCGACGAGCCGCCCCGGCAGCGACCGCTTGAACTCGTCGCGGCAGGCGAGGAACGCCGCATGCGGACCGCCGCAGCCCATCGGCATCCCGAACCGCTGCGTCGTGCCCACGACGATGTCGGCGCCCCATTCACCCGGCGGCACGAGGAGGACGAGCGAGAGGAGATCCGCAGCCACGCACAAGGCGGCCTGCTTCGCGTGAACGCGGTCGGCGAGGCCGCGATGATCGACGACGTCGCCATCGGTCGCAGGATACTGCACGAGTGCGCCGAAGCACTCATGCGTGCCGAGCAGGGCAGCCACGTCGCCCACGACCACGTCGATCCCGAGCGGCTTGGCGCGTGTGCGCAGCACTTCGACCGTCTGCGGATGGCAGCGGAAATCGGCGAGGAACGTGTGGCTCTGGCTCTTCGCGGTGCGCTTCGCGAGCGTCATCGCCTCGGCAGCGGCCGTGGCCTCATCGAGAAGCGACGCATTCGCGATCGGCATCGCCGTGAGGTCGCAGATCATCGTCTGGAAGTTGAGAATCGCCTCCATACGGCCCTGCGAGATCTCGGCCTGGTAGGGCGTGTAGGCCGTGTACCAGGCGGGATTTTCCAGGATGTTGCGGAGAATGACGGCCGGCGTGTGCGTGCCGTGATACCCCTGCCCGATGAAATTCCTGCACACATGGTTGCGGGCGGCGATCGCCTTCAGTTCTTCGAGGGCGGCCGCCTCGGGGAGCGCCGGCGGCAGCCGCATGGGTGTCGCTCGGGCGATGCTTGCCGGCACGATCTCGGCGAGCAGCGCCTCGCGGGAGGAGGCGCCGACGCAGTCGAGCATGTGCCGCTCGTCGGCCGCGCCGAAGCCGATGTGGCGGGCGAGGAATTCGGCCGGGTTTTCGAGGCGATCGAGCGGGAGCGCGGCGGGGACGGCCGGGGATGCAGTCGCTCGGGAATCGACGGCGAGGTCGGGCATGACAGGGCTCCGAAGCTGAGGCGCCGGGTAGGGCGGCACCTGTCGCGAAGGTGCCGCCGGGGCGGCACGTGAGGAACCCTGTTGTCCTTGGACCTGAGAGATTCGCCGCAGACTTCTATCTGCGGGTTGCCCCTTCGGTGGACGGGCTCCCGAAAGAGCCCGTCACTCTCCAACAGTGTGTGTCGTCAGTACTTTTGCCTGAGCGTTCAGCCTTCGGCGGTCTTGCGACTCTCTCCTGACGGCGGAAGTGTAGCCGCGTGCCGCTCGGCCGCCAACCGCGCGGCCTGCCAAAATGCCACCGCGGCCGGCCAGCGGTCGAGCGTCTCGGCATAGACCTCCGTCGCACCGCGGTCTCCCGCGAAACGCACCGCCGTCGCCACGAGAACCATGCCGATTCCGCGCCGCCGGCATGCGGGATCGACGAGCAACCACGCGATCGACCAGCGGTGCGGAGCCGTAGCCCCGGCCTGCACGAGAATCACCAACCCCGTGGGGGCCGCGCCGGCCATTTCCGGTCGCGCGAGCCAGGCCCACACCTGCCGCCCAGGCCGGCTCCGAACCTCGGCCATCAGCCCTGCCATGCTCGGGACGGGGCTCGAACCCCTGGAATTTTGCTGGTGTTGCCGACCGAGGGCGGCGACGAGCCGGTGAACGTCATCGTGGTCCTCCGCGAATCTCAACGGGCGAACGGCGACCTTCGCCCACGAAGATGACGGAAAACTAGCGGCGGTGAGGGAGATTTTGAGGACGGGCATGCGGTCTTGAGGCCTTGGGTCGGCGTGGATGGGAAGGAAATCCCTCGCTCGCACTTCGGGCTTGCGTTCCCGGGCGACACGGGGCCGAATCATGGCCTATGCTCGAGTGCGGCCGCAAACTCAGCCTACGCAGCACAACTTCAAGCGAAGCAAAGACTTGCGCGGTATCGGGCTCGGTTTACGCTGATATCTCGGGTTTATAAGACCACATTCCGTCATTTTTTGCTTGCATTCACGCTCGTTTCTTTGCAAAATCGGGTGCAGGACGCAACCAAACCGTGCAGAATCACGAACGACGCAGCCGACTTCTCGACCTGATCCGCATTCGTGGCTTCGCCGCGCTCGATGAACTCGTGCGGGAGCTGGGGGTTTCCGAATCGACAATCCGCCGCGACCTCGACGCCCTCGAGGAGCAGGGCTCGGCAAAGCGCACGCACGGCGGCGTCCTGTACTCCGGCGGCATGCCGCGGCTGGCCGAGTTCGACGAACGGCAGCCGGCCAACTGGGCGGCGAAACGGGCGATCGCCGCACAGGCCGCGGCGATCATCGGCGACGGCGAGACCGTGCTCCTCGACGGCGGCACGACGACCTACGAAGTGGCGAGGCTGCTCGTCGGCCGCTCGCTGCAGGTTGTGACGAACAGCCTGCCGGTCGCCAACCTCTTCGCCTCCGAAGCCCGCACCGACCTCGTGCTGCTGGGCGGCTACGTCTCCCCGCGCACGGGCGTCTGCCTCGGGCCCTACGCCAATGAACTGCTCGGCCGGCTCCATGTCACGACGACGGTTCTCTCCGCCGCCGGCATCTCGGAGGAAGGGCTCTTCAACGCCCACCTCCTCCTGGCCGAGACGGAGCAGGCGATGCTCAAAGCGGCCGGACGCGTGATCGTCGTGGCCGACAGTTCGAAGTTCGGCCGCAAGAGCCTCACGCTCGTCTCGGGCCTCTCCTCGATCAACGTGTTCGTCTCCGACGACGGCCTCTCCTCCGCCTGGCGTGATGCCATCGCGAAGGCCGGGGCGGAGCTCGTCGTCACCCAGGTGCCCGACGCAGACGACGCGCCGCCGGGCTTTCCCCGTCGCACCCGTCCCGCATGAGCCTTGCCATGATCAGTGCCGCTTCGCCCAGCCTTTCCTTTCCCGGCCTGCCCGCCGGCCTCGACCGCACGAGCGTCGAGCGGATCGTCCGCGAGATCGTGCTGCGGTCCCATGGAACGCCCCCTTCGCAGGCCGCTCGCGACGGCGGACGGAGCACCGAACCGAAACTCGTCGTGAGCATCTCGGCCCGCCACTGCCATCTCACCGACGAGCACGTCGAGAAGCTGTTCGGCCCGGGCGCGACGCTCACGCCGCACAAAGACCTCTATCAAGACGGTTTTTATGCCGCCGAACAGACCGTGATGGTGGTCGGCCCCAAACGAAAAATGCTCCCCACGGTGCGGGTGCTCGGCCCCACGCGCAAAGCCTCCCAGGTGGAACTCGCGTTCACCGACGGCATCTCGCTCGGCATCGACCTGCCGGTGCGCGCCAGCGGCAAGATCACGGGCACGCCAGGCTGCGTGCTCGTGGGCCCGGCCGGCGCCGTCGAACTGGGCGCGGGCGTGATCCGCGCCGAGCGGCATGTGCACATGAGCCTCGCCGATGCCGCCCATTTCGGCGTCAAGGATGGCGACCGGATGAGCCTCCTCATCAAGGGCTCGTGCAGCACGGTGTTTCGCGACCTGCTCGTGCGGGCCGACGCCACGAGCAAGCTCGAGGTGCACATCGACACCGACGAGGGCAACGCGGCCGATCTCGACCACGCGGAAAGCGTCGAGCTGTTGAAACAGACGTAGGACAGGCTTCAGCCTGTCACAACCAAACCACAACCACACACACGACAGGCTAAAGCCTGTCCTACGACAGACGAAACACACACGACAGGCTCAAGCCTGTCCTACGACAGACGATTCACGATCGTTTTTCCGGCGCGTGCCGGGCGGTCAGCGGGGATCAAGCCCGCAGGATGATGGCTGATTGACACAGGAGCGATGCAACAGATGGCGAAGAACGTTGAAGCCCTCGGCATGATCGAGGTGAAGGGGTTCGTCACGCTCGTCGAAGCGGTTGACGCGATGATGAAGGCGGCGAACGTCACCTTCATCGGCTGGGACAAGATCGGCAGCGGACTCGTGACGGCGTTCGTCTCGGGCGACGTGGCCGCGGTGAAGGCGGCGACCGACGCGGGTGCGGCGGCCGGCGGCCGGATCGGTGATGTGGTGAGCGTGCAGGTGATCGCCCGTCCGCACGAGGACATCGGCATCGTCCTGCCCACGCAGGCCTGACGTTTGAGCGGGTTTTATTTTTCGACCAGTTTATTTCTCACACAGAAAGAGCATTCATGAACACGGCAATCGGGCTTCTGGAAACCAAGGGACTCGTGGGCCTCGTCGAGGCCACCGACGCGATGGCCAAGGCGGCCAACGTGAAGATTCTCAAGCGGATCAGCATCGGCAACGCCTACGTGGCGACGGTCGTGCAGGGTGACGTGGGCAGCGTGCGGGCGGCCGTCGAGGCCGGTGCCAACGCGGCCCAGCAGGTCGGCGAGCTCGTCGCCAGCCACGTCATTCCGCGCCCGGCCGAGTCGCTCGTCGCCGCCTTCTTCGCGTGATCGATGGAGGCAGTGACGTGTCTCGGGCATTCCCCACGGAAGCCCGGTGCGCAAGCGAGGCAAGGCAGCAGATGAAAATTCTCGTCGCGAATCTCGGGTCCACGAGCTTCAAGTACCGCCTGTTCGACCTGCCTGAAACGGCGGGCTCGACCGGCGGGGAACGGGAGCTTGCGCGCGGAGGCGTCGAACGCATCGGCGCGGCCGAAAGCCGCGTCTATGCCACCGCCGACTCCACGAAGCTCGAATCCGTCATGCCTGTTCCCGATCACGCCGTGGCCCTCACGGCGGCGCTCGAGCAATTGACGGCGGAGGGCGGTCCCCTGAAACGAGCCGACGAGGTCGCCGCGGTGGGGTTCAAGGCCGTGCACGGTGGTCGCGTGAGCGGCGTCGTGCGGGTCGGCCCGGAAGTCCTCGCGGCGATGGAGGAGATGGCGGCGGTGGCTCCGGCCCACAACCCGCCGTACGTGAAGGCGATGCGGCTGCTTGGAGAACGGTTGCCGGGCGTGCCGCTCGTGGCCGCGTTCGAGACCGGCTTCCACGCCACGATTCCGGAACGCAACGCGCTTTACGCGGTGCCGACGGAATGGGTCGAGAAGCATCTCGTGCGGCGGTGGGGCTTCCACGGGGCGAGTCATCGGTTCGTGGCCACTCGCCTCGGCGAGCTCGTGCCTGGCAAAAAGCCGCTGCGGGCGATCTCGTGCCATCTGGGTGGGTCGAGCAGCGTGTGCTGGATCCGCGACGGCAAGAGCGTGGGCACGTCGATGGGGATGAGCCCGCAGTCGGGCCTGCCCCAGAACAACCGGGCCGGCGACTTCGACCCCTTCGCCCTGCTGCACGTCGCGAAGCAGACGGGCCGCGGGTTCGAGGACCTGCTCGTCGAGCTGTCCGGACAAGCGGGGCTTGCAGGAATGTCGGGCACGTCGGGTGACATGCGGGACCTCGAGGAGGCCGCGGCGACTGGCAGCCGCCGGGCGCAGACGGCGATCGACGTCTACGTGGCGTCGATCCGGCACTGGCTCGGGGCGGGGATCGTGGAGCTCGGCGGAGTCGATTGCATCGCCTTCGCCGGCGGTATCGGGGAGAACTCGCCGCTCACGCGGGCGGCGGTGCTCGCGGGCCTCGACGACCTCGGAATCGCGATCGATCCGGCAGCCAACGACGCCAAGGCGTCGGGGGAGCGTGAGATCGGGGCGAAGACAGCCCGCGTGAAGGTGTGGGTGATTCCCACGAACGAAGAGCTGATCGTGGCCCGGCAAACCCGCGACCTGCTGATCGGCGGCTCGCACACAGGCTCGCATCCACAAAAGAGAGGTGGCTGATGTTCGTCGCCCTGGTGACCGGTTCCGTCGTGGCCACGCAGAAGACCGAGTCGATGACGGGCCACAAGATGCTCGTCGTCGAGCCCTACCGGCTCGACGAGAAGAAGCGCGACCGGCTCGTCTCGACAGGTCGCACGTTCATCGCCGTCGATACGCTCGGCGCCGGCGAGGGCCAGTTCGTTCTCGTCACGCAGGGCTCGAGCGCCCGGCTCACCCCCGAAACGAAGTCCCTGCCGATCGACGCCGTGATCATCGGCCTCGTCGATACCGTCCGCATCGAAGGCAAAGAAGTTTTCAAAAAGTAGGACAGGCTTCAGCCTGTCACGCCCCCTGGAATCCCCTGCATGTCCACCGCCACGCCCGACATCGCTCAAATAGTCCGCCAGGTCATCGCCGAACTGGCCGCCACCCCCAATGCGGCGCAGCCGTCGGTTGTATCCGGCCCGAGCGGAGCCTCCTCCCTCACGGGGGCGCACGGCATCTGCAGCAGCGTCGACGAAGCCGTCCGCGCCGCCCAGGAAGCCTTCGAACAGCTCGAAAAACTCGGCGTCGAGGGGCGGAAGAAGGCCATCGCCCACATCCGCCGGATCGCCATCGCCGACGCCGAGGAACTCGGCCGGATGGAATTCGAGGAGACGAAGATCGGCCGGCTCGAGCACAAGATCGAGAAGCTCAAGGTGCTCGGCGAGAAGGTGCCGGGCGTCGAGTTCATGTCGAGCGAGGTGTTCAGCGGCGACCGCGGCCTGGCCGTGATCGAGCACGCTCCATTCGGCCCGATCGCCGCCATCACGCCGGTCACGCACTCGCTCCCCACGATCGCCTGCAACGCGATCAACATGATCGCCGGCGGCAACACGGTCGTGGTCAACCCGCACCCCAGCGGCCGGAAGATCGCCGCCGAGGGCGTGCGGCGGTTCAACCAGGCGATCCATCGCGACATCGGCATCGACAATCTCATCAGCCTCATCGCCGAGCCGACGCTCGAATCGGCCGGCGCGCTCTTCAACCACCGTGGCATCAAGCTCATCTGCGTGACGGGTGGCCCGGCCGTGGCGAAGGCCGCGCTCCAGTCGCCAAAACGGGCGATCGTGGCCGGCCCGGGCAATCCGCCCGTGGTCGTTGACGAGACGGCCGACCTCGACAACGCGGCCCGCTCGATCATCGCGGGCGCGGCCTACGACAACAATCTCCTCTGCATCGGCGAGAAGCAGGTGTTCGTCGTGGCAAGCGTGTTCGACCGGATGATGGCGGCGATGGAGAAGGCCGGCGCCCTGCGACTCTCGGCCCACGAGGTCGATGCCCTCACGAAGCGGGCGATCGTGATGGCGGGCGAAGGCGCCCACCGCCACTGGGTGCCCTGCAAGGATCTGCTCGGCAAGGATGCGTCGCTCCTCGCCCAGGCTGCCGGTGCCACGGGCCGCGACGGCCTCGAACTCGTGTTCGGCGAGACCGACGTGGACAACCCGTTCGTGCCCACCGAGCAGATGATGCCCTTCTTGCCGTTCGTCCGCTGCAAGGACGTGGACGAGGCTATTCATCGGGCCCACGAGAGCGAGCATGGCTTCCGCCACACGGCGATCATCCATTCCAACAACGTCCGCACGATGACCCGGATGGGCCGGCTCCTCGACACGACGCTGTTCGTGAAGAACGGCCCGAGCGTGGCCGGCCTCGGTCTCGGGGGCGAGGGATATCTCTCGTTCTCGATCGCCACGCCGACCGGCGAGGGCGTGACCACGCCGCTCACGTTCACTCGTCAACGGCGATGCACGCTCGTCGACGACCTCCGCATCCTCGGCAGCGCCACGTGACCCCCCGTAGGACAGGCTTCAGCCTGTCACGACTCAACTTCCCATCCCCATCCCATCCTCATCCCCTTCCTCCAAACCCCCGCATGCAACTCGCCCGCATCCTCGGCACCGCGACCGCCACCGTGAAGCACCCGTCGCTCGACGGCACGAAGCTCTACGTCGTGCAGCCGCTCATGGCCGATCGCACGACGCCCGACGGCGACCCCCAGCTGGCGATCGACACGGTCGCCGCCGGCGTGGGCGATGTCGTGATGATCACGAGCGACGGTCGCCTGCTTCGCGAGGTGCTCAAGTCCGACGCCACGCCGGCCCGGTGGAGCACCGTCGCCCTGCTCGACACCCCCTGACCGCACACTGAAACGTCCACCGTGAACCACGATCCCGAAACCATCCGTCGCCTCGTCGCCGAAGTCATCGCCCGCGTCGCCGCCACGGCGCCGCCGGCCGTGGTGTCGCCCCCGCCCGCATCGAATGACGGCCGGCCGCAGGCTCCGGGCGGATTGACGCTCACCGACAAGGTCGTGACGCTCGCCAGCCTCGAGAGACTGCCCGCCGGTACGGCCCGGGTCGTCGTGGGCGCGGCCGCAGTCATCACGCCCTCGGCCCGGGAGCATGCCCGCGACGCCGGGATCGAAATCGTGCGCGGCGCCGCCCCTGCGGCAGCGAACCAGCCTGTGAGACGGCCGTTCGTCGTGGCCCACGCCGAGTGCGGCGGCGATGTCGCCGGCCGCTGTGCGTCGATCGTGCGCACGATTGCCGGCGCAGCGCAACTGCCGGCCACTGGCCTCGCCGACGTCGTCGCGGCCATCGCCACCCACGCGTCGCGAGACGGCGCCCGTGCCATTCTCCTGACGGGACGCCCCGCCGCGGCCGTCGTGCTCGCCAATCGCTCGTCGGGCCTGCGGGCCGTGACCGCCCGCGACGCCGCCGGCCTCCTGGCCGCTGCCGGCGAAGTCAGCGCGAATTTGATCGTCGTCGATCCCAAGGCGTTTTCCGCCGTGAGCCTCGATCGCGTCTGCGGCGACTTCGCCCGCCGCGACTTCGGCACCGCCCCGGCCGAACTCGCCGCCGCCCCGCCGCCGTGCGCGTGCCAGGGCCACGCCCACTGATCGGACCATACCCATGCGACTCGGAAAAACCATCGGCACCGTGACGCTCGTCGAGCCCCATCCGACGATGCGCGGCGGCGTGCTCAAGCTCGTCGTGCCACTGTCGTCGGCCGACCTCGCCCACGGCGATGGCCCTGCCGAGCCACTCGTGGCCTGGGACGATCTCGGCGCCGGAGACGGGCAGCTCGTGGCCTTCAGCGAGGGCGGCGAGGCCGCCCAGCCCTTCCGCCCGCTCGACAAGCCGGTCGATGCCTACGTCGCCGCCCTCATCGACCGCCTCGACCTCGCCCCGAAGCCCGCATAACCGCCACAGTCCGCACCACACGAAACTTCCATAACCCGACCGCGACCCAAAAAGTGGGTCAGAATCAATACAGCCACCCAGACGTCACGAAGGAGCAACCATGGCTACCAAAGCCTCCGGCAAGACCACGAGCAAGCCGCTCAACCAGCTCAAAGAGGAGATCTGCGACATCGGCCGCCGGATTTACAACAAGGGGTTCGCGGCCGGCAACGACGGCAACATCTCGTTCCGCCTCGGGCCGAACGAGGTGCTCTGCACCCCCACGATGATCTCGAAGGGCTTCATGAAGCCCTCCGATCTCTGCATCGTGGACATGGAGGGCAACCAACTCGCCGGCCAGCGCAAGCGGTCGAGCGAGATCCTGCTCCACCTCACGATCATGAAGGAACGACCCGACGTGAACTCGGTGGTCCACTGCCACCCGCCCCACGCCACCGCGTTCGCCGTGGCCCGCGAGCCGATCCCGCAGTGCGTGCTGCCGGAGGTCGAGGTGTTCCTCGGCGACGTGCCGATCACCCGCTACGAGACGCCCGGCGGCCAGAAGTTCGCCGACACCGTCAAGCCGTTCGTCAAGCAGTCGAACGTCGTGATCCTCGCCAATCACGGCACCGTGAGCTTCGGCGAGACGGTCGAGAAGGCCTACTGGTGGACCGAGATCCTCGACGCCTACTGCCGGATCCTGATGCTCGCCAAGGACCTCGGCCGCGTCACGTATCTCACGAAGCAGGAGACGAAGGAGCTGCTCGACCTCAAGGCGAAGTGGGGCTACACCGACCCGCGGCTCGAGAAGGGGATGGAGAACTGCGACATCTGCGCCAACGACGTGTTCCGCTCGAGCTGGGGCACGACCGGCGTCGATCGCAAGGCGTTCGACGCCCCGTCGCCAATGGGCGCGTCACCGGCCCCCGCCTCGACGGGCCTCGACCAGGAGCAACTCGTGAAGATCGTCACGGAAACCGTCTGCAAACAACTCGGAATTTCAGCAGCTTAAGCGAGGCGAGGGGGTCGGCGAACGCTCGAGGAGCCTTGGGCTGCCGCAGCCCACGCGACGAGACTTTTGCCGCCCCCGAGCCGGTGCATCAGGGAGTGGTAAGGAATAACACATGAAAGTCGGGATCATCGGTGGTGGTGGGATCGTGGGCTCGTCGGCGGGATTCGCCCTGCAGCTCGGCGGCATCGTCCACGAGATCGTGATCGTGGACGCGAATGCCGATCTGGCCGACGGCCAGGCGCTCGACATGCTCCACGGAACGGCGGCGATCGCCGACCAGTCGATCCACGCCGGCGGCTACGAGCATCTCGCCGATGCCGACCTGATCTGCATCACCGCCGGCCTGCGGCGCAAGCCCGACGAAAGCCGGCTCGCGCTCATCAACCGCAACGTCGTGCTCTTCCGCTCCATCCTCGGTGAGATCAAGGCGAAGGGCCACCGGCCCGACGCGATCGTGCTCGTCGTCTCGAACCCCGTCGATATCCTCACGTATCTGGCCGAGAAGGAGCTCGGGCTGCCCCGGGGCCGCGTCATCGGCCTCGGCACGCTGCTCGACACGCTCCGGTTCCGCAGCCTGCTCGCCATGAGCCTGAAGGCGCCCGCCACGCAGCTCCAGGCGATGATCCTCGGCGAGCACGGCGACAGCATGGTGCCGGTGTGGTCGAGCGCCAGCGTCGCTGGCCTGCCGCTCGAAAAGTATCCCGGCTTCACGCACAAACTGGGCGAGGACGTCTTCCAGCGTGCCAAGACCAGCGGCGCCGAGATGATCAAGAAGAAGACCGGCGCCGGCTTCGCCGTCGGCGTGTCGATCGCCGAGGTGATCCACGCGATCGCGCTCGACAGCAAGCGGGTACTGCCCGTCTCCACGGTGCAGAACGGCTGCTACGGCCTGCGCGACGTCGCCATCTCGGTGCCCACGGTCATCGGCCGGGCCGGCGCGGAGCGGACGATCGAGGTCGATCTCTGGCCCAAGGAGATCCAGGGGCTTAAGCGCAGCGCCGCCGTGCTCCAGGAAACGCTCGGCCAAGTGCTCTAGCTGTCCGTGGACAACGCCATCCATGGCAGTCCTGTGGCGAGGGGTTGCCCCTGCCGTTGAGCCGGCGTAGCTGACCAGCGAAGCCATGGATGACGCAGCGGAGTCGGGCCGCATGGCCAGCAGCAGGCAGCCTGATTGCCGATTGAGAAATCAATTCACGCAAGCCCGAAGCGCAAGCGAGGGAACGACGCAAGCCCGAAGCGCAAGCGAGGGAACGACGGAAGCCCGAAGCGCAAGCGAGGGACCTCCATCGGCCGGTGCTGATCCGGGCCTCCAGCCCTATCGCCGAAGGCGCGGGAGCCGACGCCGGGGCGGGCGATTGACGCATGACAGACTGAAGCCTGTCCCACGACACGACGCATGACAGGCTGAAGCCTGTCCCACGACACGAGGCATGACAGGCTGAAGCCTGTCCCACAAAGGCAAGCGGGACGCTTGCCACACGGGGCCGCAACTGCCGTGCCGAACAGGATTGCATCCATGGCCTTTGTCCACGTGGTCGCCGCATCACGCGGCTAGCGGGGCGACGGCCTGACCGACTGCCGCGTCCGGAACAGTTCGCCCGCCGAGCGGCCGTGGACACGGACTTCGCCATCGAGCCCGCCAGTCGCGACCGCACTGCCGTCCGGAGCGAATGCGAGCCCCCAGACCCCGCCGACGTGCGCGCCGAAATGCGGCAACGCCCTGCCGCTCGCCGCGTCCCAGAGATACACGTGACCGTCGGCGCACGCGGCCGCCACGCGGGTGCCGTCGGGCGCATACTCCACCTTCCATACCTGCCGCCCCGGCCCCTCGAGCCGCCGCAGCAGCCGCCCGTCGGCGCAACGCCAGATGCCGACCGTGCCGTCGGATGACGCGGTCGCCAGGTGCTTTCCATCGCGCGTGATCGCCAGCCAGTTCACCTGCCGCCGGTGGGCGACGACGTCGATCTCCAATCGTCCGGTCGCGGCGTCCCAGCCGCGCAGGTGGCCGTCTTCACAGGCCGTGTACAGGCGGCGGCCGTCCGGCGCGAACCGCGCGCAGTAGCACCGCTGCGGATGACGCAGCACCCGCGGTGCGGCGTCGAGGGCGGACAGGTCGTGGATCATGGCCGTGTCGTCGTCGGAGGCGGTAGCGAGCCACCGGCCGGCGCCCGCGAACGACACCGAGTGCACCTCCTGACGGTGAGACTCGAGCACCCGAGGAGCATCGCTCTTTTCGAGGCGAAAGAGCCGCACGCGCTTGTCGTCGCAGGCGGCGGCGACGACCTCGCCTGCGAACGCGACGTCCCGCACCGGCCCCGGCCCGGCCTGCCAGCGATGCGTCCGCTCCAGCGACGCCGCGTTGAACAGGCCCACCGCGCCGTCGGCCAGCCCCACGGCGAGCGTGTCGCCGCCGGCGTTGTAGGCCAGGCTCCGCACGACGGCGGACGCTCTGATCACGGGCTGTCCGTCGTCGGTTCCGCGCCACAGCCGCACGGTCTGATCCATCGACCCGGTCACGATCCAGTCGCCGTCAGGGGACGATGACACCGACATCAGGCCGGCATCGTGGCCGCAGAGGCGATCCACGTCGCCGCCGCGCGACGTGGCGAAGACCCGCAGCAAACCGTCTCCCGACGCCGTCGCCACACGCCGGCCCGCCGCCGCGAAGGCCACGCCGTTCACCCGCTCGGGATGCTCGAACTTCGCGAGCGTCTTGCCGTCCGCGACCCTCCATACCCGCACGCTGCCATCTTCCGATGCCGTCGCCAACTTCGTCTCGTCCGGCGAGAACACCACGCGAAACACGCGATCCTCATGGCCGACGAACCGGCGCACGACGCTCCCGTCGCGCACGTTCCAGAGTTGCACCGCCCCATTCTGGGATCCCGTGGCGACGCCCTCGCCGTCGCGGGTGAACGCCACGTCGTAGACGGTGCCGCCACCGGGCGCCAGGACCCTCTGCTCGTTTCCGGAGGCGGCGTCGCGGAGCCGCACCGCCCCGTCGGCACCGGATGTCGCGAGCATCGCCCCATCGGGACTGAAGGCGACGCCATAGACCTTCGCCGCGTGCGCATCGATTCTCCCCAGCTCGCGCCCGCTTGCCGCATCCCAGATCCGAGCCGTCTTGTCCTCCGATGCCGTGCCGACACGGCTCCCATCCGGCGACCAGGCCACCCGCCACACCTCCTTCGTGTGGCCGACGAGATCGACCGGTGGGCGATCATCCACGCTGCGCCCCGCGAGCGGGACGAGTCGCACCGAGCCGTCGCGGACGCCGACCGCGACCAGCGTCGCATCGGGTGAACACGCCGTGGCCAGGACGCTCGCGTCGGCCTGCGCGACGACGGCAAGCGAATCGTCGCACGCGTCCGCGAGGCACTCGAGCTCGACAGGGCGGGCGCTGCCGCTATCGGCGACGAGCGCCCGGGCCGCCGCGAGCCGGCGGCGGGCCTCGGCGAGGTTGCCGGTGTCGCGGGCGTCGGCCGCCAGAAAGAGGTTGGCGGCGTACAGGTCGGCCCGTGCCGCCGCAGCCTGACGTTCTGCCTGCACCAGAAAATAGGAACTGCACGCGGCAGCCGTCGCCAGGGATCCCACCGCGACGATCCCCGCCACGACGGCAGCCCGCCGTCGGCGCCACAGCCGGGCGAGCGACTCACCCCACGTCGCCGGCCGAGCCAGGATCGGCTCGCCGGCCGCCCACCGGGAGAGCTCGGCGGCGACCTCGACCGCCGTGGCATAGCGGTCGGCAGCGCGCGGCTGGAGGCAGGTGCCGACGATCGCCCCGAGGGCCCGCGCCGCGGCCCGACCTGCCCCTGCAGCGCGTACCGCCCGCTCCACCGCCTCGGCGGCGTCGAGCGCCGGATCCTGCCCGGCGTGGGGCGCGGCGGGAAGCATGCCGCCACGCAGGTCGTGCGGTGGCCGGTCGGTGATCAGTTCGTGGAGCACGAGGCCGAGGGCATACACGTCGCTCCGGGCATCGACGTCGTTGCTCCGCCCGGCGAGCTGCTCGGGGCTCATGTACGACAGCGTGCCGACCAGTTCGCCCGCCTGCGTGGCGAGCGACCCCGACGCGACGTCGGCAGCCAGCGACTTCGCGACGCCGAAGTCGATCACCTTCACCTCGCCGGCCGCATCCACCAGCACATTGCCCGGCTTGAGATCCCGATGGATGACGCCCTTCTCGTGGCCGTGGGCCACCGCAGCACAGGCCCGCTGAAACAGCTCGACGCCTGAAGCGACGCCGAGGCCACGCTCGCGGGCATACTGCGTGAGTGGACGAGCGTCGGCCACGAGCTCCATCACGAAGAATGGCACCGCCACGGGGCCGGAGGCGAACGTGCCGCAGGTGAAGATCTGGGCGATGTTGGGGTGTCTGAGCCGCCCGAGCACCTCCGCCTCATATTCAAACCGGCGCCGTCGATCCGCCGACACGATCAGCTCGCGCATCACCTTGACGGCGACGAGACGATCGGGGGCCTGCTGCCGCGCCTCGTAGACGCGGCCCATGCCGCCCGTGCCGATCAGCCGCGTGATCGTGAGCCCGCCGAGATCGGTGCCGGGGGAAAGTTCAACGGGCGACTCGGCGGCCAGCCCGAACGAATCCGACGTCCCCGACATGCCGGAGGCCGCTCGTCGGCCGCGCCCATCCCACGGATCGAAACGATCGGACGATACGGAGGCGATCCCGGCCATGCCGGAGTGTATCGCCCATCCGAGGGGATTTCACGGGGCGGCGTCGGCCGACCCGCGCCAGTCCGCATGGATCCGCTCGAGCATCGCCTGCCGCGCCTCCAGGATCTGTCGAATCCGATTCGAGACCTCCACCGCCGAGGCGGGAACCGGGCCTGGCACGCTCGCCCCCGTGGATACCCTTCGCCACCGCCTGAGCAGGAGTTGGGAGACTTCGATCACCCGGACAGCATCTTCCTCGCACGCCGGCAGGCCCAAAACCTCGTGCGGAGCGGCAGCGGATTCCAAGCGACGAGCCGGGTGCCGTGGACGGCTCGCCGGCCGGAAACGTCTGGTCATACTCAATTCCTCCAACCATAAAAACGAGAGGCGGCGGCCCGAGGGGCAAAACGTGGTAGAAACTCCGGGAAATCCCGCGGAAACCGAGATGGACACCGACGATCGCCTGCCCCCGGCTCTCGATGCCTGCGTCGCCCGGCTCGCGGTCGGCGATCTGTCGGCCCGCGACCAGATCATCGAGCTCTGCGCCGACCGGCTACGGCAGCTCGCCCACCGGATGCTGGCCCGCTTCCCCAACGTCCGCCGCTGGGACGACACTGACGACGTCTTCCAGGCGGCCGCGATGCGGCTGCACCGGTCGCTCGGTCAGATGCCGATCGATTCCCCGCGGACGGTGCTCGCGCTGGCCGCCACCGAGGTCCGCCGCGAACTCATCGACCTCGCCCGCAGGCACGCCGGCGCCTGGTCGTATGCCGCGAACCACGGCACGAACGTGCTCCCGCCGCTCTCGGGCCGTGGCGCCGGCGCCGAGCGCCACATCGATCGCGTCATCGCCCCCGACACGACGCTCGACCGCTGGACGATCTTTCAGGAAGCCGTCGATCGGCTCCCGGGCGAATCGCGTGAGGTCTTCCACCTCGTGTGGTTTCTCGGCGCCGACCAGAAGACGATCGCCGATCTCCTCGACTGCTCCGAGCGGACGGTGAAGACGCGGTGGCGCGAGGCCCGCGAGGCCGTGAAGGCGGCCCTCGGCGGCCGATCGCCCGAGGAAACATAACCCACCCCGCCCACGCAAGCCCGAAGCGCAAGCGAGGGATCTCCTCCTCCCACGCAAGCCCGAAGCGCAAGCGAGGGTTCGCCCTACATCTCATCGAGCCCGCGGAGCGTCTCGATCGCCTCGTCGAGCGTCGGCGTGGCGGCGCCCCGGACCCGTGCCGCGCGGTCCGCATCGGCGAGCAGCAGGAGATCGAGAAAATCGGGATGCGCCTCGAGCCGCTGCCGGGCACGGTGGCCGAGCGTGCCATCACGATAGGCCCGCCCCACAGGCAGGTGCTCCACGAGCCATTCCGTGCGCGGCGTGACCAGCCCGGCGAGCGCAGCGAGCCCCGCCGCCACCGCGTCAGACCGGTCGATCGCCCGCCCGACGTCATGCACGAGCGCGGCCGTCAGCAACTCCTCGTCGAACGGCCGCTCATCCCGCACGAGGTCGAAGGCTTGGAGCGAGTGTTCGAGCACGTCGCCCTCCGGGTGGCGGGCGGGATCCTGCCGCACCGCAGCGAGCGGCTCGACGAGCGCCGCGATCCGTGCGAACCGATCGCCGACGAGCGGCGCGAAGGCGTGGGCCGACCCGGCCGCGTGGTGCCACTCGCGGCGGACCTCGGCGTGGTCCGGAATCCGGTCCGGCGGCACCCAGCCCTGCCCCACGCGGCGGGCGGCGCGATACCGGGCCCGCTCCGCGTCGCCGCCGCGGGCCAGCAGCCGCGCCGCCTCGGCGGCGATCTGCCGCCGCATCCTCTCCGCGTCGGCTCGCTCCCCGCCCGCGTCCGGCCCGGTCATGGCCGTGCCTCGTCCTGCCGCGATACATCCGCCAGCGGTCGCCAGCGGATGTTGCGGATGCGGGCGGTCGTCGCATAGGTCGAGATCCCGAGCGGCAGCGACGGCGTCACCTCCTCGCGGATCGAGAGTGCGTGTCCCTCGAGCGGCTGGTCGATGATTCCCTCCTCGTCGAGGCAGCACTCAACCCGCTCCGGTGTCACCCGCACCCGGATCGAGTACCAGCGCCCGCTCTCGAACGCTTTGTAGAGCGTCGTGTCGTTTCGGGCAGCATCGAGGCCGTCGATGCTCGACAGCCCCACCACGCCCCCGCCCCAGCCGCCCACGATCAGGCTGCAGGGATCGTCGCCGACTGGAAAGGTGAGGCCGCAGAAGAAGTCGTTGCCTTCCACCCGCTGGGCCTCGAGCGAAAGTTCATACCGTTGCCGCGGGAATTCGCCTGTCCACGTGATCCCGCTCAGGTCGGCGCCCATGCCGATCTCGATCGCGTCCTCGACGACGGCCGTCTCCCCTTCGCCGCCGAAGCCCGACGGCTTCCACGCGCCCATCTCGCGACCGTCGAACAGCGGCCGCCAGCCAGCCTCGACCCCGGCGGCCGGCGCCGCCCGCCCCAGCATCTCGGCGACGAGCGCCGTCGCCCCGTACACGCGTTCGAGCGCCGCAAGGATACCCGGCGCCGCGACCGCCACCGCCCGCGCGCGGGTGTCGTCATAGGCGAGATCAAGCGCGAGTGACTCGATGTTGCCGTCGAAGATCAGCCCCACGAGTTCACCGCGCACGTTCACGACCGGGCTGCCGGAATTGCCGCCGATGATGTCGGCCGTGGAGATGAAGTTGAACGGCGTGGTGAGAAAGGCCTCGTCGGCCTCGAGCCGGGGCCGAAGCTCGCGCCAGCGCGGCGGCAGGTCGAACGGCGGAGTCGCCAGCTTCTCGTCCACTCGCTTGAACAGGCCGCGGTAGTCGGTGACCGGGGGCACCTCGCGGCCGCCCGTCTCGTAGCCCCGCACGGTGCCGTAGGCCAGCCGGAGCGTGAACGTGGCGTCGGGATACAGGCTTTCGCCTTCCGCGGCGAACCGGGCCCGCGCGATCTCCGCGTGTGCCTGCCGCTTGACTTCCCCCGCCGCCTCGACCACCTTTCGCAGGGCTCGGGCCTCGTCGTCCACGAGCCGCGCAAGCCCCAGCATCGGATCGCCGGAGGCTGCGACGTCCGCCCGGCCGCCATCGGCGAGCATTCGCCGGGTGTCGGGACCGCCGGCGGCCCGCGTGCCGAGCGTGGTGCCCGCGATGAGCTCAGCCGCCCGCTCGCGCGGCGACCTGCCGGCCAGCACCCGGGCCACGAGCGGATCGTCGGGCCCGAGGCTCGTGGCGAGGGCGGTGAGCGAATCGGCGAGCTTCACGGTCTCGAAGCCGTCGTAGAGCGGCTCCGGCGAGAAGAGCTGGAGTTCGAGCGACGCGCGATTCGAGTCGCGATACTCCCGCAGCCGCTCACCGCTCGGCTTCGCCGCCTCCTCGGCCATGCGGAGGAGCGTGCGGGCGTTCGTGAAGTATTGGGTGTTGAATCCGACGCCTCCTTCGAGGAACGCATGCCGCAGGGCGACCCGCGCGAGATCCGCCTCGGCCCGTTCGATGCGTTCGAACGGCGAGGGCGAGGACGCGCCGGGCTGCGACGCCACGAGCGCCCGCAGCCGTGCTTCATCAGCCCGCTTGCGGGCGAGCAGCGCGGGATCGAGGAGCGCGGCCAGCAGCCCCTCACGACTCTTGCGTCCGTTCTGGACGCCGAACAGGTCGCCCATCGCCTGGCGTCGCTCCTCGGGCCCCTCGCCGGAAAAGGCGGCGTAGAGCGACTCGAGCCGGTTGAGCACGCCGAGCGAAAAGGGCACGTCGCGATCGCGCAGCGTGAGGATTTCCGCCACGGTCTTCGCCCGGTCGGTGTGGCCGGGATGCCCCGACACGAACACGAGGTCGCCCGGCCCCGCGGCCGAGCGTCCCCACGCGAGATGGTGCGGCACCCGGGCCGGCGCCCCGTTCTCGTAGGCGCGGAAAAAACAGATGTCGAGGTCGTACCGCGGAAACTCGAAGTTGTCGGCATCCCCGCCGAAGAAGGCGATCTGCTGCTCCGGGGCGAACACGAGCCGCACGTCGGTGTACTTCTTCGCGCGATACAGATGGTAGCGGCCGCCCTGGTGGAGCGTGACGACGTCGCTGCGAAGCCCGGTGGCCGCGAGCGACTCCTTCTCGATCTCCGCCATCACCCGCCGTCGGGCCGCGAACGCCGCCGCGGCATCCATGCCCGGCGCGACGGCCGCCTGCACGCGGGCCGTCACGTCCTCGATCGCCATGAGCACGTTCAGTTCCAGATCGAGGCACTTGAGTTCGGCATCGCGCGTCTCGGCGAGGAAGCCGTCGCGGTAATAGTTGCGGTCCGCCGTGCCGAGTTTCTGCAGGGCGTCGGCGCCGACGTGGTGATTGGTGAGCACGAGTCCGTCGGCCGACACGAACGACCCCGACCCGCCCGAATTGAACCGCACCGACGCCTGCTGCAGGTGCTCGAGCCACGCGGGCGTAAGCGTCGCATTGCCGAGGGCGGCCGCGTGATCCCGCCCGATCCGCGCGACGGGCGGATCGTTGAACAGCCACATCCCCTCGTCGGCGCGGGCGATGCCGATTCCGCACCACAGCCACACAATCGCCGCCGTTGCACGGGGGAGTCGGAGTCGAGGAACGTCGCCGGAGTGGAGCATGGTTCCTCGCATGCTAATCGATCCACGGGCCCTCCGGCCAATCGCCAGCCGACCACCTTGACATGGAACTATACATCCGTATATACCGTGACGGCACGGTCGTTTTTCACCTATCCCGCTCCGCTTTTCCCATCACGAAAGGACCGCCCCA